>DATJJB010000701.1:0-11217 GCA_035492655.1 Kutzneria sp. | reverse complement strand
CCCGCTTCGTTGGCGTATCACGCCCTACAGAGCCATGATCTGCCAACGGCTTTCCGGGCGTCGGTGCAAGCCGCCGAGGAGGCCGTGGAGCTACGCGCCCCCGCCGAGGCCCTGCACCACGTGGAGCAGGCGTTGCAGGTGTTCGGCACGGTCGCCGATCCAGGCGTGACCGAGTATTCGTTGCAGCGCTTGGCTTCCCGCATGGCCTCCGCTGCCGGAGATTCGGATCGCGCGGTCACCTACGCCCGATCCGCCATCGGTCTCGCCGACGACCCGGAAACCGGTGCCGAGGCCAGGCATCAGCTGGTGCTGACCCTGATCCCGTTGGAAACGGCGTCGCCTGAGGTCGCCGCAGCGGTGGGCGAGGCATGGGAACTGGTCCGCGACCGGCCGCCGAGCGTCACCCGGGCGAAGATCATCGCGTTGCGGGCCCGAGAATGGGCCTGGTACGGCGCCGCCGGACTGGACATCGACGAGCTGGAACGCCTGGCCGAGCAGGCCCGCGACGAGGCGATCCAGGTCGGGGCCGATGATGTCGCGGTCGACGCGCTGATCACCCTGGCCGTCTACGCGGAGTGGCGCGAACGGGCCGAGGAGGCCCAGGAGCTGTACCGCGCCGCCGCGACCAGGGCGGTCGAGATCGGCGCCTACTCCGTCGAACTCCGTGCGCGCAACAACCTCGCGGTCAACTTCTACATGCAGGGGCGGTACCGGGAGGTTCTGGCGGTGGTGACGGAGCTCATCGAGCGGGCGGTCGCGGTCGGCCTTGCCTGGTCCGAGCTCGCCGTCGAGGCCCGGGTGTCCCGGATGGGGATCGCCTTCAACACGGGCGGCCGCGCCGCGGCCGAGGCGCTCGAGGACCACTCGACCGCGCCGCGCTGGGCGTCGACGCGGCTGGAGGCGGCCGCCCTGTACGAGCTGGCCATCGCCGGCCGGTTCGACGAGGTCGACGAGGCGGCGGCACGGATCATGACCTACTCCGATGACGCCCGCACCATCGGGCGTGTCCGCGCCGCGCGGGCCGAGGCGGCGCTGTGGCGGGGTGAGCTGCGCGAAGCGGTCGACGAGAGCCTGCGCATCATCGACTCGAACGGCGAGACACCTCGGGCCAGGGTCGCCGAGGCGCGGTGGGCCGGCGCGGTCGCGGTTGGCGCGCTGGCCGACATGGCCGAGCAGGCGTGGCGGCGCGGTGACGACGACGCGGCACGTGACGCCGTCGCCGAAGGCGAGCGCGTGCACGAATTCGCGCTGTCGCAGGGCAAGTACTCGCTGGAGAACCAGTGGCGCGAGGACATGCGCAATCCGGAGACCATCTGCATGGAAGCCCGGATGTACGCCGAGCTGAACCGGCTGCGCGACGAAGTCGACATCGAGATGTGGCGGGTCGCGGTGGCCAAGGCCGCAACGTTCCGGTACTGGCACATCTCGGCCCGATGGCGGCTGGCGGAGGCGCTGATCAATGACGGTCGGCGGGACGAAGCCGTTGTGGAGCTTCGGGCCGCGCACGCCGAAGCTGTCCACATGGGAGCGTTGCCGCTGCGCAAGGCCATCGAATCCCTGGCCAGAAGGGCCCGTATCGAGGTTGCCGGCGTGGCAGTGGACAGCGAGGACCTCTTCACTCCGCGCGAGCGGTCGGTGCTGGAGCTGGTTGCCTCGGGGCTGACCAATCGGCAGGTCGGGGAGCGCCTCTACATCAGCGAGAAGACGGCCAGTGTGCATCTGTCACGGGTGATGGCCAAGCTCGGGGCGGCCAGCCGTACCGAGGCGGTCTCCCTCGCGTATGAGCGCGGACTGCTGGATTAAATCTCCCGGACGGGTGGTTGAGAGTTCACATACACCCGACGAGGAGGCTCGGAGCCATGTCCAAGGCGGTCAGGTACAACGAGTTCGGCGGCATCGACGTGCTGGACGTGGTCGAGGTGGACCAGCCGGTCCCCGGCCCCGGCGAGGTGCTCGTGCAGGTCAAGGCGGCCGGCATCAACCCCGGCGAGGCGGCCATCCGCACCGGTGCGTTCAACGAGGTATGGCCGTCGACCTTCCCGTCCGGCCAGGGCAGCGACCTCGCCGGCGTGGTGAGCGAGGTCGGCGAAGGCGTCTCCGAGGTCGCGGTCGGCGACGAGGTGATCGGCTGGACCGACGACCGGGCCAGCCAGGCCGAGTACGTCGCGGTGCCGGTGACGCAGCTCACGCCGAAGCCGGCGGCCGTCACGTGGGAGCAGGCGGGCTCGCTGTTCGTCGCCGGAACCACTGCGTACGCGGCGGTTAGGGCCGTCGCATTGTCCAAGGGGGACATTGTTGTCGTCTCCGGCGCGGCCGGCGGCGTCGGCTCGCTGGTCGTGCAGCTGGCCGTGGCGGCCGGCGCGAAGGTGATCGGCGTCGCCGGACCGTCCAATAGCGACTGGCTGGCCGCCCACGGCGTGACGCCCGTGGCGTACGGCGAGGGTTTGGCCGCCCGCGTCAAGGAAGCCGCTGGCGGGACCGTCGACGCGTTCATCGACACCTTCGGCGCCGACTACGTGGAACTGGCGCTGGAACTGGGCGTCGACAAGGAACGGATCAACACGATCATCAACTTCGGCGCCGTGGCGAAGTTCGGCGTCAAGGCCGAGGGCAACAGTGCCGCGGCGAGCGCCGACGTGCTGGCCGAGCTGGCCTCACGGATCGCCGCGGGCGAACTGGAAATCGTCGTTGCCCGAAAGTACCCACTGGCTCAGGTTCGCGACGCCTACCGGGAGCTCGAGCAGCGGCACACCCGCGGCAAGATCGTGCTGGTTCCCTGATGTGACCAGCGGCGAACGGTTCATCGAAAAATCTTTGAACCGTTCGCCGAGGGGCTCCGTGTACATCGCGAACGGCTTCCGGACGGATCCGGAACCCTGTAGCCACACTGGAGAATCCCCATGTCGCGCAAGACTGTTGTGTCCCTTGCCGCCCTCATCGCCGGCGCCGCCGCGATGCTCGCCGCCTGTGGCACCCCGGAGGCGCCGATCGCGTCGCCGGCGACCAGCAACGTGGCCGACTCCACGCCGCTGAACCTGTTGCAGGGCACCGCGAAGTCCAACAACGCCACCCCGGGCACCGGTGACTGGGCCCCACAGAGCGCACCCGCCGACGTCTCGCGGGCCTGGGTGTCGCTACGCGCCGGCAAGGCCGGCGACCTCGACCCGGTCGTGCTCAACGCCGCCAACCGCGTCGTCTACGTCTTCGACAAGGACGAGAAGTTCACGTCCAACTGCGTCGACAAGTGCAAGGAAACCTGGCCGCCGGTGGAGCTGGGCAAGACGCCCAAGGTGATGTGGGCCGGTATCAACCCCAACGACCTCGGCGTCATTCGCCGGCCCGACGACCACAACCTCCAGCTGACGCTGAAGGGCCGGCCGCTGTACCTGTTCAGCGGGGACAAGAAGGCTTTCGACACCAACGGTGAGGCCGTCGGCAACACCTGGTGGGCCGTGACGCCGGACGGGCAGCGCAACTTCGGCAAGAACCCGCCGCCCGGGTCGACCGCGCCGACGGCCACCGCGCCGACCGGCGCCCCCACCACCACGCTGACCGGCAAGAGCGCGATCCTGTTCGACGACGCCAACTTCTCCGACAACGGCGCCTCCCAGGGCGTGGCCGGCCCCGGCTGCCAGAACGTGTTCCGCCCCGACGTCGCCTCCTCCGTCACCATCGACGGCCCGGTGAAACTGTGGGACGGCCCCAACTGCACCGGCAAGTCCGTCGTGATCACCGGTGACGTCAAGGACCTGAAGACGATCGGCCTGGACAACGCCGTGCGCTCCATCCGCTTCGGCGACGGCGGCGGCCAGACGCCGCCCACGACCACCAACCCGGGCAACGCCACCCTGACCGCCACCAGCGCCATCCTCGACTCCGGCAAGAACCTCTCGGAGCCGCAGGGCTCGCAGGCCGTCTCCGGTCACAAGTGCCAGAACGTCACCACGCCGTCGCTCGTCTCCTCCATCCAGGCCGACGGCACCTACAAGCTGTGGACCGGCAAGGACTGCAGCGGCAGGTCGATGATCGTCACCGGCAACCAGAACGACCTCAGCCTGATCGGCTTCGACAAGATGGTCGCGTCCATCCGCTTCGCCGACTGACCCACTGCTGGACAAGGGGACCGGCTTCGGCCGGTCCCTATTTTTTTCTTGTTGTGCGGTCACATCCGCGCGGCGGCGGGGCTCAGGTGAGTGAGAACCCGTTGAGGAGGACACCATGCAGTTCATCTTCGTGATTCACCACGGCAGCTTTCCGTTGCCCGGCACGCCCGGCGCGGCCTCGATCTCCGCTGAGGAGCGGAAGGCGGTGTACGCCGACTGGGCCGCCGTCAGCTCGCTCGACAACGTCGCCGGCGGCCCGCCGCTCGGACTGCCCAAGGACGCCGTCACAGTTCGCGTCGAGAACGGTGACACCGTGCGGACTCCGGGGCCGTTCCTCGACAGCTCTGTCGGCGGCTTCATGACGGTCGACGCCGAGGACCTCGACGCCGCCATCGCCATCGCCGTCCGTATTCCGCAGGCCCGGCTCGGCGGCGCCATCGAGATTCGGGTGCCGGCCAAGTACTGGTGATCACGCGCCGAGCGCGTCGGCCACCCGGCCGACGCGCTCGGTGTCACGGATGACGTCGATGCGGACGATCTTGTCGTCGGCCACCGTGAAGACCATCACCGCGTTCGGCCGGCCGTTGATCGTGATCAGAGCGCCCATCGTGCCGTTGACCAGGATCGACCGCAGGTTGCCGCCCTGCGGCGCGCGTGCCTGCTCCGCCACCGCCTTCGCACCTCTCACGATGCTCGCCGGCTGATCCGTCCGCAGCACCACGTCCGGGTCGAGAACCCTGACCAGCGCGTCGAAATCTGCCGTGTACGCCGCCGCGTAGAAGGCCTCCACCACCTTCCGCTGCCGCTGGCGATCTGGATCCGCGTCCGGGATCTCCGCCCCCCGCACCCTTCTCCTGGCCCGGCTGGCCAGTTGCCTCGTCGCCGCAGGCGTTCGGCCCACGATGCCCGCGATCTCGCCGAACGGCACGTCGAACAGGTCGTGCAGCACGAACGCCAGCCGCTCACCCGGTGTCAGCTGCGCCAGCACCACCTGCAACGCCAGGCCGACCGAGTCCGCCAGCAGCACCTCCTGCGCCGGGTCCGGTTCCCCCGCCGTCACCACCAACTCCAGTGGTTCCTCCCGGCGATGCCTTCTCGACCGCAGCTGGTGCAGGCATTCCCTCGCCACCACCGTCGTCAGCCAGCCCCCGAGGTTCTCGATCTGCCCGGCCGCGCTCAGCCGCAGCCACGCGTCCTGCACCGCGTCATCCGCCGCCGCCACCGAGCCCAGCATCCGATACGCCGCCGCCCGCAGCCGCGGCCTCTCTCGCTCGAACCGCTCCGCCAGCCACTCGATGTCGTCCATCAGCCACCCCGTCCCGTCGCTCAAGGCTCACACACCTGAGCCCCCGGCCGCGGCCGATGTGACAGTGCTACAGAGTGACCGTCACCAACTGCTGGCCGGTGATGTTCTCCAGACGCACGGAGGCGATATCGGCCGGGTCGACCAGCACACTGGCGTCGACGGAACCCGAACCACCGGTGACCTTCCAACCAGCGGCAACAGTCCGCTTACCGTCCTTGCCGACGATCACGAGCTCGCACTGGGTCCCGACGGGAACCCCGCTCACGGCAGCCGAAAGATGCGACCACCCAGACGTGTCGGCGAAAGCCAAACCCAAAGCAGCCCCGGTCCCGGCGTCGGTGGCGGAAGCGCGAATGGGGCCCAAGGAATCGCCGGCACGCCCGACGGCGACGCCGGTGGTCAGGGCGACGCCGAGCACGACGGCAGCGGCGGAGGCGAGGATGGCCCCACGGCGACGCCGCCGGGCGGCGGACTCGGCACGGATCTGGCGAAGGGCGCGTTGCAGCACGAGATCGTCGGCCGGCGGCGGGCCGTTGAGCACGGTGTCGACGATGCGTTGGAACTCATGGAACTCGGCCACCTCGTCGCTGCACTGCACGCACGTCTGGAGGTGCCGCTCGAGCAGCCGGGCCCGCTCCTCGTCCAGTGTGCCGGCGAGATAGCGCTCCACTTCCGGGTTTTTCATGACAACGACCGTTCCAATCCCGCCTCGACCCCAGGGAGTAATCCGCGCAGCGCGCGAAGTGCGTGGTAGCACCGGGACTTCACGGTCCCGAGCGGAATGCCGAGCGCCTGCGCGGCCTCGCTGGCGGTGCCGCCGAGCAGGTAGATCTGCTCCAGTACGTCACGGTGCTCAGCGGACAGCCGCCCCAGCGCGGCGCCGACGACCATCGAGTTGACCACGCCCTCGGCATGGTCGCGGGAAACGGCGACGTCGACGGGCGGCTCGGCGACCTCCCGCGGCCGCGAGGCCCGGGCGCGAGCCTTGTCCGTGACGAGATTGCGGACCACGGTCAACAGCCAGCCCCGAACGGACCCCACACCGTTGACCAGGCTGTCGGGATGCTGCCAGGCCCGTACCAGCGCCTCCTGCACGACGTCCTCCGCCGCGGCGCGGTCCCCGGTCAGCCGATACGCGTACGCCAGCATGGCGCCGCCGTGCTCGCGGTACAGCGAACGCAGCAGCGCCTCGTCGGCGACGTCCTGGCGGGCGCGCCTGCTCAGCCCGGCCATCAGCACCACCTTCCGTGTCACCCCCGTGCACCGACCGGAAATCCCGATCGGGCTCATCGAGGAACACGGTCATCGCGCGCGGCCGGCCGACCGCGGGGCGACTCCAGCCGCCGACACCTGCCCGTTCGGACAACCGTCCACAGTGGAGGGCGGCCGGGTCCGTGCGACGCCCTGCACACCGCACGGGCCCGACCTGCATGACACACGAGCGGACGGCCGGACAGGTTCACCACAAATCCGGACTGAACCGTCCGACCTACCCGTCCGTGTTTGCGGCAACTCGCCAGAACGACTCACGGAGCGCAGAGCCATGCGGCTGACCAATGTGATCATCTCCTCGTCCCTCCTGGCCACGGCCATGATCACGATGACCGCCTGCTCCATCGGGGGGACACCGCAGGCCGCCGACATCAAGCCCGTCGAGCAGGTCGTCACGCTGCCGACCCCGACCGCGGCGCCGCCGCCGACGGTGGCCAAGACGCAGCGGCTGGTACAGATCTTCAGCGGCCCATCGGATCAGCCGACGACCCAGGACGAGCACGACATCGCTCTCCGGGCGACCACGTCCGAGAAGATCGGCACGTTCCTGACCGACGGCAACGGCCTGACGCTGTACATGTTCACCAAGGACAGCAACAAGAAGCCGACCTGTCTTGGCGACTGCGCGAAGACCTGGCGGCCGCTGCTGATCGCCTCCCCGGGCAAGATCTTCCCGGACGGCATCGACCCGCAGGCCGTCGGCTACGTGGAGCGCCCCGAGGGCACCTGCCAGGTCACGATCAACGGCCAGCCGGTGTACTACTTCTCCGGCGACAAGGCTCCAGGTGACATCAACGGCCAGGGCGTCAAGGGAACCTGGTTCGCCGTCACGCCCGCCGGCGGCCCGGCGCAAGGCAAGTAGCTCAGCAGTGACGCCCGGAGTTGATGCAGTCGACGATGGTGGCCATCAGCGCGTCCGGCAGCACGTCGACGTACATCGCGTGATCGGTCACGGAGCTGAAGTGCTCCTCCGGGAAGGCGTCGATCGCGTAGTGGATGCCGGGCGGCAGCGTGTACGCGACCTCGATGTGCAGTTCCGGCACCGGGAAGGTGCCGACCCGGCAGCCGCCGCCGGCCTCCGGGAACACCAGGTGGCTACGGTGATCGGGACTGTCGGTGGCGGAGCCGTTCCAGCAACTGGGGAAGTCGTACACGCGAATGGTCTGCTGCCCGCTGCCGCACTGCGGATAGTCCATGGTGACCTTGTCCCGCGCACCCGAACAGGTCCACCGCACGTGCTCGGTGTTGGCCAGACCTTCGGTCGTGGCGTGCGGGTTTCCCGTGGTGGCGCGGAGAAAGCGCGGCATGGCGATGACGCTGCTGACCGGGCTGCCGCGGTATTCAATACTTACCGAGCTGGGTATCGCGATGGTGCTGTGGTCCATGGACATCCCGTCCATGCCGTCCATCGCGGTCATGGCCGACGGCAGCAGCAACACCGGCCAGTAGTAGGTCGACTTGTCGCCGAACTGGCACGTGGTGTCGGCCGCGGCCAGGCTGTCGTTGGTGGACAGCGCGTTCACCGACTCGTTGCCCACGTAGTCGTGCACGTGGTGGGCGCCGCCGACGATGCCGGGCTGCGCGACCAGGTTGTCGGAGTTGTACATCCGCTCCTGGTTGCGGCCGCAGTCGACGTGCCAGCTGCCTTTCGAACCGGTCGAGGCGTACGCGACCGGCGTCGGCGCGGGGTTCGCGTCGGCGATGTCGATGTAGGTCGCGCCGGCCGGCGCGCTGAGCCAGCGGTAGGTCACGATCCCGCCGGCCACCAGCGCCAGGCACAGCACGGGCAACAGCACCCGCCACAGCTTCACGCTCGCAGCATCACAAACGGCCCGGCCGCGGGACAAATCAGGTCCGTGATCGGGCAGAGGTACAGGTCCGTTCGGCCGAATCAGGTGTTGGCCGAAAGGAATTCGCGTAGCGCCGGGTTGACCACGGCCGGGTCGGTCAGGCTGAGGAAGTGGGCGCCGCCCTCGACCAGCGCCAACTCGCCCTTGGGCACGGCCTCGGCGATCTCCGTGGCCCGCTCGACGGGGTAGGCGGCGTCGGCGGTGCCGTGCATCACCAGCGTCGGGCAGGCGATCTCGCCCAGCCGGTCGACGATGCTGTCCCGCCGGGTCAGCGCGTCGAGCAGCACCGGCACGCGCTCGTACGGCAGCGCGCGCAGTTTCACCTTCCACGCGGAGTTGTCCATGTCGCCGACGCAGATGGTGGCGACCATGTCCAGCAGCTGATCGGTCGGCCCCTGCGTGGTCCACAGGGTGCCCAGCCCGCGGTACGCCTCGGCGACCCGCGGATCCTCCGCCGCGGCCGAGCTGCCCAACACCGCCAGCGCGGTCACCCGACCGGGCGCCAGCAGGGCGATCCGGAGCGCGATGAAACCGCCCTGGCTGGTGCCGACGAGCGCGAACTGGTCGATGCCGAGCTCGTCGACCACGGCCAGCACGTCCTCGGCCACGTCCCAGTAGCTGAACGGCCCGTCGAGCGGGGTCTTCCCGTGCCCACGTTCATCCACCGTGACCAGGCGAAACGTGTCGCCGAGCGCGGCGATCTGGGGCGCGAACATGTCGCCGTCCATCAGGAAGCTGTGCAGCAGCACGACCGCCGGGCCGGTGCCGCCGTGGTCCACGAAATGCGTCACGCCGCGCCTCCCCTGTGAGACAATCCCCTTATTTGTCTCACAGGGGAGGTCCGGTTGACAAGGAACACCACCGAGGACGTGGTCCGCGCGGCGACCGGCGCGTACCTCGCCGGCCAACCGCTGGACATGTCGGCACTGGCCGCCGAACTCGGCCTGAGCCGCGCCACGCTCTACAGACGCATCGGCAACCACGACGAGCTGGTGGCCATGGTGCTGGCCGAGCAGACCGAGCGCACGTTCCACCACTGCGTGGCGGGCGTCCACGCCGATGGCCTGGACCGCGTGCGGGCCGTGTTCAAGCACTTCATGTACGCCGTCATCGAAGCCGAGCCGTTGCGGGCGTTCATCGAACGCGACCCGCTGCTGTTCATCCGAACCGTGCTCGCCCCAGGCCTGGTCGAACAGCGCGCGACGACGCTGTTCACCAAGCTGCTGGTGGAGTCCGGTGTGGACTTCGCGGTGCCGACGGCCGTGCTGGCGCAGGCGATCGTCCGCATCGGCGACTCGTTCATGTACACCCATCTGCTCGGCGGCCACGAGCCGGCGACCGACAACGTGATCGCTCTGGTCAACCTCCTGCTGGATTCGGCGTCACGGTAAGGGCTTCGAGGGCGCTGGCCTGCGTTCGCCAGTCGACGGCATTCGGTGCGCCGCCGGCCCACCGCAGGCCAAGACGGTTGAGCGGGTCACGATCGTTGGCCCACAAGGAGTTGGCCTGCGTCTGGAGGTACGGCTGGTAGCCCAGCTCAGCCAGGTAGCGGACGAGGATTCCCTTGAACTGCTTCTGGTTGTCGTCGCAGTTGGGCTCACACGACTCGGTCAGCACGCCCTGCCCCACGGCGTTGGCCAGCCTTGTCGCGGTGTTGAGCCAGGTCTGGTTGCCGGTCGCTCTGTAGAGCTCGTTGAAGCCACCGATCGCCAGGCCCTGGTTGTACGTCCAGACGGTCTGACCGTTGTTGCGGCAGTCGCCGGTGAGGCCGTCGTTGACCTGGTTCTGCCCGTTGATCAGACCGCTGTTCAGGTACCAATTCCCTGCTGTCACAGCCCTTTGACCCCAGGCGGTGTCACCCGGCGTGTCGATGTGCAGAGCGGCCGTGAGCCTCAGGTACAGGCCACTGGTCACGGCGTTCTTGTACGTACGCTCGCGATCCCACCACACCCCGCCGCCGCACTTGCTGTCCCAGAACCCGTTGACGTAGTTGGCGATCGTCGCCGCCTCAGCCAGGTAGCGCTGATCGTGCGTGTACTCGTAAGCGGCGATCCAGGCCAGGCCCCACCATTCCGTGTCGTCGATCGCCCGGCTGATGAAGTCGCCGTCGATCGCGTCGCCGGACTTGGCGCCGGCCGGGAAAGCCACCTTGTTCACGTCGAACGTCCGGCCGACAACCCAGTCGTAGTCATGGTTCCCGGACTTCTGGAGGTAATCGATCAACGCAGTCAACGTGGCCGCCGAGTTCCACCAGCTGCTCGGCCACCACGCCTGATAGGCGTCGTAGTCGTACATCAGCGCGTCCGCCGCCGCGCCGGCCCTCGTCGGCGTCGGCCGGGCCCAGGCCGTGCAACTTCCGTTGGCGTGCGTGGCTTCTTTGCCACAGGCCCGGATGACTCCGCCGTACAGCTTGGCTTTCGGATCCCTGGTGGCGAACATGGTCGTGCGGCCCGATGTCGTGCGGCCTAGCGACGACCCGTCCGGCCAGCTCGCGCCTTCGTTCCAGCTCCGATCGAGCCACACCTCGTCGCCCGGCCCGTTGCCGTCCATCGTCGCCCAGGCCATGCCGTTGTTGTCGGTGTGCAGCCGGATCGTGCGGCCGTAGATCGTCGTCGGCGCAACCGGCTGTGTGTCACCGTTCTGCTGGCTCGTGCCGTCACAGACCTTGTCGCATACGGTGGGGTAC
>DATJJB010000700.1:0-6484 GCA_035492655.1 Kutzneria sp. | reverse complement strand
CCGCGGCGTGCTGCTGTGGATGTCGCACCCGGCCTGGCACAGCACGGTGTGGCAGACCTACGACTACGACATGGACGTCAACGGCAGCTACTACGGCTCCCGCAAGGGCTGCGAGCCGCACCACGTGCAGGCCAGCCTGGTGGACTGGAAGGTCAGCGCCCTCAACCACACCCCGGTGGCGGTGTCCGGCGCCACGGTGTCGGCGCAGCTGTACGACCTGGCCGGCAAGGCCCTCGGCGCGGCCCAGAGCCAGCAGGTCGACATCGCGCCGTCCTCGGTGTCGCAGTCGTTCACGGTGCCGTTCGCGGATTCCCTGCCGGCGCTGCACCTGCTGCGGCTGCGGATGACCGACAGCTCGGGCAACCTGTTGTCGGAGAACACGTACTGGCGCTACCGCAACGACACCGACATGCGGGCGCTCAACCAGGTCGCCGCGACTTCGGTATCAGTGTCGTTGCAGCAGAGCGGCGACGCGTACAGCGCGGTCGTGAAGAACACCGGCAAGACGGTGGCGGCCATGGTGCGGTTGTCGCTGCGTGAGCGCAACGGCAAGGACCGCGTGCTGCCGACGCTGTACGGCGACAACTACTTCTGGTTGCTGCCGGGCGAGAGCAAGACGGTCAGCGTGGCGCCGCGCAAGTCGGTGTCGCAGCCCCGGCTGCTGGTCGAGGGCTACAACGTCCCGACCGTCCTGTCCTGACCGCGTCGCCGCGGCCGGCCCCACCGGCCGCGGCGCTCGCGTAATGTCCGGGTTGTGCCCTGGTGGATCGTGCGTGCCGTTTACGTGGTCGGCTTCCTCGTCGGCACCACGACCCACGCGATCGACCTGCTGGCCGGCGGTTATGCCGACACTCCGGTGCCGCTGGCCGTGTTCTTCACCGCGCTGGTGGTGATCGATCCGCTGACCGCCGTGCTGGTCGCGCTGGACCAACGTCACGGAGTGACGCTGGCCTTCGCGGTGATCGTGCTCGACCTGCTGGCCAACTGGTACCTGAACTGGCCGCGGCTGCCGGCGGCGCTGCTGCACCCGACCTGGCTGCTGCTCAACCTGTTCAGCCTGTTCGTGCTGGTGACCTGGTTGCCGCTGCGGCGGCGGATCGCTAGGCGTTGACCACGGTGATCTCGCCGTTGTCCGTGCCCAGGTCCAGGATGTTGCGGCCGTTGGGGTCCTCGGTGATGCCGATCTTGCGGTGACCGTTGTTGGTGGTGGTGGTGACCCGGTAGCCGCCGGTCGGCACGGCCAGCCTGATGTCGCCGTTGTCGGTCCGCGCCGTGACGTCACCGGCTTCCCGCAGGGTCAGGTTGATCTCGCCGTTGTCGGTGGTGGCCTGCACCTTGCCGCCGTGCAGGCCGCGGCCGGTGATCTCGCCGTTGCTGGACTTGGCCGTCACCGTGCCGGCCACGTCGGTCAGGTCGACCGTCCCCGAGCTGGTCGTGACGTCGACCGCCCCCACGTTGGTCAGCCGCACGTCGCCGTTGGACGTCTCGCCGCTGACCGGCAGCCCGGCGGGCGCCTTGATGTCGTAGTCCACGTCGCAGTTGCTGCCGCAGTCGCCGGTCAGCACCAGCACGCCACCGTCGACGTGGTAGGTGTCCTGCTTGGGCGGGCCGTCGTGGTAGGTGATCGTCCGCTGCACGGTCACCTTGGCCAGCCCGGGCTGGCCGTGCACCACAACGTCGCCCGACCGGCCGGCCACCTTGATCGACGTCACCGACTGGTCCAGGGTCTTGGTCTCGCTCATCGACTGCGGCGGCAGCAGCCGCGAGCAGCCCGTCGCCACACACGCGCCGGCCACCACCAGGCCAACGATCCCCACCACGCTGCGCATCCGTCAACTCCCCCGTCGCTGTCCCCAGCACGGTATCGGCGGCGTACCGGGGGTCGCATCGGGAAATAACCCTGAGCTGCCCCCTTAGTACGGGAAGTGGTTGTGCTGGCCGGCGACGGTGACCCAGCGGGTGGCGGTGAAGGCCTCCACGCCCCAGCGGCCGCCGAACCGGCCGTAGCCGCTGGACTTGACGCCGCCGAAGGGCACCTGGGGCTCGTCGTCGACGGTCTGGTTGTTGACGTGCGCGATGCCGGTGCGCAGTCGGCGGGCGACGGCCAGGCCGCGGCGGGCGTCCTCGGTGATGACACCAGCGGTGAGGCCGTAGTCGGTGTCATTGGCGATGGCGATGGCCTGCTCGTCGTCGTCCACCGTGGTCACGGTGACCGCGGGCCCGAAGATCTCCTCGGTGAAGATCCGCATGTCCGGGGTGACGTCGGCCAACACCGTCGCCGGATAACGGCTTGCCTCGGCGTCACCGCCGCCGGCCCGCAGCGAGGCGCCGGCGGCGACGGCCTCGGCGACCAGGGCGGACACCCGCTGGGCGGCGGAGGCGCTGATCAGCGGGCCGATCGCGGTGCCGGGGTCGGTGGGGTCGCCGTGCGGCAGGGCGGCGGCCTTGGCCGCCAGCTTGGCGGTGAACTCCTCGGCCACCGAGCGGTGCACCAGCACCCGGTCGGCCGACATGCAGATCTGACCGGCGTTGAAGTAGGAGGCGAAGGCGGCGGCGTTCACGGCGTAGTCGACGTCGGCGTCGTCCAGCACCAGCAGGGCGTTCTTGCCGCCGAGTTCGAGCACGGCCGGCTTGATGTGCTCGGCGGCGGTCGTGCCGATGATGCGGCCGACCCGGGTGGAGCCGGTGAAGTTGACGACCCGGACCCGCTTGTCCGCGATCAGAGTGCGCGCGACCTCGGCCGCGTCGGCCGGCGCGTTGGTGACGACGTTGAGCACACCGGCCGGCAGGCCGGCCTCGCGCAGCACGTCGGCCAGGAACAGGCCGCAGGCCAGCGGCGCGTCCTCGCTGGGCTTGAGCACGACGGTGTTGCCGACGGCCAGCGGCACCGCCAGTGACCGCGTGCCCAGGATGATCGGGGCGTTCCACGGCGCGAAGGCCGCCACCACGCCGACCGGCTCGCGCAGGGCCAACGACAGCTGCCCCTCGGTCTCGGTGGACAGCACCTCGCCGAGCGGCTGCCCGATCGAGGCGGCCGCGTCCCGCAGCATGCCGGCGGCCAGCCCCACGTTGAACTGGGCCCAGCCGGCGACGCCGCCGACCTCCTCGCCCATCAGCGCGACCGCCTCGTCGACGCGGGCCTCCAGGATGTCGGCCGCCTTGAGGAAGATTCGGCGGCGGGCTCCGGGCGAGGTGGTCGACCAGGTGGCAAACGCTTGCTGGGCGGCGTCGACCGCGCGCGTGACGTCGGCCGCGCCCCCGGCCGCGACCACCGCGTACACCTCCCCGGTGTACGGATTGAGATCCTCCGTCGTGCGGCCGTCCAGCGCCGGGACGTCCTCGCCGCCGATGACCAGGTCTCGTTTGATCGTCACAGACACTCCCGTGTTCGCTGTGCGCACATCCATTCGTCATCCGCACACCAGTGTGACCCCGATGACACTGCCCGTCAAGCGCTGTTCTGTTGAAATTTGTACGATGTTGGCCATGGCCGACCCGAACTGGCTCGACGAGCGCGAACTGACGGCATGGAAGCATTTCCTCACGGTCGGCGCGGCCGTCAACCGCCTGGTGGACCACCAGCTCAAGCGCGATGCCGGGCTGTCGCACCAGCAGTACGAGGTGCTGGCCCGACTGGCCGAAGCACCCGAGGGCCGGCTGCGCATGACCGACCTGGCCGGCGCCGCCGTGACGTCCAAGAGCGGCCTCACCTATCAGGTCGGGCAACTGGAGAAGGCCGGTCTGGTGCGGCGCTGCGGCTGCCCCAGCGACGAGCGCGGCATCGTCGCCGTCCTCACCGAGGCCGGCTGGCAGAAGCTGCGCGAGGCCGCCCCCGGCCACGCCGCCCTGGTCCGCGAGCTGTTCGTGGACGGCATGAGCCGCAAGGACTTCGCCGCCTTCGCCGCCGGGCTCGCCGCACTGCACGATCGCCTGCCGAAATCCTGAGGCGGACCGGGCGCGACCTCGGATACGCTGTCCCGCAACACGGTGACGGAGACAAGTAGCCGGGGACCCACTCGGGTCCTCAGAGAGCCGCCGGTAGCTGCGAAGGCGGTCCCGCGTCCCCCGGTGAAGACACTCCCGAGTGCGGGGAGGCAATGCCCCGCCGGCCGGCCCCCGTCATCGGGCCACGAAGAGGTTCCCGCGTGCGGGGACGAAAGTGCGGTGGCACCGCGAGTTTCCCTTCTCGCCCGCACTCCCAAGGGGTCGACTCGACCACTGGAGTGGCGATGATCGCCCGTGTCCTGTCCGCGGAACTTCCCGCGCACGTCGGTGAACGCGTTCGCGTCGCCGGCTGGGTGCACCGCGGCCGTGAGCTGAAATCCGTGACGTTCGTGGTCGTGCGCGACCGGTCCGGGCTGACCCAGGTGGTCACGTCCGGGCCCGCGCCGGCCGAGGAGACCGTTGTCGAGGTGACCGGCCTGGTCACCGCCAACCCCAAGGCGCCGGGCGGCGTCGAGCTGACCGAGCCGCTGCTGACGGTGCTGGGCGAAGCCGTGGCCCCGCCGCCGTTCGACCTGTACCGACCGACCGTGCCGGCGACGCTGCCGACCATTTTGGACAGTGCGCCGGTGTCGCTGCGCCATCCGTTGCTACGGGCCCGGTTCGAGATCTCGGCGGCCAGCGTGGCCGGGTTCCGTGCTGCGCTGGACGGCCTGGGCGGCACGGAGATCCACACGCCGAAGATCGTCGGTTCGGCCACCGAGTCCGGGGCGACCGTGTTCGGCATCGACTACTTCGGACGCAGGGCTTTTCTCGCCCAGTCGCCGCAGTTCTTCAAGCAGGCCATGGTCGGCGTGTTCGAGCGGGTGTACGAGGTCGGGCCGGTGTTCCGGGCCGAGCCGCACGACACCGCCCGGCACCTGGCCCAGTACACCAGTCTCGACGCCGAGATCGGGTTCATCGCCGACCACCGGGACGTGATGGCCGTGCTCCGGCACACCATCGCCGGCATGCTGTCCGCGGCGGCGGCCCGCGCGGAGGCGTTGGCGCTGCTGGGTGCGAATCTGCCCGAGGTGCCGACCGAGATCCCGGCCATCCACTTCGCCGAGGCACAGAAGTTGCTGGGTGGCAAGGACGAGGTCGACCTGGCCCCGGCCGACGAGCGATGGCTGTCCGAATGGGCGCTGCGTGAGCACGGCTCGGACTTCCTGTTCGTCACCGGCTACCCGATGGCCAAGCGCCCCTTCTACACCCATCCGTCGCCGACCGACCCCAAGTACAGCAACAGTTTCGACCTGCTGTTCCGAGGTCTGGAGCTGGTCACCGGCGGGCAGCGGCTGCACCGGCACGCCGACTACCTCGCGGCCTTGGCGCACCGCGGCGAGTCGCCCGAGGCATACCAGAGTTACCTGGCGATGTTCGCGCACGGCATGCCGCCGCACGGCGGCTTCGCCATCGGACTGGAGCGGTGGACGGCGCGGCTGCTGGGTGTGGCCAACATCCGGCAGACGACGCTGTTCCCCCGGGACCTGCACCGGCTGACGCCGTAAGTGGCCTTGTCCCCACTTCACTGTATAGCGGACCCCCGGTCTTGCGGCAAGGCCGGGGGTGTGCCGCATCATTGCCCGCCGTAAGCGGGTCACCAGCGAAAATGGGGGGCAACCACATGCGTGTGGTGTTGTTGACGTACGGCTCGCGCGGCGACGTCGAGCCGATCGTGGCGCTCGCGGCCAAGCTGCGCGAGCTGGGCTCGGAGGCGGTCGTGTGCGCGCCGCCGGACGAGGAGTTCGTGACGCTGATGGACCGGGCGGACGTGCCGCACGTGCCGCTCGGCCCGTCGGTGCGGGACCTGATGTCGGTGGCCGAGCCCGACCCGTTCGGGTTGGCGGCCGGCCTGGTCGACGCCCGGTTCGACATCTTGGCCAAGACCGCCGAGGGGGCCGACGCGATCGTGGCCGCCGGGCTCATGCCGGCCGGCGCGCGCACGGTCGCCGAGCAGCTCGGCATCCGCTACGTGTTCGCCGCCTACCAGCTCTACGGTTTGCAGAAGGCCGTGTGGCAGACCGATGTGGCCCGGATCAACGCCTTCTACCAGGAGCCGCTCAACCGGCACCTGGCCGAACTCGGCCTGCCACCGGTGGACAACGTGCGCGATCACGTGTTCACCGACCGGCCGTGGCTGGCGGCGGATCCGGCGATCTGCCCGTGGGAGGGCGTGACGGAGCTCGACGTCGTGCAGACGGGCGCGTGGATCCTGCCCGACGAGCGGCCGCTGTCCGACGAGCTCGAGGCGTTCCTCGACGCCGGGGCACCGCCCGTCTACGTGGGCTTCGGGAGCATGCACCTGCACGCCGCCCCGGAACTCGGGCGTCTCGCCGTCGACATCCTCCGTGCCCAGGGCCGCCGGGTGATCCTGGCTCGTGGCTGGGCCGATCTCGACGTTGAGGACTGCTTTGTCATCGGCGACGTCAACCAGCAGGCCCTGTTCCCCCGGGTCGCGGCGGTGGTGCACCACGGCGGCGCGGGCACCACGCACACCGCC
>DATJJB010000699.1:0-17901 GCA_035492655.1 Kutzneria sp. | reverse complement strand
CGTCGAGGGTGTCCGCGGCGAGCAGCAGCTCGGTCAGCACGGCGGCGTCTTCGAGGGCCTGGGCGCCGCCCTGGGCAAGCGTGGGCGGGCAGGAGTGCGCGGCGTCGCCGATGAGCACGACCCGGCCGCGGTGCCACGGTGCCGGCAGGAGGTGGGTCTCGAACCACGTGTAGTTGACCCGCGCCGGGTCGGTCAGCGTGGTGCGGATGTCGTCCCACGGCCCGTGGTAGGCCGCCGCGAGCTCCCGCAGGGTCGCGAGCCGCTCGTCAGCTGCCAGGCCGCTGCGGTCTTGAGCGTCCTCGACGATGTAGGCGTACAACGTGTCCTCGCCGGTCGGGCAGTACCCGGCGATGTAGGAGGCGCCGCCGTAGCAGAGGTCCGTCCGGGTCACCGACGCCGGGCGCGGGCCGAACGCGCGCCAGATGCCCATGCCGGTCGGCCGGGTCTCCAGCGCGATGCCCAGCAGCCGGCGGACCGCCGAGCGGATCCCGTCGGCGCCGACCACGAGGTCGTAGCGCCCGGTCGTGCCGTCGGAGAAGGTGACGTCGACGCCGGTCGCGTCCTGCGCCAGCGCGGTCGCGGTGCAGCCGAACCGCACCTTGACCCCGGCCGAACCGGCGCGGTCGTGCAGGATCCGCGCCAGATCCGGCCGGGGCATCCCCACCGTGGCCGGCAGGTCGGGGCCGCCGGTCCGGACATCGGGGATCTCGGCCAGCAGCGTCCCGTCGGGGTTCGGGGCACGCAGGCCAAGACTGTCGAAGCTGTATCCGCGCGCCTGCACGGCTTCCCACACGCCGAGCTTGCGCAGTTCCCGTAAGGCGTTGCCCTGCAAGGTGATTCCGGAACCGATCGCGGCGATGTCCGGCTTGATCTCGATCAGGTCGACGGTGACGCCGTGGTCAGCGAGGTGGATCGCGGCGGCGGTGCCGGCGAGACCACTGCCGACCACGAGAACGGTGTGCACGGCGGGCCTGGGACTCCTTTGTCCGGTCCGGGAGCTACTTGACGGCGATCGGGGCGACCGGCGCGCCGACCGCCCCGGTCACCGGCAGCGGGTCGGCGGTCAGCCAGAACTCGTACCGGCCGTCGGCGGCGCAGTCCGCGGCCAGTGCGTCGAGGTCCCACATCTCGCCGAGGAACAACCCGATGTGCGGGATGGCGACCTGGTGCAACGGCTGGAACGCGTCGTCGAACTCGTTGGGCCGGACCTCGAATCCCCAGGTGTCGGTGGCGATCGCGGCGATCTCGGTGTCGTGCAGCCACTCCGCGGTGGTGAACGACAACCCGGGCGCGGGCCCGCCCGCGTAGTCACCCCAGCCCTCACGCCGCGCCCGCGCGAGCCGCCCGGTCCGCACCAGTAGCAGGTCGCCCCGACCGACGCTCGCTGTTTTCCCTTGCCCGGAAATGGTTTCTTCGAGGTGCTGCACGGTGATCGCGAACCCGTCCGGCAGTTCGCCGTCGGCGCCGAGCGCGCGGCCGACGTCGAGCAGGACCCCGCGCCCGGCGATCCGGCCCGACGCCGTCTCGATCCCCGTGACGCGGTCCCCTTCGCTGGTCACGACATCCCCGGCGCGGCGGCCGTTCCACGCCACGCCGTGGTCGAAGATGTGCCCGAGCCCGTCCCACTGCGTCGACGCCTGCAGCGGCATGAACACCACGTCGTCCGCGCCGCCGATCCCGTGCGGGAAGCCCTGCGTGCCGCGCTCGGCGTCCAGGCCGGTGTCCAGCATGGTGTGCACCGGGTTGGTCCGGCGCCGCCAGCCCTTCTGCGGCCCGTCCGCCTCGAACCGCTGCGCCAGGGAGAAACTCACGCCCCTGCGGACCAGGGCCGCCCCTTCGCGACGCTTGGCGTCGTCGAGGAAGTTCAGGGTGCCGAGCACGTCGTCGGCGCCCCAGCGGCCCCAGTTCGAACAGCGCTTGGCGGCGGCGGCGATCGCGGCTTCGGGATCGGTGCGGTCCATGTCACTCACGGTGCGGCAGGTCACAGCATCAGGGAAGACGAAATAGCTAATGCGCACTATCAGCCGGATGGATAACCTCAGGTGGTGAACCTGGCGAGCCTGGACCTCAACCTGCTGGTGACGCTCGACGCGCTGCTCGAACACCGCAGCGTGAGCCGGGCCGCCCAGCAGGTCGGCCTCAGCCAGCCCGCGGTCTCCGCCCAGCTGGCCAGGCTCCGCCGCCACTTCGGCGACGATCTGCTGGCCCGCCAAGGCAACCAGTACCGCCTCACGCCGCTGGCCGTGCAGCTGCGCGGCCGCGTGCGGACGGCGGTGACCGGCGTCGAGCGCGTCTTCACCGCCCAGCCGGACTTCGACCCGGCGACCACCTCCCGCGAGTTCTCCCTCGCCATGACCGACTACGGCATCGCGGTCCTCGGCACCCCGCTGGCCGCTGCCCTGGCGCAGGAGGCGCCGGGCGCCCGCGTTCGGTTCGTCGCCAACACCCCGGCGGTCGTCGACAACGCCCGCCAGGTGCTCACCGGCATCGACCTGCTCGTGCTGCCGCACGGCTTCCTCGACGGCCTGCCGTACCAGGACCTGCACCGCGACGACTGGGTCTGCCTGGTCGACGCCGACCACCCGGCGGTGGCGGACGGGCTGACGGTTGAGCAGCTGCGGACCATGCCGTGGGTCGCCACCTACCACGGCCCCACCGCGTCGACCCCGGCCGCGCTTCAGATGCGGATGCTCGGCATCGAACCGCACGTCCAGGTCGTCACGGAGAACTTCTTGTCCGTCCCGGGCCTCGTCGCCGGAACCGGCCGGGTGGCGCTGCTGCAGCGACGGCTCGCCGAGCGCATCCCGGCCGACGTGAACGTGCGCGCCCTGCCCTGCCCCTTCGAAGCCGGCCCGCTGGTCGAGGCGGTCTGGTGGCACCCGATGTACGAGCACGATCCCGAGCACCAGTACCTGCGCGGACGGCTGGCGCGGATCGCCGACGACGTCACCGAGCATCCACCGCGCTGATACCGCGGTTCACCAGAAGTGATTTCCGCTCCGCCACCGCGGAACCGACACTTTCGGCACCTTCCCTGGACCAACGACGGAATTCAGGTGCCGACATGCCGGAAAGCCCAACGGTGAACCTGCCACCAGCAGCCTCTGCGACCGGCCGGCGGGCCGCCGGCCCGGTCCAGCTGCTCCTGCTGCTCGCGGGGAGCTGCATGTCGGTGCTCGGCGCCGTCCTCATCGCGCCCGTCCTGCCCCAGCTGTCCCGGGCGTTCGCGGACACGCCCGGCGCCGACGTCCTCGTCCCGATCGTGCTGACCGCGCCGGCGCTGCTGATCGGCCTGACCGCGCCGTTCGCCGGCGTCGTCGTCGACCGGATCGACCGGAAACGGTTGCTGCTGCTGGCCATGCTCGCCTACACCGTCTTCGGCACAGCTCCGCTCTATCTGGACTCACTCGGCGCGATCCTGGTGAGCCGGGTGCTCGTCGGGCTGTGCGAGGGCGCCATCATGACCTGCTGCACCACCCTCATCGGTGACTACTGGTCCGGCGCGCGCCGGGCGCGTTACCTGGGCCTGCAGACCCTGGTCGCAACCTTGTCGGCCACCGTGTTCCTGGCGCTCGGCGGCATTCTCGGCGCATCAGGCTGGCGCACGCCGTTCTGGCTGTACGCCGTCGCCGCCCCGCTGGCGATTCCCATGGCGCTCAAACTCTGGCAGCCCACGTCGAACGGCAAGCCGAGCAAGCACCTGGTGAGACTGCCCTGGCGGCAGCTGGCCGCGCCGTGCCTGGTCACCCTGTTCGGCGGCGTCGTCTTCTACGCCCTGATCGTCGAACTGTCCTATGTGCTCACTGGTGTGGGAGTGGCCGCCACCGGGACCATCGGGGCGATCTCCGCGATCATGTCCCTGGCGACGGCCGCGGGAGCGATCGCGTTCAGCCGCCTGTCCGGCAAGACGCCCCGGGTGCTGCTGCCCGTCGAGTTCGGTCTGTCCGCCGCGGGTCTCCTCCTGGTGTTCGCCACCGTCTCGCCGGTCGTCATCACCGTCGGCGCGGTCTTCACCGGCTTCGGCACCGGCATGTTGCTGCCCACCCTGTTGACGTGGGCGGTCAACCGGCTCACCTTCGACCAGCGGGGCCGCGGCACCGGCCTGTGGACCGGCACACTGTTCCTCGGCGAATTCGTGTGCCCGCTCGCCCTCGCCGCCATCGGTGCCGGCGCCGGCGGACTCCAAGGCGCGCTCGCCGTCCTCGGCATCGCGTCCGCCCTCGCCGGCGTCCTGACCGCATTCCTGCTGCGGCGGAACAACCAGCCGCTCAATGTCACCGAAGGCTGACCGGCAGCGTCGCACCGCCTCCGCCCGCCGGTCAGTCGGCACGTGAGAACGTGGATCACCGCCCCGACAATCGTCTCATCCACCATGCGCCACAAGAACTTCATCGGTTCCCGCCGTCCGTGCTGAGGTGAGTCGCTGCCCGGAGGGCGCCGATCGTCAATCCGGGAACCGCGAACGCCTTGCCGGTGGCGGGTAATCCGAGTGCCGGGTTGGCGCGGTCGTGGGTTCCGGACAGAACCCATTCGAAGGCGTAGTCCTCATCCGAGACAACGACTTTCCGGACCGTGAACCGGTAGTCGCTGGACAAGCCCGCATCCATGCCGAGCAGGAGCTGCCGCACCGCCTCACGGCCGGTGAACTCCCCGCCGAACGCGGTGTCGACCACCCGCACGTCCTCCGCCATCATCGCGACCACCGCCGCGGCGTCGTGCCGGTTGCACGCACCGACGTACTCCTGTATCCAACCCGGCACCACAATCGGCTCCACCGGTTTTCCCTTCTGCGCTCTTGTTCGTCCGCCGGTCAGGCGCCGACCGCGGCGGCCGCCGCCAGCACGGCCTCGAGTACCTGCTTCGGCCGGGCGGTGGCGACATCGTGGCCGCAGTCCGCCTCGATGATCTCCGCACCGACCCGGTGGGCGACCAACCGCTGCGGTTCGGTCGGGACCGGGTTGTCCTCGGTCGCGACGACCTGCCACCTCGGCACGTCCTCGGCGGGCACCTCCGACACCACGCCGCCCAGCGCTTCGGCGGTGACGGGACGCTGCGCGAACGCGGCGATCCGGTCCCGGCCTCCTGCCCACTGGCCCAGGCCGCCCGGCTGACCTTGGAAGACCTGCGGTCCATGCCGCTGGTCGACGATCCCGGCTCGCTGCCGGGCTGGCGGGGCGACAGCGCACCCCGCAGGCGTCCCCTCGTCGCCGTCGAGGAGCGACTGGAGGCGCTCGCCTACACCCGCCACCGCACGATGCCCGAGATACAGCACTTCGCGGACATCGCACGCCGCTACCTCAACCGCCCCAACCAGAAATAGGCCGGCCGACTTCGAGCCGGGGTTGCATCTGCGCCCGGGTGCGGTTGACTTCTCAGGTGGAGGCCACGGCAGCTCCTGGGGGGCGGACATGCCGCAGTTGCGTATCCACTTCACCGATCAGGACATCGCGCGCACGCGGTTGCGGCTGAAACCCGACCTGATGTGGGAAATCGTCAGCAGTGCGCAGATCCTGCAACACAAGGACGACGATCTGTCGTTCGGCGCGTGGCGCCGCCATGTGCGCGAGCTCGCGTTACATGATCCGGACCTGCGAACAGCGCTGCACGCCGTGGTGACGGTGGCGCCGCACGCGGCTTACTTCCCGGATCTCCTCACCCCACCGGAAGACCTGTGCGGCATCGACGAGTGCGTGGACGCGGTCCTGTCGACGGAGCCGGACCGCCTGCGTGCGGAAATCGACCTGATCCGGCCCGCGTCAGGACCGGAGGCGAGCTGGCTGAACGACCTCGCCAGAGGGCGGCCAGCGGCACTCCGGCGGCTGCGCGACGCCTTGCGCGTCTACTTCGGGTCCGTGATCGCGCCCTACCTGCCGACGATCGAGGACGGGCTGTGCTCCGCCGTGACGCCCTTGATCCAGCGGTACCTGCACAGCGGCCCGGAGGGGCTGCTGGCCGCGCTGGGACCCGCCACGCGGTGGGATCCGCCCGTGCTGTCCATCGGCTACCCCCTCGATCGCGACCTGCACCTGGACGGCCGGGGGCTGGTGCTGATCCCCTGCTACTTCGTCCTGCACCACCCCGTGGCCCTGGCGGACCCCCAGCTGCCTCCCGCGCTGGTGTTCCCCATTGGCACCGAATCACGGCTCCTGGCGGCCGGGCGTGCCGACGGCGACCACCTGACGGCACTGCTGGGCTCCACCAGGGCGTCGATCCTGCGGTCGGTGGTCGGCGGGAGCACCACCACCAGGCTGGCGAAGCTGGTTGGCGTCGCCCCGGCCACGGTGAGCCACCACACCGGCGTCCTGCGCGAGGCCGGTCTCATCGCCACGGAGCGCGAGGAGAACTTCGCCCACCACCTGATCACGCCGCTGGGGCTGCGGGTGCTCGCCGCCGGACGCTGAACGCGGCGTCCTGCGGTTTCACCGACGCGACACCCACCGACGACGACAGCCACCCCGCCGCGTCGAGCCCGACTCTGTCGGCGCGGCGGAGCAGCCCTTCACGGCGTCGACTAGGAGTTGAAGCAGTCGTTGCCAGAGCTCACCCAGCGGTGGGACCGGACGATGTACTGGGTAGGAGGCACATACGACTGGCCTTGCGGCACGTAGTACAGCCAGTGGCTGTAGTTCGCGTTGGCGTACAGGCAGACACCGCTGAAACTCGAACTGGTGCCGTGGTTGTAGATGGCTTTGACCGTCTGGCTGGACGCCCAGCTGCACACGACGGGCGTGTTCCACCAGTCGTTGTCGCTGTTCACCCAACTGCAGCGGTTGCGGCTGCCATCGGTGACCGGCCAGACGCAGAGGTCGCCCGAGGGACAGCTCAGAGCCAGCGGCGCGACGCCGGCGTCGGACGTCTGCGCCCAGCCCGCCGTGGCGGGTCTGGCCGCAGCGGCCGGGCTGGTGTCGGCGCTGGCGGTGCTCACCAGGCTGACCAGGGCTCCGAGAACAACCACCAGCACACACAATGCTTTTCTCATCTTGCCTCCTGAGAGAGTGATGTGCTGGACGCGGACTGTACTGAGACCGCCCCGCGCCGGGAGGGTCCTTCGAACCTGGTCGAAACCCTTCTACGCGACCAGGACCGGACGGTCTCGCCCTGCCCGATCGTCTTCACCGCGGCACCAAGGTGGCATCACTGGCGAGCGTGCGTAACGGAGCGGTTCACGGCTGCGACATGCTGGCTGTGGAAGCCCTGCCGGGTGATTGGTCACGCGCGGTCTACCCGTACGGACTGCTGTGCGGGTTCCTGATGTCCGTGTCGGGTTATCTGATGCGGGACTGGGATGCGCCGGTCCCGATGATCGCCCTTGTGCTGTACTTCCCTTACTACATCGGGGCCGGGTTCCTGGCCGCACGGCACGGTGGTGTCAACTCGGCCATGGCCACCGGCGCGGTGACCGCGCTGACCGGCCATGTCGTCGTGTTCACGGCGACGGTGCTCTACACCCTCGTCAACGGTTCGTGGCCGGGGGCGTTGGTGTGGTTGGGCATGGGCGTGTCCCTGGTGCTGTTCACGCTGGTTCTCGGTGCGGTGGGTGGCGTGGCGGGCGGCATGATCGTCAAGGTCATCGGACGATTCCGCCCTGAACCGCCCAGCGGCACGGCTGCCCGGTCCTGACTCCCTCACAAGGTGACGTGGAAGTGCCGGTGGCCGGAGCCCACGGCGTGCGCGGCACGACCGCCGCCCGCGGTCGGCAGGGACACGGTCGCGGTGGTGTTGACCGGGATCGTGACGTCCAGATCGAACGAATTGGCGGTTTTCCACCAGGAGACGGCGATCGTGCCGTAGGGGGTGTCCATGGTCGCGGCGACGTGCGAGAGTCCGGCCGGCGTCTGCGGCTCGATCAACGACGCCGCGTATCCCGGCGCTGCCGGCCGGATGCCGGCGAGCTGGGTGTACAAGGAGGCGTTGACGCCGGCGAACATGGCGTGGTCGTGGGTCTCCATGTTCGAGCTGTAGAGCCATTCCTCCCACGAGCTGGTGGCGCCACGGCTGATCTCGTAGCCGAAGCCGGGGTAGGTCTGCTGGTCCAGCATGGTCAACGCCACGTCGACCCGGTTGACCCGGGCCAGCGCGTCGACGAGGTAGCGCGTGCCGAAGATGCCGGTGTCGAGGTGGCCCCCGTTCTTGGTGAGCACCGTGTCCACCAGCCGGTTGCCGACCGCCGTGACGTTGCCGGCCGGCACCATGTCGAACGCGAGCGGGAGGATGCTGGTGGTCTGGCGGCCGTCGGCGTAGGAACTGCCGTCAGCGTTGAGGAAGTGTGCGTTGAACGCCTGCTTGATGCTGTCGGCCAACATCGTGCAGGCGGCGGCGTCGGCCGTTTTTCCCAACGCCTGTGCCGCCTTCGCGACGTCCTCGGCCTGCACATAGGACAATGCGGTGTTCACCAGGGAGACCTCGCTGGTACAGCTGCCCTCGCTCGGCCCGCCCTGCCCGCCGTTCACACCGCCGTCGTGCACCGGCGGGCACCAGTCGCCGAATCCCCTGTCGTCCGGCCAGATGTGGCTGGGAACTTGGGCGTTGTTGGTGTCCACGAAGGCTTTCATCGCCGGGTACCGGGCGGCCAGCGCCGCGCGATCGCCGTACTGCTCGTACAGGTTCCACGCCAACGTCACCTGACCGCCGGCCATGTCCGGCTGCTGCGCGTTGCCGGCATCGTTGGGCAACGCCGTGCCCGGCGGCAGGTCGGCGAGGTAGTTGGCGTAGAAGGCGTCCATACCGAACTCGCGGATGGCCGCAGCGCTGTACGCCTGCACGTCCATCGCCGGCGGCGTCCGCTCGTCGCGGACGGGGTTGTCCGTCGGGATGGACATCGAGTTGTTGAGGATGCTCCAGCGATTGTTGCGCCACAGCTGGTTCAGCGTCGGGTCGGAGGACGTGAAGCTGCCCGTACTGGGCACATCGGCATGCACGACACGGCCGTCCAGACTGTCCACAGTGGCGGTTCCCGGGAAGCCGGTCACCTCCACGTAGCGGAAACCGTGGTAGTCGAAGCGGGGTTCGTAGCTCTCAGTGCCGCCGGTGCCCGCCAGGACGAAGGTGTCGGTGGACGCGGCATTGCGGTTGGTGGTGGTGTCGAGACGCCCGTCCGGCCCGAGTTCCTCGGCGGTGCGCAGCTGGATCTGCGTCCCGGCCGGCCCTTTGGCGCGGACGCGCGCCCAACCGGCGATGTTCTGTCCCAGGTCGTAGACGTACACGCCGGGCGCCGGCTGGGACATCCTGACCGGCCGCAGTGTCTGGACGACACGGATCGGAGGCAGGGTGCTGGACGTGAGCGTGCCCGCCGGGGCGGCCACGGTGGTCACCGGCCGCCAGTGCGACGCGTCGAATCCCGCCGTGTCCCAGCCGCGCTGCTCCTGGCGTGCGTCGTAGGTCTCGCCGTTGTAGATGTCGTCGGCGATGATCGGGCTGTCGGACCACGACCAGTCACGATCGGTGGTGACGGTCTGCCGCGTGCCGTCGGTATAGGTGACGGTCAGCGTCATGATGGCCTGTTCCGGTCCCAGCCAACGAAATCCGTACGGGCTGAAGTGCTGGCCGTAGCCGTTGCCGAGCATGATGCCCACGGCGTTGGCGCCTGGCTTGAGCTGGCTGGTGACGTCGTAGGTGTCGTACAGGTTCCGGCGGTCGTAGGGGGAGTTGGCCGGTGTCAGCACGGCGTCACCGACCTTGCCGCCGTTGAGGTGCAACTCGTAGAAGCCGAGGCCGTAGACGGCAACGTCCGCGTGCGCGATCGGCTTGCCCAGGGTGAACGTGCGGCGCAGCATCGGCGCGGCGTGGCCGGCGCCGAGCAACACCGGATCGCCGGCCGGCTCCAGTTCGCCGCCGACGATCTTCTGCTGGGCGAACCGGGGATCCGGAGAGACGGAGAAGTCGTCGGCGAACAGCGGAGTTCCGTCGAGAGCGTGCACCGACAGGTTGTCGTACAAGGCATCTTCGGTCACGTTCGCGCTCACCGAGGTGCGGAATCCGATCGTGCCCTGTGCCAGCGAGGTGTCGGTTCTGGTGTCCACCTGCGTGCCGTCGATCGCCGTGGTGATGGCGGCGCCGTCCGCCCTGATCCGCAAGTGGTGCCGGTCGCCCGCGTTGGTCGGGGTCAGCACGGCGCTGAGGTCCACCTCGGCCAGCGTGGTGAAGTGGCCGGCGACCTGGACGTGCGGGCGGAGCATCACCTTGCCCGGTGTGGTGACCGTGTTGATCTGCCACAGGTAGTAGTCCGCGCTGTCCTTGGCGCGGAAGACAATGCCGGCCGCGGCGGCCTTGATGGTGAAGTCGGTGTCGAGCACGAAGTCCGACCACGAGTTCGTGCCCGCGCTGTCCGGACTGATCCACTTCGCGCCCTGCCAGTCGGTCGGCGAGCCCAGCTGCCGACTGAACGCGGGCGGCGACGTTCTGGTCTCGGCGCGCACCTGCTGCGCGACCACGTGCGCCGGCGCCAGTGGCAGCAGGAGCAGGGCGACCAGCGCCGAAATCCCTGGCCTGGCGGGGAAACGTGTCGACGCTGATCGGACCATCGCCGGGTCACCTCACGGTTTTAACGTTTCAATCCGACCTCATGGATACCGCGGGTCGACGCCGGCGACAAGGAGTCCGGTCGTTTCTGTCCGGGACCGGCCAAGGCGACCGACCGCGGTCCCGGGTCCCCGAGTCCGGCTCACGCGGGTGCGGTCGACGCGCGTACCACCAGTTCGGTGGCGAGCTCGATGTGGTGGGACTCGATCTTCTCCCCGTTCGCGAGGCGGAGCGCGGTGCGCAGGGCGACACCGCCCATCTCCCGCAACGGCTGACGCATGGTCGTCAGCGGCGGTGCGGCCATCCGGGCGAGGAGTGTGTCGTCGAAGCCCACCACGCTCAGGTCCTCGGGGATGCGCAGACCACGGATGCGAGCGGTCTCGATGACACCGAGGGCGATCTCGTCGTTGCCGGCGAAGATCGCCGTGGGCGGCTCCGCGAGGTCGAGCAGGGCCGCGGCGCCGAGCAGGCCGTTCTGGTACGTGAACTCCCCCGGCCGGACGTAGCCGCGCGGCACCGGCGCCTTCTCCGCCTCCATGGCCGCCCGGTAGCCGTGTGCCCGGGCCTGGTTGCACGCCGCGGAGGCCGGTCCACCCAGGTAGGCGATGCGGCGGTGGCCGAGGTCGAGCAGGTGCCGGGTCGCGGCCAGGCCGCCGGCGAAATTGGTCGACCCGACGCTGTTGACCTCGCTGTCCGGCAGATGCAACGGGTCGATGACGACCAGCGGGAGCCCGGCCCGGCCCAACGCGTCCAGGTGGGCGGCGGTGTGCACGCTGGTGACCGCGATCAGCGCCCGGCGCCCGGCCGCGACCAGGTCACGGGCCCAGTTTTGGGCCCGGTTCGGCTTGCTGACCACGACCGAGACCCCGAGCTCGTCGGCGGCCTCGACGATGCCCTCAAGCGCCTCGGCCGAGTAGGACCTGAGGCCACCGTCGAACTGAACCTCGATGATCGAGGGCAGCCGTGGTGCGCCGCCGCGGACCACGGGTGTCACGTAGTCGTGCTGGTGCAACAGTTCCTGCACCCGCATGCGGGTCCGTGGCGAGACGTCGCTGCGCCCGTTGACCACTTTCGACACGGTCGCGACGGAGACCCCGGCCAGCCGCGCGACGGTCGCCAGCGTCGTACGGCTACTGTTCGCCGGCATCGTCTTCCCCGGGCAGCACGTGAACCGGTGTGGTGAGCCGCCGGTCGTGACCGACCACGCGGGTGGCGCCGGTCAACCGAACCGTTGTCCGGCAAGGGAGATCGACCGAGGATCTGCCGACATGCACTTCGACCTCCCCGGGTTCGACGATCCGCCGTAGCTCCCGGCCGGTGAAGGCGGTGCGGTCGGCGTGCACGTCGAACCGCACGCGTGCGCTCGCGCCCGGTTCCAGCCGCACCGCGGCGAAGCCGGCCAGCTGCCGTACCGGTCGGGTCACCTGGGCGAGGACGTCGTGCAGGTACAGCTGGACGACCTCGTGGCCGGACCGGGCGCCGGTGTTGCGCACCCGCACCGACACGGTGAACTCGCCGTCGGTGGGGATCTCGGTCGCGCTCGTGCGCAGGTCGTCGACCTCGAACGTGGTGTAGGAACTGCCGTGGCCGAACGCGAACAGCGGCGACGGGTCGAGATTGCTGATGCCGCTGCTGTTCATGCCGAGCGGAGGCTGCAGGTACGTGCCGGGCTGGCCGCCCGGACGGCGGGGAATCTGCACCGGCAGCTTGCCCGTGGGCTGGACCCGGCCGGACAGCACACCGGCGATCGCCGCCGCGCCCTCCTGGCCGGGCATGAACGCCTGCACCAGACCGGCGGCGTGTGGATGCACGTCGCCAAGGGCGTACGGACGGCCGGAGACCACGACGACGACCACCGGCGTCCCGGTCGCGAACAGCTCGGCGAGCAGATCGGCCTGCACGCCGGGCAACCGCAGGTCCTCGGCGTCGCAGCCTTCGCCGGAGGTGCCGTTGCCGAACAGGCCGGCGCGATCGCCCACGACCGCGACGCACAGATCGGCCTGGCCGGCCGCGGCCGTCGCCGCGGCGAACCCGGACCGGTCCGCACCGCGCACGTCGCATCCCGGCTCGTGGACGATCTCGGTGTCCGGCAGTTCGGCGCGCAGCGCGTCGACCACGGTCGGCACGGTCAGTCCGATGGGCAGCTCGGGGTAGCGAGGCAAGACGTGGTTGGGGAAGGCGTAGCACCCCATCAAGGTCGTCGGGTCGGCGGCACACGGCCCGATGACGGCGATCCGACCCGGCGCCGGGCGTCCCTCGCCGACGAGCGGCAACGCGCTGCCCGCGTCGAGCAGCACGACGGACCGCTCGGCCAATTCGCCGGCCAGTATCCGGTTGGCCGGCGAGTCCAGGTCGACCTCGTCGGCCCCGGCGACCGACGCCTCGGGCGTCCACTCAGGATCGAGCAGTCCGAGCTGGATCTTCTGGGTGAGCAGCCTGCGCACCGCTCGATCCACTGTGGACTCCGGGAGTTCGCCCCTGCGGACCCGGTCCGCGAGGTGCTGGCCGAAGCAGAGCGTGTCGGGCAGCTCCACGTCGACGCCCGCGCACAGCGCCTGGACGCCGGCCTCATCCGTGTCCGCCGCCATGCGGTGCATGGTGGCGAGGAACGCGATCGCCCCGTAGTCGGAGACGACGGTGCCGGTGAACCCCCAGTCGTCCCGCAGCAGATCGGTCAGCAGCCACGTGTCGACCCCGGCCGGCACACCGTCCACATCGGAATAGGAATTCATCACCGAACGGGCGTGGCCCACCGCGATCGCGGTCTCGAACGGCGGCAGGACGACGTCCATCAGCTCGCGGCGGCCGATCGGCGCGGGCGCGTGGTTCCGCCCGGCTCTCGACGCGGAGTATCCGGCGAAATGCTTGAGGGTGGCGATGACACCGGCGCCTTCCAGACCCTGCACGTAGGCGGTGCCCAGCATCGCGACCAGATGGGGATCCTCGCCCATGGTCTCCTCGACCCGGCCCCAGCGGTAGTCCCGGACCACGTCGAGCAGCGGCGAGAGGCCTTGGTGCACGCCAACCGCACGCATGTCCCGCCCGATCGCGGCGCCCAGCCGTGCCACCAGCTCCGGGTCGAAGGTCGCGGCCCAGGCGATCGCCGCCGGGTAGACCGTGGCGCCGTAGGTGGTGAAGCCGGTGAGGCACTCCTCGTGCACCAGCGCGGGAATGCCGAGCCGAGAGTTCGCCAGCACCGTGTGCTGCGATCGGACCACTTCGGCGACGCCGTCCGCCACGGTCACCGGCCGGCTGCCGAACACCCGGGTCAGGTGGCCCAGCCCGTGCCGGCTGGCCTTGGCCAGCGGCGCCATCCCGGCCGTGAACACGTCCTGCATCGGCGCCACCTGCGAGCTGCCGCCCTGCTCGTCACCGGAGTGCGGCGTCTCGTTGCCGAGCCAGCGACTGCCGAGCTGGCCGACCTTCTCCGGCAGTGTCAGCTCGGCCAGCAGAGCGTCGACCCGATCCGGCACCGGCAGCGTCGGGTCCTGCCAGCGCGGCACCTCGCGGCTCGTGACCGGCGCCTGATCAGCCGTTGCCATCGCGCTCCCCCTCTGCGGGCGGGTTTCGAAACATTTCGATAATCAGAATACGGCAGATAACTTTTAGTGAGCAAGTAAGTTACATGAACCTTGACAGTTCGAGGCGATCGTACCTAGGGTGGAAAACCGCGACAATTTCGAAAGTTTTCGGAGTACGGCCTCCAACGAAGTCGGCGGCTCTCGGGAACGGAGAACCCCAGCGTGGCAACCCCAATCTCTCGACGTACCGTGCTCGGCATGGCCGCCAGCGTGCCGCTCTCGCTGGCGCTCGCCTCCTGCGGCACATCCGGTCCGGGCGCCAGCAGTGGCGCCACCTACTGGTTCCTGAACGGGCAGCCCCAGGAGGGCATCCGGACCGGCGCCGTCGACCGGTTCAACCAGGCCAATCCCAACGAGAAGATCACCCCGACCACATTTCAGAACGACGCCTACAAGACGAAGATCAAGACCGCTATCGGCGCCGGGCAGGCGCCCACCATCATCTGGGGCTGGGGCGGCGGCACACTGCGCTCGTACGTCAAGGCCGGCCAGGTCGAGGACCTCACCTCGTGGTTCGACCAGAACTCCAAGATCAAGGACCGGCTGTTCCCGAGCGCGTTTCGCGCCGCGACCGTCGACGGCAAGATCTACGCGCTGCCGTGCGAAACCGTGCAGCCGATCATCATGTACTACAACAAGAAGGTCTTCGACTCGGTCGGCGCGCGGCCGCCGCAGACCTGGGGCGAGGTGATGGACCTGGTGCCCAAGCTCAACGCGAAGGGCATCGCGCCGTTCTCGCTCGGCGGGCAGTCCCGGTGGACGAACATGATGTGGCTGGAGTTCCTGTTCGACCGCATCGGCGGCCCCGAGGTGTTCCAGGCCGTCTTCGACGGCCAGCAGGACGCCTGGTCCAACCCGGCCGCCATCGACGCGCTGACCAAGGTCCAGGACCTGGTCCGGGCCGACGGGTTCATCAAGGGCTTCTCCTCGATCACCGCGGACTCCAACGCCGACCAGGCGCTGCTCTACACCGGCAAGGCCGCGATGATGCTGCACGGCTCCTGGTCGTACGGCATCCAGCAGTCCCAAGGTGGGGACTTCGTCTCCAGCGGCTCGCTCGGCTTCATGAACTTCCCCGCCGTCGACGGCGGCAAGGGCGACCCGAGCGACACCGTCGGCAACCCCGCGCAGTACCTGTCCATCTCCTCGAAGGCGACCGACGAGCAGAAGAAGATCGCCAAGGACTTCTTCGCCAAGGGCGTCCTCGACGACGAGGAGATCAAGCAGTGGATCGGCAGCGGCGGGGTGCCGGCCGTCAAGGGCACGCAGGACCTGCTGGCCAAGGACCGCAACGCCGACTTCCTCAAGTTCACCTACGACATCGCCAACAACGCCAAGGTCTTCGCCCAGTCCTGGGACCAGGCGCTGAGCCCGACCGCGGCCGAGACCCTGCTGGACAACATCGCCAAGCTGTTCCAGCTGTCCATCACGCCGCAGCAGTTCGCCACCAACCTCAACGCGGTCATCGGCCAGTGAGTTGAGCGTGCGGAGCGTTTCGATGTCCATGACCGAACTCGCGAGCGATTCGACGGCCCGGGGCGCCCGCACCCGCCGGCGCGACCACGACGGCATCCTGCCGTGGTTGGCCGCGCCGGCACTGGTGTTCTTCGTCGGCTTCGCCGCCATCCCGCTCGTCGGCGTGTTCGTGCTGAGCTTCACCACGTGGGACGGGATCGGCGCCATCGTCCCGTCCGGACTCGACAGCTGGCGGTCCGTGCTCACCGATCCCGGGCTGCCGCACTCGCTCCTGGTGACGTTCCTGGTGATGGTCGTGTCCTGGGCGGTCCAGACACCGTCGAGCATCCTGCTCGGCACGTTCCTGGCCGGCTACCAGCGCTACCGGGCGGTGCTGTCCGTGGTGTACTTCGTCCCGCTGCTGCTCAGCTCGGCGGCGATCGCGATCGCCTACAAGGCGTTGCTGGACCCCAACTTCGGGCTCGGCGCCGGACTGGGGATCGGGTTCCTCAGCCAGGACTGGCTCGGCCGGCCGGCACTCGCGTTCGGTCTCGTCATCTTCGTCGTGTCCTGGCAGTTCATCCCGTTCCACGCGCTGATCTACCAGGGCGGCGTCCGGCAGATCCCCCGGTCGCTGTACGAAGCCGCGCAACTGGACGGGGCCGGGCGGGTCCGGCAGTTCTTCACCATCACGCTCCCCCAGCTGAAATACACGGTCATCACGTCGTCCACGCTCATGGTGGTCGGGTCGCTGACCTTCTTCGACCTCATCTTCGTGCTGACCGCCGGTGGCCCGGGAGACGCCACCCGCGTGCTCGCGCTCGACATGTACAAACGGGGATTCCAGGCGAACCTGATGGGTCCCGCCAGTGCCATCGCGGTCATCCTCGTGCTGGTCGGCCTTGCCCTCGCCCTGCTGCTGCGCCGGCTCGGTGGCCGCGACGCGAGCCAGAGCCAACTCGAAGGCGCCTGACATGCCCACCACACCGACCAGACCACACCACCACACCGGTCCGGCCGACCGGCGCAACTGGCTCGGCAACCTGACCGCCGGACTGTGGCTCGCCGTCGTCGTCATACCGCTCTACTGGATCCTCATCACCAGTCTCAAGGCGCAGAGCGGCTACTACGCGAGCAACCCGTTGGCGCCGCCCAGCAACCCCACGCTGGACAACTACCAGTTCGTCCTGCAGTCCGACTTCATCACCTACTTCCTCAACACCGTCGTGGTCACCGCCGGCGCGGTCGTGCCGGCGGTCACGGTGTCCTTCATGGCCGCCTACGCCATCGTGCGCGGCTGGTCCAGCCGGTTCCTGCGGGCGGTCAACGGCCTTTTCCTGATGGGACTGGCCATCCCGCTCCAGGCCACGATCATCCCCGTCTACCTGATCATCATCAGGTTGCACCTGTACGACAGCCTGCTGGCGCTGATCCTGCCGTCGATCGCGTTCGCCATCCCGCTGTCCGTGCTGATACTGGCCAACTTCATCAGGGACGTCCCCAAGGAGCTGTTCGAAGCGATGCGCATGGACGGCGCCACGGAGTGGCGGACGATGTGGCGGCTGGTCGCGCCGCTGACCCGACCAGCCGTCCTCACCGTGTCCATCTTCAACGCGCTGACCATCTGGAACGGGTTCCTGCTGCCGCTGATCCTCACCCAGAGCCCCGACCAGCGGACCCTGCCGCTCGCACTGTGGACCTTCCAGGGCCAGTACAGCGTCAACGTCCCCGCCATCGCCGCCGCCGTCGTCCTCACCACGCTGCCCATCCTGGTCCTCTACGCCTTCGGCCGCCGCCAACTGCTCGGCGGCCTCGCCGCGGGCTTCAGCCGATGACCGGGAAGCCTTCTCCTCACGAGTGCTCGCGGAGGATTCGGACGGACAGGCCGGTCGGGGTGTAGGTGGGGACCGCGCGCATGCCCGGGACGTTGACGCGGATCGTGGCGAACCGGCCGCGCAGTTCTCGTGCGGCGAGCACCCGGATCCGGTCCTGCGGGCAGGACGAGTCCACGAGAATCTCCAACACGCCGCCCGAGATCACGACAGATCCGCTGAGGGCGGAGAGCGCGTCGCCGTGGCGAAGCACGAGCTCTCCGCCGGTTTGCCGATAGCTCCGCACGTGCAGGTCGCAGTTCAGCCGCAGCGTGCCGCCGGCGACCTCCACCGGCCCAATGCCCAGCGCGCTCGACGAAGCCGCCACCACAGTCCCGCCCTGGACCCGAGTTCCGCCCCGGTAACGGTTCGCGCCGGTGAGCGTGAGCGTTCCGCTGCCCGCCTTGACCAGGCCGCCGGCGCCGTCGATGTCGTTGCGCCAGCTGTCATTGGCACAGAACCCGCCCTGTGCCGCG
>DATJJB010000698.1:0-15605 GCA_035492655.1 Kutzneria sp. | reverse complement strand
GGCAGGGGGTCGTCGGAGAGCTCGATGCCCGGGGTGAGGTTGGTGGGGTCGAAGATCTGGGCGGCCCAGTGGTCCTGGTCGTCGACCTCGCCGGTGACGGTGAGGGTGCCGACGACGATCTCGGCCCGGTCGGACGGCCAGACCTGGGTGGCGTCGTGGGTGGGGTCGCCGGGGTCGGCCAGGGTGGCGTGCAGGGTGAACGTCACGGGACCACGGCCGAGACGCGAGACGAACTCGCCGATGAGGAACTGCTCTTCCTCGTTGGCGATCTCGTCGGGCCCGAGGTTCTGCTCGCCGAGGTCGGGGGACCAGCGGTAGCGGACGGCCTGGCGGTCGCCGTCGGCGTTGACCCAGACGAAGGCGTGCAGGGCCTGGTAGCCGGTGGTGCCGAAGCTGGCCGGCACGCCCATGGCGCCGAGGGCCTGGAACGCCGGGATGGAACTGGGGTTGGCCGCCAGGAAGGCCTGGAGGTTGGCCTTGTCACCGGTGCCGGCGTCCTTGTCGGCGGCCAGCGCCCGCACGAGGTCGAGGAACTGCTCGGGGGTGGCGACGAGGAACCGAGGAAGGTTCACGCCGATCAGGTCGGTCGACGAGCCGTCGGGCAGCGCGAACTTGACGGCCATGCCGCGCCCGCCGGGCTGGGTGTCGGGCATGGCGGGATTGCCGCTGCCGTTGGAGAAGCGCACGGTGGCCGACACGGCCTCGCCGGTGAGGTGAGCGGCGGTCGTGTACTTCGCGGCGTCGCCGGTGGGCGTGAACGTGGCCACGAAGCAGGCCCCACGGGCATGCGCGCGACGGTAGCCGGCGTGCCGGCCGTCGAGGTGCTCCATGGTGTTGACCACCTGGACGGGCAGCGAGGTTTCAGCGGTCATCAGCGAGCGGTTCCAATCGGCGTGGTGGGGGGAGTCGACAGTAGGTCTAAGCCCACCACGAGTTCGGAGTCCAGGCATCCTGACCTGGGCTTCCCCACCCGGCAGTGTTTGGGACACATTCGAACTACCCGGAGGTTCCCGTGTCCACGACGCTGGCCAGGCCCGATGTCGATCCCGAGCCGAAGGGCGCACTGGAACGGACGCTGGTGGCGGTGTTCGTGGTCGTGCCACTGCTAGCGCTGCTAGCGGCGATCCCGTTGGCCTGGGGCTGGGGCCTCGGCTGGCACGACATCGTGATCGCGGTGGTCTTCTACTTCGTGTCGGGGTTCGGCGTGACGGTCGGATTCCACCGGCTGTTCACCCACGGCTCGTTCCGCGCCTCACCGGCGCTGCGCACCGGACTGGCCATCGCCGGCAGCCTGGCGCTGGAGATGGGCGTGATCGACTGGGTGGCCACGCACCGCCGCCACCACAAGTACGCGGACCGGGCCGGCGACCCGCACTCACCGTGGCGGTTCGGCTCGGACTGGAAGGCGCTGACCAAGGGCCTGCTGCACGCCCACGTGGGCTGGCTGTTCGATCGTGAGCGGACCTCGGCCGAGCGGTTCTGCCCGGACCTGCTGGCCGAGCCGGCGATCAAGAAGGTGCACGAGCGGTTCGAGCTGCTGGTCGCGGTGTCGCTGCTGGCGCCGGCGCTGGTCGGCGGCCTGTGGAGCATGTCGTGGCAGGGCGCCCTGACCGCCTTCTTCTGGGGCTCGCTGGTCCGCGTCGCGCTGCTGCACCACGTCACCTGGTCGATCAACTCGATCTGCCACACCTTCGGCGACGAGGAGTTCGAGGTCCGCGACAAGTCACGCAACGTGGGCTGGCTGGCCGTGCTGAGCATGGGCGAGTCCTGGCACAACCTGCACCACAGCGACCCGAGCTGCGCCCGCCACGGCGCGCTGCCCGGCCAGGTCGACCCCAGCGCCCGGGTGATCTGGATCTTCGAGAAGCTGGGCTGGGTCACGGATGTGAAATGGCCGGATGCCCGGCGTCTTGCGGCAAAGCGGCTGTCCCCGACCAAGGTGTGAGGAGAATGGCGGTTGTGGCCCCACCGATCACCCTGGTGTCCCGCATGATGATGCGACTACGGCTCGTGCCGGTGGCGCTCGGCCTGGCGATCGCCAGCCAGCTGGGCGTCGCCGTGCTGGTCTTCGTGATCGTCGCCGCCGCCCTGATCCCGCTGTGGGTCGGCGTGCCGGCGGTGATCGCCGCGATGGCGCTGTGCCGCCGCTTCGCCGACCTGCACCGCTCGGTCGCCGGCAGCCTGCTCGGCCGGGAGGTGGCCCGCCCGTACCGGCCGATCGCCCGAACCGACAACTGGGTGACCCGGTTCCGTATCGCGGCCGCCGACCCGGCCACCTGGCGCGACCTGGCCTGGCTGCTGGCCAACGCCGTCGTCGGCCTGCTGACCACCGCGCTGGTGGTGTCGCTGCTGCTCGGCGGCCTGTTCTGGCTGACCATGCCGCTCTGGTTCGGCCAGTTGCCGCCGGGCGTCGTCATCCAGTCGTTCGGCGTGTGGGAGGTCCGCAGCTTCGACGACAGCCTGTGGATGATCCCGGCCGGCGTGGCCGAACTGATCTTCTGGGGCTGGCTGTCGCCCCGGCTGATGTGGCTCAACGCCAACGTGACCGCCGGCCTGCTCGGGCCGACCGAGACCGCGGTGGCCAACACGCAGCTGACCACGCGGGTGGCTCAGCTGTCCGAATCGAGGGCGGTGTCGGTGGACACGCACGCGTCCGAGCTGCGACGCATCGAGCGGGATCTGCACGACGGGGCGCAAGCCCGGCTGGTGGCGCTGGGTATGAGCCTCGGCATGGCCGAGGAGACGGTGGACGACAATCCGGAGATGGCCAAGCAGCTGCTGGCCGAGGCCCGGGAGTCGACCAACACCGCGCTGGCCGAGCTGCGCGGACTGGTCCGCGGCATCCTGCCGCCGGTGCTGGCCGACCGGGGCCTGGAAGGCGCGTTGCAGGCGTTGGCGCTGGCCAACCCGCTGTCCGTGCAGGTGGCCATCGACCTGCCGGGACGCCCGCCGGAGCCGGTGGAGTCGGCGGTGTACTTCGCCATCGCCGAGGCGCTGACCAACACGGCCAAGCACGGCGCGGCCGACCACGTGTGGCTGCGCCTGTCCTATTCGGACGGCAAGCTGGTCGCGGTGGTCGGCGACGACGGGCGTGGCGGCGCCAGCGTCGAGCCGGGCGGCGGCCTGCACGGCCTGGAACGCCGGCTGGCCGCGTTCGACGGAATCCTGTTGGTGACCAGCCCGCTAGGCGGCCCGACTGTCGTCTACCTCGAGGTTCCCTGCGCCCTGACGCCCTTGTGAGGTCACGAGGTGGGTCAGGATCAGGCCGATCGACGCGATGATCACGTTCTGCAGCGCCGCCGACAGGCCGTTCCACTTGGACGACTGCCACATCTGGAAGTACTCGCCGCCGATGGCGATGAAGCCGCCGCCGAACAGCATGGCCTCCATCAGCCAGCCCAGCGAGGACAGCCGCGCGGCCAGCGCCGAGCCCCGGATCCAGGCCACGACCGCGGCGATCAGCGCGATCGCCGCCAGCCCCTCCCAGATGATGATCAGCACGTAGGCCGCGGTCACCAGGCCGGGGCTGGTGATGGCCCGCCACATCAGGTGCGGTGACTTGAAGGTGGTGTCCATCGCGAACACGTGCTGCACGAACGCGTAGTTCGTGTCGTAGTCCGTGATGTTGCCGATCGTGATCAGCGCGAGCTGCAGCGCGCTGATCGCGGTGAGCACCCCGACGACCACACGCAGGCCGCCCAGTCTCGAGAGAAGACGCATGGCGGGGACTCTACGTGGGCTCTTCGTCACCCTGGGCAGGTTTGGCCCACGTGGTCAAGTACGTTCACGGTCATGCCCCTGGTCTCGGTGCTGACCGCCGCGCACGCCGGCCGCGCCCCGCTGCTGCCGGCCACCGGCGAGAGCCTGGCCACCCAGCGGCTGCCGGTCGGCTGGGAGCTGGAGTGGATCATCGAGGAGGACGGTCCCGAGCCGGCATTGGCGCAGGTCGCGGCCGGTTTTCCGCAGGCTTCGCACCGGGCCCTCGGGGCGCGGATGGGGGTGGCCGGCACCCGGAACCTGGCGCTGTCGCGGGCCCGCGGCGACCTGGTTCACGTCCTTGATTCGGACGACCTGCTGGCCCCCGGCGGCCTGGCCACCGTGATCACGGCCTTCGAGCGGGAGCCGGACATCGGCTGGGTCGCCGGCCAGGCCGACAACCTGATGCCGGACGGTTGTCGAGTGAGCTTCGAGCCGATCTCGCCTACCGGACGGGTCGAGGCCGGTGCGGTCAACGACTACGTGCTCGAACACGGGCGCGGCCCGTTCCACCCGGCCGGCCTGACGCTGCGCACCGACCTGGCCCGGGCGGTCGGCGGCTGGGCGGCGCTGCCGCGGGCCGAGGACATGGCGCTGGTGGTGGCGGCGGCCGAAGTCGCCGCCGGCTACCACACGCCCGAGGTCACCTGGCTGTACCGACAGCATCCGGGGCAGATGACCCGCGCCGATGACTGGCCGGACCTGGATCCCGCGTGCTGGACGGTGATCCGGCAGCGCATCGAGTCGATGCGCCGGCTCAAGGCATCCTGATGCCGTTGCTGTCCGTCCTCACCGCGGTGCACGGCGATCGCGCCGACGTGCTGGCTGCCGCTGGCAAATCCGTTGCGGCGCAGGAGCTTCCGGCTGGCTGGGACATGGAGTGGGTCGTCCAGGAGGACGGCGACTTCCCGAGGCTGAGTGGTTTCGGCCGCTACGAGGCGAACGGCGCTCAGTTGGGCGTGGCGGTGACGAGAAACCTAGCGCTGGCAAGGGTTCGCGGCGAACTCGTGCGGGTGTTGGACTCCGATGACGTCCTGCTGCCGGGCGCGCTGGCCCGGGCGATCGAGGCGTTCGCCGAGCACCCCGAGATCCACTGGGTGATCGCCCGGCCGCGGATGGCCGACGCCGTCTACTTCCAGTTGCTGCCCGAGGGTGTGCACGCCCGTGGCGCGATCGGTTCGTACGTGCAGGAACACCGCCGAGCGCCCGTCCACTGCGCCGGCCTGACCGCGCGGACGGCGACCGTGCGGGCGGTCGGTGGGTGGTGTGCCAATCCGCGGGCCGAGGACATCGAGCTGGTGGCGGCGATCTCCGAGCTGGCGCCCGGATATCTGGACGGCACACCGAGTTGGCTCTACCGCAACCACGACGGGCAGACCGTGCGGCAGCCGAGCTGGGGCAACCTGCACGCCGAGTCGTACCTGATGATCCACCAGCGACTTGCCGCCGCCAGGGCACTGGGGCTGCGGATGGGGACGAACTGATGCCACTGCTGTCCGTGCTGACCGCGGCACACGCCGGCCGGGCCGATCTGCTCGCCCGGGCCGGCGAAAGCATTGCCGCACAACGACTGCCCGAGGGCTGGGCGGTGGAGTGGGTCGTGCAGGAGGACGGTCCCGAACCCTCGCTGGCCTCGGTGGTCGAGCGTTTCCCGTTCGGCCGGCACGCCGCGCACGGCGAGCAGCTCGGCATCGCCACCACCCGCAATCTGGCGCTGACCCGGGTCGACGGCGAGCTCGTGCACGTGCTCGACTCGGACGACGAACTGCTTCCGGACGCGGTTTCCGTTGCGCTGAAGGCATTCGCGGACTTCCCCGCGGTGCACTGGGTCGCCGCCCAGGCCGACGATCTGCTGCCCGACGACACCAGACGCTCGTTCGCCCTGGAGCATCCGGCCGGCTACGTCGAACCCGGCAGGATGAACGAATTCACCCATGACCGCGGCGAGCCGCCGATCCACTGCGCCGGCCTGACCATGCGCACCCGGACCGTGCGCGCGCTCGGCGGTTGGGCCGCCAATCCCCGGTCCGAGGACAGCGCCCTGTTCGTCGCGCTGGCCGAGCTGACGCCCGGTTACGTCACGCCGGAAGTCACGTGGCTGCACCGGTTGCACACGGCTCAGACCACCGGCGAGCACGCCTGGCAGACCCTGCGGGCCGAGTCGATGACCATGGTCCGTCAGCGCCTGGCCGCGCTGCGCGAGCTCGGCCTGGAACTGGACGCCTGATGCCGCTCATCTCGCTGCTCACGCCCGTGCTGGCCGACCGGGCTGAGCTGCTCGTCGAAGCGGGGGAAAGCGTTGCCGCGCAACAACTTCCCGACGGCTGGGAGCTGGAGTGGATCGTCCAGGAGGACGGTCCGAAGCCGGCGTTGCGTGTGATCGCCGAGCGTTTCCCGTTCGCTCGGTACCAAGCCAACGGCGAGCCGCTAGGCGTTGCCGTGACGAGGAATCTGGCGCTGTCCCGGGCTTCCGGCGAGCTGATCCACGTCCTCGATTCCGACGATCTCCTGCTGCCGCACGGACTTGCCGTCCACATCGCGGCGTTCACCGAGCATCCCGACCTGCACTGGGTCGCCGGCCAGGGCGACGACCTCCTGACCGACGGCAGCCGCCGTTCCGTGCAGCTCGACCTCGCCGCCGGGCGGGTCGAACGTGGCGTGCTGACGCAGTACTTCGTCGACCACGGCGGCGTTCCCATCCATCCCGCCGGCCTCACCATGCGCACCAACACCGTACGAGCCCTCGGCGGCTGGGCCGCCGCACCACGGTCCGAGGACGTCGCCCTGCTCGTCGCCGTCGCCGACCTCGCCCCCGGCTACCTCACCCCGACCGCCACCTGGCTGGCCCGCCAACACCCCGGCCAGACCACCCGCCGTCCCGGCTGGCAGACCCTCTTCGCCACCGCCGACCTCCAGATCGCGCAACGCATCGAGGCCCAGCGGACGGCGAACCTGCGCTACTTGCAGGGTGGGTCGTAGGGGAGTTCGGGCAGGCGCAGGCTCCAGACGGACTGGGTCAGCACGTTGCGGGTCGAGGCGCAGATGCGGTCGATGGCGTGGTCCAGGTTCAGGTCCATGGTCCGCAGCGCGGTGTCCGGCGACGTCGTGTACACGATGTAGTTGGTGCCGGGCAGGTACGCGGCCGAGTCGCCGGCCAGGTTGCGCTGCACCACCGACGGACCCATCGCGACCGGATGCGAAGGACTGGACACGTCCCACATCCGCACGCCCTGGTCGGCGTTGCCGGTGATCAGCGTCCGGCCGTCGGGGCTGAACCGCACGGACTGCATGCCCTTGTTGTAGCCGGTCAGCTTGCTCAGCTGACGGGGATGGGCCGGGTCGGAGACGTCCCACAGCAGCGCGAAGTCGTCGTCGCCGGCGGTGGCCAGGGTCTGCCCGTCCGGCGTCAGCGCCAGCATGCCGACCGCGTCCTCGTGCCCGGTCAGCGGCTGCCCCAACGGTTTCGGCGCGGCCGGATCGGAGATGTCCCACAGCCGCACGGTGTTCGTCGCGCTGGCGGTGATCAGCGTCTTGCCGTCCGGCGTGAACACGGCGTCGTAGATGTAGTCGCTCGGCCGGTCGCCGTGCTTGATCACCGGCTGGCCCAGCGGCTTGGGGTGCGCGGGGTCGCTGATGTCGTACAGCTGGGCGGTGTGGTCGTCGTGGTCGGACGCCATCAGCCGGCCGTTCGGGCTGACCGCCAGCATCGACGAGTACCGGGTGTGCAGCGGGATCGGGTCGCCGAGCTGGCGGGGCCGGTTCGGGTCGGACACGTCGTAGAGCTGGACGCCCTTGTTGCCGCCGGTCACGATCAGCACCCGGCCGTCGGGCGTGAACCGGATCTGGCTGACGCCGTCAAGGTGGTCGATCAGGCCGAGCGGCCGCAGCCGGGCCGGGTCCGAGGTGTCCCACAGCCGCACCGATCCGTCGGACGAGCCGGTGGCCACCACCTTGCCGTCCGGCCGGGGCCGGGGCGGCCCGATGCTGCCGGCCTGCCCGATGCCCAGCGGCGTCGGCATGGTCCACAGCCGCACCTCGGTGTCGCCGCCGCCGGTGACCAGGGTGGCGCCGTCGGGGCTGAAGCCCATCGCGTACAGGTTGTTGCTGCCGGTCAGCGGCTGGCCGATCAGGCCGGGCTGGGCCGGGTCGGCCAGGTTCCACAGCCGCGCCGAGCCGTCCTGCCCGGCCGCGCCGAGTATCCGGCCGTCCGGCGTGAAGGCCACCGACCACTGCGGGCTCAGCCCGCTCAGCGGCAGCCCGATCTCCGGCATCGACGACGGGTTGCGCACGTCCCACAGCCGCACCGAGCCGTCATCGCTGCCGCTGGCCAGCATCGAGCTGTCCCGGTTGAAGGCCACCGAGTGCACGGTGCCCTTGTAGCCGGTCAGCCGCGCGCCGACCTGGACGGCGGCCCGCGGCTCGGTCACGTCGTACAGCAGCACGCTCTGGTCGTCGCCGCCGGCGGCCAGGTAGTGGCCGTCGGGGCTGAACGCGATGGACCGCACCGGCTTCACGTGCCCGGTCAGCGGGGGCAGCGGCTCGGGGTGGGCCAGGTCGTGCACGTCCCACAGCTGCGCCTTCTGGTGCTCGCACGCGGCGGCCAGCGTCTTGCCGTCGGGGCTGAACGCGATCAGGTAGACGGTGCCGGTGTCCTGGTCCAGCGGCTGGCCGATGGGCTTCGGATGAGCCGGGTCGGTGAGGTCGAACAGCCGGACCAGGTGGTCGTCGCCGGCCGCGGCCAGCGTCTTGCCGTCCGGGCTGAACACGGCCGAGCTGACCCAGCTGCCGAAGCCGGTGATCGGCGGGCCCAGCGGCGTCGGCCGCTGCCGGTCGTGCACGTCCCACAGCCGGACGGTGTTGTCGTAGCTGGCCGTGGCCAGCAGCTTGCCGTCCGGGCTGAACGTGGTCAGGTAGACCGCGCCGGTGTGCCCGTCGAGCACGGTGGCCAGCGGCGCCGACGCCGCGGACAGCACCCGCGAGGTCGCGGCCGGGTCCTCCGGCCGCATCCGGTGCGCCACCAGCGCCAGCTGCGCGGCCAGCGACGGGTCGGTGGTCATGGCGTTGTCGGCCTCGGCCAGCACGCCGGAGTACAGCGCGTCGTCCCGCTGGTTGAACGCCAGCGTCGCGGCGACCACGGCGATCGTCACCAGCACGGCCACCGCGGCCACGCCGGAGCGGCGCAGCCACAGCGCGCGCCGGCGGTGCCGGATCGAGTTGTCCAGGTACGCCTTGGCCACGGTGGTCAGCACGCCCGGGTCGGCGGTGCGGGCCCACTGCTGAGCCGCCTCCAGCCGACCGCCCCGGTACAGCAGCGTGGTGTCCCGGTGCTCGGCCTCCCAGCTCTCGGCGTCCTCCTCCAGCCGCTGCCGCAGCAGGTTGCCGGCGCGGTCCCGGTCGATCCAGCCGCGCAGCCGCGGCCAGGCCTGCAGCAGCGCTTCGTGCGTGATCTCCACGATGCCGGCGTCCAGCGTGATCAGCCGGGCCCGGGCCAGCACCTCCAGCGCCTCCTCCGCCGGCGCCGGGCTGATCGCCTGCTCCAGCAGCTCCTGCCGGCTGGACCGGCGGCGCGTGTCCTGCGTGTCCTCGCCGACGCGGACCAGCCGCAGCAGTACCGGCCGTGCCGCCGCCTGACCGGCCGGGTCCAGGTCGGCCCACGCCCGCTCGGCGGTCGCCGCGACTGCGCCCTGGATGCCGCCGGCGGCGCGGTAGCCCGCCACGGTCATCCGCCCGGCCTGCCGACGCTGCCACGTCGCCAGCAGCGCGTGCGACAGCAGCGGCAGAGCCCCGGCGTCGTAAGTGCCCTGGCCGTTGCGCGTCGTGTTCACGCCCAGGTCCGACAGCATCAGGTCGACCAGGCCCGCCTCCAGCGTGAGGCCCACGGCGCGGGCCGGCCGGGCCACGGCCTCCCGCAGCTCGGCGACCGTCATCGCGCCCAGCACCATCTGTCGGTCCTGCAGCGCCTCGGCCAGCTCGCGGTAGTCCAGGCAGCGGCCGTAGAAGTCGGCCCGCACGCCCAGCACCACCAGCGCCTGGCCCTCGCCCGTGCACGCCGCGTGCAGCGCCGCCACGAACAGCCCGCGCCGCTGCTCGTCGTCGGCGAGGGTGAACGTCTCCTCGAACTGGTCGACCATCAGCACCGGCCGTGCGCCCGCGCCGGCCACGCGCTCGCCGTAGGCCGCCACTGCCTCGCGGACCTTGGCCGTGAACTTGTCCTCGTCGTAGTCGGCGCAACCGTCGTCCAGCGCCTCGGCCAGCTCCGGCACCAGCCGGACCAGCTCCTTGAGCGGGTCCACGGTCGGCGTCAGCACCACCGTCGGCCACTCGCCCGGGCCGAGCGCGCCCTCCTGCACCGCCGGGCCAAGGCCGGCCCGCATCAGCGACGACTTGCCCGCGCCCGAGGCCCCGACCAGCATCACGATGCCGCCGGTCCGGACCGCCGACGCCAACCGCGACACCAGGGCCGCCGTGCTGCGCTCGCGACCGTAGAACCAGCCCGCGTCCTCTTGCCGGAACACCGCCAGGCCGCGGTACGGGCAGGCGCCGCTGTCCTCCGCCGCCGGTTCCGCCGGCGCGCCCTCCTCCTCCGAGGTGACCGGACTCGCCAGCGCCTGCTCCCACAGCTGCCGCCAGTCGGTCAGGTCGTAGAGGCCCTCCACCACCGGCGTCGCCCGCAGCTTGCGCGCCTCGCCGACCAACACCTCCAGCACCGCCTGCAACGCCGAGAACCGCGCCGGCACGTTCCGGCCGCGCCGCCAGTCGCTCACCCGCTGCGCCGGCACCCGGACCGGACGGCCCCGCTCGTCCACCTTCCGGGCCCGCGCCACCGACTCGGTGACCCGCTTCAGCGGCGGCTCGCCCGCCTCGGCGTACAGCAGCGCGAACCGCTCCGCGAACTGTCCCCGAGGGCCGAGCACCGGTCCCGAACTGCTCATGTGTGGCGGCCGTCCTGTAGTGGTGTGTGTCCGGACCGGAAAACCGTGTTCCCCATCTGAGCAGGCATTTTACGGACCGGAACGGCGCGCGCGGGCCCGCCCCCCACGCGCGCCTGACATGCTCTGACCGGTGTGTTCCCGGAGGGTTCTCGTTGGGGAAGGCGGGGCGTTCCGGGGATGAGGTTCCAGCGGTGGCGGCCCCCGTTCGCCACTGAGGAGCAGAGGGGTCTCCTCAGTGGTGGGAAGCCGCCGGACTGGCGCCCGCACTGGGGGGAGACGACGACCCACCGGCCGCGCAGCCGGTACGAGCCGGTGGGTCCGAAGGGCTTGTCGACCGCCGCACCCGCTACGGCGAGCCGACGGACCCGCGGCGCGGCGGGTCCGCCCTGGTCGTCCGCACCAGGGCGCGCCCGCCGCGCTGTGCTTGTTGGCGCCGCCTCCGGCGTCGCGTGCTCGGCCCCTTCGGGGCCGGTGCCTCGCCCTTGCCGGATTTCGGCCGCCGCGTCGGCATCGTGGTGGGTCGCGTTGGTCGGCGGCGGCCGAAATCCGCCAACCGGGCGAAGCACCGGCGGGGCCGAGCGGTTGTTCGGGGCAGTGGATTCTGACATGACCCTCCCCATCTCAGACCCGCCACGGGTCCCCTCCCCCTGATCGGACCCGTGGCTTCTCCCAAGATCAAAGGACCGATCCTCTCGTTGAACGTCAGGAATGGTCCTTTCCGAACAGTCAACCCTTGATTCGTTCCAGCAACGCCGACAGCTGCTGTCGGGGTCCCTGGAGCTCCTCCGGCAGGGCCGCGAGGGCGTCGGTGAGCACCTGCTCGGCCTCGGTCAGCCGGTCCAGGTCCACCAGCAGCCGTCCGCGCAGGGCCTCGGCCATGGCCGCCTCGGTGTATGCCTGCAACCGCCGGAACCGTTCGGCGACCGGGGCGACCCGGATCAACGCCTCCCCGAACCGCTCGGTGTTGGCCAGCACCCGGGCCCCGTCGTAGCCGAGCATGGCGTGCTCCCACACCAGCGCCGGCTCGGTCTCGCCGAGTTCGGCGGCCAGCACGTCGGCGGTGCCGAGGGCCTCGACGGCCAGCTCGTGCTCGCCGCCCCACAGCCACGACGTGGCGCAGCGCCGCCGGCACGACAGTTCCTCCACCGGCAGCTCGGCCTCGTGGTACGAGGCGGCGGCCTCGGCGAACCGCTGCGCGGCCTCGGCGTCGCGGTCCAGCGAGTCCAGGATCTCGGCCGACGCGGACAGCATCTGCCCGGTGCCGGCCGGGTTGCCGCCCTCACGGCAGTGGTCGGCGACCAGGTCCAGCAGCTCAAGGGCCTGCACGCCGCGCCCGAGCGCCCGGTACGCCTTGGCCAGCAGGAACCGTCCCCGGGCGATCTCGTCGGCGTCGCCGACCCGGATCAACACCGGCAACGCGTCCTCGACGGCGTCCGCCAGCTCGTCCGGCCGGTCCAGGCCCAGACAGGCGGCCGCCAGGTCGACCTGCGCATAGGCGACGCCGACCCGCTCCTCGGCTGACGTCAACGCGGCGATGGCGTCGACCAGCGCTTCGTAGGCGTCGTTCGCGCGGTCCAGGTCCAGGGCCATCCGCCCGCGCTGGTGCGCGGCGCGGCCCCGCAGGTGCGGGTCGGTCGCCGTGACGGCCTCGCCCATCACCTCGTACGCCCGCGCGATGTCGCCGGCACGGGCGTGGGCGTTGCCCGCGGCCACGACAGCCCGGCACAGCGCGTTGCACGGCCCGACCACGCGCCACAGCTGCACCGCACGCTCGGCGTCCTCGATGGAGCCGCTGCGCTGGGCCCGTTCGAACGCCACCTGCGCGGCCAGGTCCGGCTTGCCCGACTCGGCGACCAGCGGATCCAGGCCGGCCAGCACCGCGTCGGCCTCCTCGTGCCGGTGCAGCGCCTGCAACGCTGAGGCCAGCCGCAGCTGCGCCGCCAGGCGACGGTCCGCGTCACCGACCCGGTCGATCGCCTCGCACGTCTCGACCAGCAGCGGAAAGCCCTCGTCACCACGGTCGGTCAGGCAGTACAGCATCGCCAGCCGGCCCAGCGTGGCCTGCCGGCGCGGCTCGTCGCCGGCCTCGGCACACAGCTCGGCGGCCCGCAGCAAGGTCTGCTCGGCCACCGCGGGGTCTTGGTTGGCCTGCACGACGCCGAGCGCGTTCAGCCGCCGGGCCAGCAGCGTGCCCGCGGGCTCCGGGCAGACCTCGTCGAATCGCCGCCACGTCGCCAGGGCCTCGTCGATGTCGGCCTTCGACCACTGCGCGTCGGCGAGATCGGCCAGCTCCTCGGGCGAATCCGGCAGCTCGACCTTCGGCGGCTCCGGCGCCGGGCGGGCCGCCGCCTTGCGGGCCGTGCCGGACAGCGGCAGATGGTCGACCAGCGGCTCGGCGGCCAGGTCGTCGGCGACTTCCCGGCTGATCTCATCGGTGCCGTTACGGGCGTCGAACCGCGCGGCCAGCGCCCGCGCCCGCTCGGTCAACTCGTCGCGCAACTCGGCCACGCCGATTTCGTCAGACCCCCGGCGTACGGTCAGTCCCGAGTGGCCCGCGTCGGCGATCCGCCCCAGCGCCCCCGCGGCCACGGCACTGAACCGCATGTCCGAGAACGGGGTCGGCGGCTCCGCCAGCCAGCTCAGGTGCCGCTCGACCAGCTCGAGTGCCCGCGCGTGATTGCCGGTGCGGGTGCAGAAGCCGACGTGATCGGCCACCGCGGTCAGCTCAGCGCGGTTGCCCTGGATCGCCCGGTACGCCGTCCGATGCGCATCGGCGGCCTCGGCCAACCGACCCGTGCGCAGGTACGGGACCAGCAGCTCGGTGAGGATGCTGTGCGGCTGCTCGACGCAGGTCAGCTGGCCGTCCAGCACCGGAAGCGCCAGCGCCACCGCGTCCTCGTGCCGGCCCTCCCAGGCCAGGTACGCGACCTTGGCCGTCGGCTCGCAGCCGACGCAGTCGGCCATCGCGCCGCGCGGCGTGGCACACCACAGCCGGTACTGCTCGGCCGCGGTCTCCCGGTCCCCGACGTGCTGCGCGACCAGCCGACGGTGCTGGTGCACCGGGTTCAGCGTGTGCCCGGCCAGCCGGTACCGGCGCTCCATGTCGTCGAGCACGCCGTAGGTCCGGTCCAGCGGCACCTCCGGGAACATGGTCAGCGAGCTGACCATCCACTTGAAGTACCAGAACAGGTGGTGGTCCTGGGCCGGGTCGCCCTCGCCGCGGTCGTAGGCCGCGAGGCACCAGGAGAAGGTGACGAACGCCTTGGCCGGCTCGCCGCCGTACTGGTAGGCGGTGGTGGCCAGCAGCCGGGTGACGTACCTGAGGTTGTCGCTACCGGCCGCGTCCACGTGCCGCAGCAGCTCCTCGACCGCGGCCACCTGGCCGCGCCCGTACGGCATGCGGCCGACCTGGTCCAGTCTGTCGGCCAGCTCCTGCTCGGAGTGACTCACAGGTTCTCCTCGGTTGGCACCGCCTGGTCGAGCAGGCCCAGGAAGGAGCGGTTGAGCAGGGCCGCGTCGGCCGGCCGGATCGGGTGGTAGCCCAGCAGCAGCGCCTGCCCGTACAGCGCCTCCACCGACAGGCCGACCAGGTCCGGGTCGGTCAGCCCACACACCCGGCGGACCAGCGGGTTGCGGTGGTTGAGCACCAGCTGCGGCCGGTCGTCGGCCGGCTTGTCGAAGGCCGACAACACGCCGGCCCACAGCTCGTCCACCCGCTGCTTGGTTGCCCGCAGCTCGGCCTGGAACGCCGCCGACCGGTCGACCAGGAACAACACCGGCAGCGACACCGGCTCGTAGGAGCGCAGCACGACCTCGCAGCCCAGCCGGTCCATGGCCCGCTGCGCCGCGGTCAGGAACGGCCGCAGCGCCAGCTCGGTGGCCGGCGGCACGGCGTCGAACCGGGTGGCCAGGTCGGTCGGGTCCAGCCGGGACACGGTCAGCCCCGGCTCGATCGACGGCAGCCGCTCGATGATCTCCGCGTCGTACGTGTAGCCGCCGTTGACCAGCGCGATGTCCTGGGCCGCGGCCACGCCCGCGAGCTGGCGGAAGTCGTCGGCGGTGGCGCAGTAGCGGATCTCGCCGTGCTGGGCCCGGAAATCGGCCAGCGTCATCCGGCCGACGTTGGTCTCCATCGGCCACCACTGCTCGACCAGCCGCAGCATGTCGTCGTCGTGCAGGGCCAGTGCCTTGACACCCAGGTGGTGCACGCCGAGGAACTTGTGCAGGCGGGCCTGGTCGGCGCGGGCCAGGCCGACCAGCCAGCCGCGCAGCTGGTCGCCCAGCGCCTGGCGGGTCGCGTCGAGCAGGGTGTCCGAGTACAGCGCCTCGCGGCTCGCGGTCGGTCGCAGCTCGCCCGCGTCGACCACGCAGCGGGCGAAGAACGCCCAGTCCGGCAGCAGGCCCTGCGCGCTCTCGGTGAGCAGCATGCCCTTGAGGTAGACGCGGTGGCCGGCGTGCTCGGCCGGGTTCGCCGGGAACGGCAGCACGTAGGCCACGCCGGTCAGGCCGGCCTCCGGCACCGCCAGCTCGAGCACGTCGAACGGGGTGAAGCCGAGTGTCTCCTGCGCGTAGCCGACCAGGTCCGCGCGCCGCACCCCCGGCTGGCGGTCGTCCTCACGCCAGGGCGTGCCGTCGCCGCTGACCGCGACGCCGTCCACGGTGACCGGGACCGGCAGCATCGAGCCGTACAGGCGGGCCAGCTCGGCCACCGTCGGCGCCTCGAACCACTGCTCCGAGCCGGGGCGCGCGGTCAGCTCGACCGTGGTGCCGACCTCGTCGCGCTGCGCCGGCTTGATGTCGTACGTGCCGTCGGCACGCCCCGTCCACAGCACCGCCGGCGCGCCGGCGGCCTTCGTCGTCACGCGCACCTCGTCCGCGACCAGGAACGCCGACAGCAGGCCGATGCCGAACTGGCCC
>DATJJB010000697.1:0-5466 GCA_035492655.1 Kutzneria sp. | reverse complement strand
GCCGCTGCGGCGGCGGAAGGGGCGACGGAGGCGGAGTTCGCGGCGGGGGTGCTGGCGGCGGCGCTGGAGGCGCGTCGGCACCGGGAGGTGATGGCGATTGCGGAGCGGGTGCTGACGTTGGACGCGGCGATCGTGCATCGGCTGGGCACGGCATGACCAGGTATCTGACGACGGCGGATCTGACGGCGATCGCGCACGCGACGATGGGCGGCAAGGCGCTGATCCGGGACTCGGGGCTGATCGACTCGGCGGCGGCGCGGCCGCGGATGACGATGTTCGGCGAGCAGGCGTATCCGGATCTGCACGAGAAGGCGGCGGCGCTGCTGCACTCGGTGCTGCGCAATCACCCGCTCATCGACGGCAACAAACGGCTGGCGTGGGTCGCGGCCCGGGTGTTCCTTGCGTTGAACGGACACGATTTCCAGCCGGACGAGGATCGCTCGGTGGAATTCGTGCTCGTGGCGGCTGCCGGCGAATCGGACGATTTGGATACGGTGGCGTCGACGCTGCGGGAATGGTCGAGACGCACGGCGTGACCGGGGGATCACTGGTTGCACCTAGGGGCGAGAACCCTTGCCCCGATTGCGGTCCTCCTTGCCCGAAACGGCAGGGGCGGAACGGGCCGGTGGGCGGATAAGGTCCGTGCGTGCCTGGAATGGTTCCGTTCACCGACAACTTCCGCGATCTCTCGAATACCGAGGGATACCAGTTCGAGTTCTACTGCGAACGCTGTGGCAACGGCTACCGTTCCGCGTTCCAGCGGGACAAGGTGGAAATGGGTCGCGGCCTGCTGCGCGCGGTCGGCTCGCTGTTCGGCGGCGCGGCCGAGGACCTCAGCCGGGCCACCGAGCAGTGGCGCTACGACCGGGCCACCAACTCGCCGGCCAAGGACAAGGCGCTGACCGCCGCGGTGCAGGAGATCAGCCCGAGCTTCTCGCAGTGCCGCGGCTGCAGCGACTGGATGTGCAAGACGCTGTGCTGGAACGAGGAGATCGGCCAGTGCCTGCGCTGCTCGCCGAGCGTGGCCGAGGAGGTGGCCCGCGCCCAGTCGGCGGCGCAGCGCGACCAGATCTGGGAGAAGGCCCGGCAGAAGGACTGGACGGCCGCGGTCGACGTCGACACCCGGGCCAAGCTGAACTGCCCGAGCTGCGGCACGAAGGTCGACGGCGGCAAGTTCTGCTCGGCCTGCGGCGGCTCGCTGGCGGTCCCGGTGACGTGCGGCGGCTGCGGCTCCACCGGCAACAAGGCAGGCGCGGTGTTCTGCTCGGACTGCGGCGGAAAGCTGTAGCGACTGAGTAGCTGTACTCAAGACGAAAGGGTCCCGGGCCGGGACCCTTTTTCCATGACGACAACACCTCCCTCGTCCGGCCCGACCCCCGCCTTCTTCGCCCAGGCCGCGATCTCGTTCGGCCTGTCGCTGCTGGCAGTGGCGATAGGGGTCGCGTTGCTGCCGGTCGACCCGTGGATCAGGGCGTTCCTGGCGGTCGGCATGCTCTACGCCGTCACCTCCACGTTCACGCTGGCCAAGGTGGTGCGCGACCGCCAGGAGGACACCGCCCTGGCGCACCGGGTGGACCGGGCCCGGGTGGACAAGTTGATCGCCGAGCACGATCCGTTCCGGGTCGACTGATGGCAGACTGGCTTGGTGGCCCTGTCGTCCGAGGTCAGGCAGTTGTGCCGGGCCCTGCTGCCGCCGAGTGAGCGGATCGAGTTCGTGTTCCCGGCGCTGTCGGTCGGCCAGCCGGGGATGATCAGCTTGCTCGTCGTTGTTGGCACGTCCGGGGTCACGTTGTTGGCCTGCAAGTTCTTCCAGCGGCACGTGCCCGAGTCGGTGTGGGCGACCTTTCCGCGTTCGATCCGGCTGGCGCCGGAGCCGACCGCGGACGGTCAGATCATCGAGTTGGGCACGATGCGGCTGGAGATCGACGAGGAGTACGTGCCGGTGGCGCGGGCCGCGGACGCGGTGCACGCGGACCGGGCCGGGCTCCCGCCGGACCCGCTGCCGGATCTGTGAAGGGACACCACTCTCGATGCCGCAACTGACCGCGAACGGGATCTCGCTGGAGTACGACACCTTCGGCGACCCCGGCAATCCCGCCCTGCTGCTGGTGATGGGCCTCGGCGCGCAGATGACCATGTGGGACCCCGAGTTCTGCCAGCTGTTGGCGGACAAGGGTTTCCACGTGATCCGGTTCGACAACCGGGACGTCGGCCTTTCGCAGTCGATCGACTCCCCGTCGCTCGACGTCGCCGCGGTGATGGCGGGCGACCCGTCGACGGCGCCGTACCGGCTGTCGGACATGGCCGACGACGCCGCCGCCCTGCTGGCCGAGTTGGGCATCGCCAAGGCGCACGTGGTCGGCGCGTCGATGGGCGGCATGATCGTCCAGCAGCTGCTGATCGACCACGCCGACCAGCTGCTGTCGGCCTGCTCGATCATGTCCACGACCGGTGACCAGTCGGTCGGCGCGTCCACGCCGGAGGCCATGGCCGCGCTCCAGGCCCCGCCGCCGCAGACCGCCGACGAGGCGGCCGAGGCGGCCGTCCGGGCCAGCCGGGCGGTCGGCTCGCCCGGCTTCCCGTTCGACGAGGAGCGGATCCGGGCCAACGGCCGGGCCGCCTTCGAACGGGCCCGCAACCCGTTGGGCTTCGTGCGCCAGTTCGCCGCGATCATGGCGTCCGGCGACCGCACCGAGGGCCTGCGCACGGTGAAGGTGCCGACCCTGGTCGTCCACGGCGAGGCCGACCCGCTGCTCAACGTCACCGGCGGCAAGGCCACCGCGGCCGCCATCCCGGACTCGCGGCTGCTGATCATTCCCGGCATGGGCCACGACCTGCCCATGGGCGCCTGGCCGCAGATCGTGGACGCGATCGCCGACAACGCCGCTCGCGCGGTCTGATCCCGCTTCACCCCGAACGCCCGGCGCGCCTCGCGCCGGGCGTTTCGTCTGCCCCAGGGCTACCGGTTTTGGTCTAGACCTTGACACGGAAAATGTGGTCTAGTCCACTTTCGGGCACCGCGGATCGCACCCTGTGGAGGCACGCATGACCCGCAGATCCCTGCTTCACGTGTTAGCCGGTCTCACCGCAACCGCCCTGGTCTCGTTGGCCATCGTGGCCCAGCCGGCGACCGGGGCCACCGCCAACCTGGCGGCCAATCCCGGCTTCGAGTCCGGCCTGTCCGGCTGGACCTGCTCGGCCGCCGCCGCGGTCAGCTCGCCAACGCACTCCGGGTCCGGCGCCGCCGCCGGCACGCCGGCCGGCCAGAACTTCGCCCAGTGCAGCCAGCAGATCAGCGTGCAGCCCAACTCGCAGTACACGCTGTCGGCCTGGGTCCAGGGCAGCTACGTCTACCTGGGCGCCACCGGCACCGGCACCACCGATCCGCAGACCTGGACGTCCAGCTCGACCTGGCAGCAGCTCTCCACGTCGTTCACCACCGGCGCGTCCACCACGACCGTGACGATCTACGTGCACGGCTGGTACGGGCAACCCACCTACTACCTGGACGACGTGACGTTGAGCGGACCCGCCGGCAACCAGCCGCCGCCCACCACGACGACCACAACCACCACAACGACGACAACCACGACCACCACCGGGCCGACCACCCCGCCGCCCGGTGGCGGCCTGCCGGCCCACGCGCTGGTCGGCTACCTGCACTCCAGCTTCGCCAACGGTTCCGGCTATCAGCCGATCGCCAGCGTGCCGGCCGCGTGGAACGTGATCGACCTGGCCTTCGCCGACTCCACCGGCAACGGCAACATCGTGTTCAACCGCTGCTCGGCCAGCGAGTGCGCCGGGGTGGAGAGCGACGCCGACTTCCTGGCCGGTATCAAGGCGCAGCAGGCCAAGGGCAAGAAGGTGGTCATCTCGATCGGCGGCGCCGCCGGCGAGGTGCAGCTGACCTCGGCCGCGATGGCCACGAACTTCGTCAACTCGGTCAGCGCCATCATCGACCGCTGGGGCCTGGACGGCGTGGACATCGACTTCGAGAACCAGTCCCTGTCGCTGCAGGCCGGCGACGCCGACTTCCGCAGCCCGACCACACCGGTCGTGGTCAACCTGATCTCCGCCCTCAAGCAGCTCAAGGCCCGCTACGGCACCAAGTTCGTGCTGACCATGGCCCCCGAGACGTTCTTCGTGCAGCTGGGCTACCAGTTCTACGGCCCCGGTCCGAACAACGCCCAGGACCCGCGGGCCGGCGCCTTCCTGCCGGTGATCTACGCGTTGCGGGACTCGCTGACCCTGCTCACCGTCCAGGACTACAACTCGGGGCCGATCATGGGCCTGGACAACCAGTACCACCAGATGGGCGGGGCCGATTTCCACATCGCCATGACCGACATGCTGCTGACCGGTTTTCCCGTCGCCGGCAACACGTCGCGTGTGTTCCCGGCCCTCAGCCCTGGGCAGGTGGCCATCGGCGTGCCGGCCAACCAGAACGCCGGCAACGGCTGGATTCCCACCGGCACGCTCGACCAGGCGCTGGACTGTCTGACCAAGGGCGCCAACTGTGGCGGTTACGCCGTGCACGGCCGTCATCCCGATCTTCGCGGCCTGATGACCTGGTCCATCAACTGGGATAAGTTCAACAACTGGGAGTTCGCGACCAACTTCACCTCGTACTTCGGCAGCTGACGGCACCCTTTTCCGGGGTGGGCCGCGGCGGCCCACCCCGGGAGGCCTTCATGAGCAGAATCAAGGGCGAGCTGCTCGCCGAGGGCTGGATCCTGGCCCAGAACGCCAGGGCGTTCGTCGAGGTGGCCAGCACCTTCGCCGGTCAGCAGCTGGAGGACGGCGACTGGCGCAACGTCGACCTCGGCCTGATGACCTCGGACTCGACCGCCCGGGACGGCTGGTTCGAGTTCCCCCTCGAGGGCGATTCCGATGTCACGATCGCCTTCGCCTCCAGCCCTGGCACCGAGGTGCTCTCGGTCCGGGTCTGGGGCAACGGCTTCAGCGACCTGGCCATCCGCTTCGAAACGGCCTTCATGATCTTCGGCATGTACCGCATCGAAGTCTGAGGCGAGTAGCTAGTGCGTGGGGGGCTTGGGGGGCTCGGCCCCCCAAACAAACGGCGAGGGAGCTGTGTCTGCGCTTTCCGCAGACACAGCTCCCTCGATCCCGAGCGGACGACGAGACTCGAACTCGCGACCCTCACCTTGGCAAGGTGATGCGCTACCAACTGCGCTACGTCCGCAACGCCGTGCTGCGCACAGCTTAACCCATGGCCGGGAGTGCTTTTCAAGCGGGGTGGTCCGCTACCCCCAGCAGTCGGTCTACCTCGGCTAACTTGTCGGCCGGCAGGCGCCACTCCCACAGCGGCCGGACCTGGGCCATGACCTCGGTGGGCAGTCGGCGGGCCACGTCGTGGCGGAGGTCCCAGTCGTCGAAGACGTGCTCGTAGAAGCTCACGACGGCGGCGTTGGACAGGAACCGGCCGGGCTGTTCGAAGCACCAGCG
>DATJJB010000696.1:0-3636 GCA_035492655.1 Kutzneria sp. | reverse complement strand
CGCCCCGAAGCCGAGCCGGTAGAACCGGTGTGAACGCGGGAACTGCTTGTGCCAGGCCATGAGCAGGCCGACCAGCGTGACCGTGGTGCCGGTGTAGAGCAGCACGTGGGTGACGCTCCACGCGGTCAGATCCAGGCCGTTGACCGTGTGGTTCACGATGTCCATCGGGATCGTCACCAGGAACGAGCCCATGCCGACCTGGAGGAACCGCAGCGAGCGCCGGTCGATGCCGTAGCCGGTGTAGGTGTGGATCAGCACCAGGGTCACCGCGATGCCGGTGCCCAGGAAGTTGATCAGGTGCGGCGGGGCCGTGGTGTCCCGGATCCACTTGAAGTGCCAGGCCACGTCCCAGCTGGCGCCCAGCGTCTTGAACGCCAGGGCGACCAGCCAGCACGTGAACAGCGCGACCGTCAGGCCCGGCGGCGTGGCCCTCCCCGGCTCGCCGCGTGTCCACAATGGACCTATCTGCCGCAGTGTCCCCCTCATGCCGACAATCGTCGCGGCACGCCGGGCATTATTGAATAGGTAATGGCCCCCAGGTGGGGTAGGGAAAACCCCCGAGTCAGGTCGTCACGCGGTCAAGACGAGGGGGTTTCGACGGCGCGACCCGCCTGGTGACAACGGTCGCGGCCAGCCACAGGACGGCCAGCACACCGGCGCTGACCGGCGCGGCCCAGTCGGCCCGCGGCGGGGCGGCCAACAGCACCGACTGCACGAACAGCAGCCCGTAAGCCACGGCCGTCGCGGCGATCGCCCCGACAAAAGGCCGTAGCCACTTGGACATCGGCACCAGGAACACCAGGTCGATGGTCACGCCCGCGCCGAGCAGGAAGAACGGCACCGCCGACGGCGGGAAGGTCGTCGCCGTCAGCACCAGCCACAGCACCGTGCGGAAGCCGACGTACAGGCCGGCCATCGCGGTCGCCGTCCAACGCAGGCCCACGATCTGCCGGCCGAGCGCGAACAGCAGCACGCAGACGCCGAGGCCCCACACCGGGTACACCCACTCCGGCATGGGCAGCGAGAAGTGCACGATGCCGGCGCGGCCGATCGGCTGGTGGATCTGGTCGGCGGCGAACTTGAGCAGCTCGTCGTTGGCGTAGGGATGGCCCGGGTTGGCGTCCCAGGAGGCGATCTCCAGCACGCCGTACTCCTGCTGCTCGTTCGGGAACCAGAAGTCCTCGAAGACCAGCGTCAGCAGCACGATCAGGCCCGGTGCGAACCAGCGGCCGCGGGCGGCGTTGCGGTACCAGCCCATGGCCACGCCGATGAGCATGCCGGCGGTGCCGATGAACAGCAGCGAGTGCGACGGGCTCCAGGTGGTGATGTCGAGCCCGTTCACGGTGTGGTTGACCACGTCGATCGGGATGGCGATGAGGAACAGGCCGGTGCCCCACTGCATCCACCGCAGGGTCGCCTTGTCGGCGGCGTAGCCGGTGTAGGTGTGGAACAGCACCAGCACCACCGCGATGCACGTGCCGACCGTGTTCAGGTCGTGCGGCGGCGCGAGGTTGTCGCGGATGGTCCAGAAGTGCCACGAGATGTCCCACGAGCCGCCGAGCAGCTTGAGCGCCAGCGCGACGAACCACCACGCGTACATGATCGACACCAGCTCGGCCGGCGTCTGGCGGCCGGCGGCGCCGCGCGTCCAGTACAGCGACCACAGCTCGCGCACGCGCGCCACGCCCCAGCCCTTCGTGCTCATAGCTAGCGAGCATGAACGCTCGCCGGAGCCGATTCCACCGTTTCGGCCGAACCGAGATCAGGCGCATACCACCCGATCGAGTGGGTGAGGCGCGTTGCCCGGGCCGGGTCGAGTGGGCAATGTCACCGGTCTACCACCGAGTACGGGAGTGATCAGAAGTGAACAAGCGTGTCGTCGCCGGCGTTGTCGTTGCCGCGCTGGTGCTGGTGACCGGCGGGGTGCTCGTCCGGATGCTGCTGAGCTGAATCTCCGGGTCCGCCGGGCGTCGGGCACGATGTGGCCATGAGCCTGAACGACAACCTGCTCGGCCCCGGCCCCACCCTGCTGCCCGACCGTCCTGAGCTCCAGGCCCAGCTGGAGGGCGGCGCCGACCCGGCGACCGTGGTCCGCGGCGCGCCCGACTTCAGCGAGGCGTGGGCGGCGCTGGCCGAGCGCGCCCTCGAGCAGGGCGACGCCGTCACGGCGTACGCCTACGCCCGTACGGGCTACCACCGTGGCCTCGACCAGCTGCGCCGCAACGGCTGGAAGGGCTTCGGCCCGGTGCCGTTCGCGCACCGCGGCAACCAGGGCTTCCTGCGCGCGCTCGCCGCGCTGGCCAAGGCGGCCGGCGAGATCGGCGAGACCGAGGAGTACGACCGCTGCCGCACCTTCCTGGCCGACAGCGACCCGCAGGCGCCCGCGGCCCTCGGCCTGGCCTGATCCGACGTGCTGGAACGGCTGCGGGCGCAGCTGCGCCGCCGGTTGCGGCGGTTGCAGCGGATGGCCCTGCCCATTGCCCAGGCCGGCATGGCGGCCGGCGGCGCGTGGTTGCTGGCCACCGACGTCGTCGGCCACGCCCGGCCGTTCTTCGCGCCCACGGCCGCCATCACCTGCATCGGCGTCGCGCTCGGCCAGAAGCTGCGCCGGGTCATCGAGCTGGTGGTCGGGGTGAGCATCGGGGTCGGTGTCGGCGATGTGCTGATCTCCCGGATCGGCTCCGGCACCTGGCAGATCGTGCTGGTGGTGCTGCTGGCCATGGCCGCCGCCGTGCTGCTCGACGGCGGGGCGGTGATCGCGTTGCAGTCCGGCACCTCGGCGGTGCTGGTGGCCACGCTGCTGCCGCCGTCGACCGGCGGTGGCTTCGACCGGATGATCGACGCCCTGATCGGCGGCGCCATGGGGCTGATCGCCATCGCCCTGTTCCCGCCCAACCCGCTGAACCTGGCCCACCGGCACGGCCGGGTCGTGCTGGGCGAGCTGGCCGGCGTGCTGCGGGCTATCGGCGGGGCCGTGCAGGAGCACGACACCGTCGCCGCGGCGGCCGCGCTGAGCCGGGCGCGGGCGTCGCAGAAGGCCATCGACGAGTTCAAGACGGCCTTGGTCACCAGCGCCGAGGTCGCCACCATCGCGCCGCTGCGCTGGCGCAACCGAGCAGAGCTCGACCGCTACCGCGCCGCCTCCGGGCCGGTCGACCTGGCCATCCGCAACACCCGTGTGCTGGCCCGACGGGCGCTGGCCGTGCTGCGGGACGGCGAGGAGGTGCCGGCCAAGCTGCCCGCGGTGCTCGACGGCCTGGGCAGCGCCGTCGACGCCCTGCGGGACGAGCTGGCCCGTGGCGTCGATCCCGTCCGTACCCGGGCCTTGCTGCGCACATCCGCCGCCGAAACGGACTCGCTGCTGGCGGTGGACGACTTCTCGGTACGGGTGATGGTCGCCCAGCTCCGCTCCATCGTCGTCGACCTGCTGGTGGCTGCCGGCGTCACCCGCTCCGACGCCCTCTCGGCCCTGCCGCCGCTCTAGCGTCCTGTCAAGCCCCCGGCGTTTGGAAAGGACCATTCCTGGCGTTCAACGTGAGGAATTGCGCTTTCACGCAGGGCAGGTCAGCCTTCCGGGCGGTTCAGGACGCCGTACAGGGCGTTGTGCACCGGCTCGTGGTCCTTGGGGTCGGCCAG
>DATJJB010000695.1:0-14949 GCA_035492655.1 Kutzneria sp. | reverse complement strand
AAGGCCTCTGCACCTGGCACCACCACCGCAAACACGACAACTACACAGTCACCCGAGACACAGACGGCACCACCCACTGGACCACCCCCATGGGCCGCCACCACACCACCCGCCACTAACCCCGCCACCGGAAAACGAAAGGGCAAAAGCCCCACCGAACCACCCCATCAACCGCCACCACGCCACCCTCCCAACACACCACCAACCCGAGCCACCGAAAGCCGGAAAACAAAAGACCAAAAAGCACCACCCACCATTCCCGCCCGCCGCCGATCGCCAATTCCACACATTGGGTCGATTTTGTGTGGAGGGGAGCGATGGCGTACAATTGTCAAGCGAAGGGCAGGCTCGTCCTGCCCGGTTTTAGCCCTTCGCGCCATCGCTCAGAGGCTCCACACCAAATCGACCCATAATCCGACTAACCCCGCCAAGCACACGACGCCGCCAACCCCACCCTACCGAGTCATCCGCTGAGCCAACTGCTTCCGCACCCGAGGCGGAATCTCCGAAGCAAACCGCCGCAGATAACTCTCAGCATGAGCCTTATGCTCAACCAGAAACGGCAGATCGAACACCACAAGCTTCCGAATGGCCAACAACGGCACCGGCGCCCGCAACGCCTTGAACTCCGGGTTCCACAGCCCGGGCGCGTCGCACACCGGATGGAACTGCCCGATCATCAGCCCGTCCTCGACGAACTTGTCCTTCGCCACCGCCTGCAACGCATCCAGCCCACTGGCATCGTCATAGTCCAGCTGTGGCAACACCAGCAGCACAGTCAGCAGCTCACGATCCCCAGCAGCCATCCCAGCGCCGATGCGCTCGTACCAGGCCCGCAGGCTCTCCACGGCCTCGTTGACGTCTCCCTCCCCCGACAACGCCGCCAGGTGGAACAGCCCCTTGTGCAACGACGGCTGCGTATACGGACACACCGGCCCGTTCCGCCCGAGCTCGGGATGCGCCGACACCAGATACCGCCGCGCCCACGCCAAAATCTCCTGCACGTACGGCAGATGCTGCTCCGGCACATCCCCCGCATCCACCTCAGCCGCGGACCAGAACAGCACCCGCGCGTCGACCTGCGGCGGCGTGGTCATGACCCGATCCCTTGGTCGAAGGCGAAGAACCCGTCCGGGTCGACCCGCCGCTTGATCTCCGCCAGCCGCGCGTAGTTCTCGCCGTAGTACGCGCTCCGCCACGACGTCAGATCCGGATCAGTGAAGTTCACATAGGACCGATCACCGCCGTACGGCGCCATCGTGTCAGCCAACTCCCCCAGCCACCCCAGATTCGCGTCCACCACAGCCGCCGGGTCGTCCTCCGCCCACGACGTGTCCATGGCCAGCAGGAACTTCGCGTCCCGATGCGGGAAAGCAGTGTCCCCCACGGGAACCCGGTTCACCGCCCCGCCCCACGAGAACAGCGCCGCCCCACCACCGTCAGGATTTCCGCTACCAGGCCACCCACGCACCCGCGCCAACATCAACCCAACAGCGTCATCAGGCAACGGCTGCGTCAGCACACTGGTCCGAGCCGCGAACGCCCCCGCCGAGGTCTCGTGCAGCAGATCGTCCTTGGCCTGCCAGTACGTCCGGTCATCGATCATCACCCGGAACGGCTGCGCCACCGACAACACCGGATCGAGGATCTCCCGCAGCTCCGACGCCGGCCCCATGTACTGCCCGATGCACGACACAACGGCATCCGACCCGGTAGTGCTGACCCCGACCCGGGCCGCGAACGCATCCGGCGCACCGCCCACGGTCTGCTGCACCACCGAGAACACCTTCTCCGCGTCCTCGATCCGCCACAGCAACACATAGGTCGCACAGGAAGAAACAGCCTGCGCCTGGAACGTGAACGACACGTTCACGCCGAAGTTCCCCCCACCCCCGCCCCGACACGCCCAGAACAGGTCGGCGTTCTCCGACGCGTCACACCGAAGCACTTCCCCATCAGCGGTCACGATCGTCGTCGCGACCAACGCATCAGCCGTGATGCCATGCACCCGCGACGTCGCGCCATACCCGCCACCGAGCGTCAGCCCACCGATACCGACCGACGCACCGTTGCCCAGCGCGAAAGCCATCTCGCACGGCTCGATCGCCGAGTACACAGTGGACATCGAAGCCCCACCAGCAGCGGTGACCAGGCCGCTGGAAGCGTTGGCCGACACGGTGTTCAGTCCGGAAAGATCCAGAACCAGACCCGAACACACGGAGAACCCGGCGTAGCTGTGCCCACCCCCACGCACCGAAACCCGAACACCCACGTCCCGCGCCCACCCGATCGCCCGCTGCACGTCCACCACCGACGCGACGGACAGGACCCCTGCCGGCACAGTCGAAGCGAAGCGTCGGTTGAACGGCATGCTGACCGCGCCGAACCCGTTGTCCCCCGGGCGCAGCACGCGGCCGGTGACGGCCAGGTCCAGGCGTCGCCAGTCCTCTTCGGACGGTGACTTCATCGGAGATCCCTCACCTCTTCGAGGTACGACGTGCCGGTGGCGGCGTGCGGGCCGTAGCGCTCCCAGCGCTCGCACAGCCGGATCCGGCCGTCCTCGGCCACCTCCGGCGTGTTCACGGTGTGGCCGCAGATCACGTCACCGGAGTCGAGCACGATCGTGTATCCCATGTGGAGGGTGTCGGCGTCGTCCCGAACCCCGGTGACGGAACAGCGCAGCACCGGGCCGCCGGAGACCTCCGTCCACACGACGTCGCCGCGCTGCCGGTACACCGCGACCGGCGCGTCGCCGACGCCCTCCTTGCGGAACCGGCGGCCGTCGTAGTCGATCACCGATCACCACCGGCGTGCGCTCGTTCTTCCTCCTGCTTCACGAAACCCTCGGACATCGCCCGGTCCCACCAGATCGCGTAGTAGGCGAAGTCCTCGTCGTGCGTGTTCGTCAGGTGGTGCTCGATGCCGGGGCGCAGGAAGGCGACGTCGCCGGCGTTGAACTCGTAGGTACGGTCAGGTGTCACCACTTCGGCGCGACCCGTCATGCCGATGAAGATCTCGTGCTCGTGGTGGGCGTGGGTCACCGACGTGTCCCCCGGCCGCAGCACGCACCACGCACCCTCGAACGGGGCCGTCAGGCCGTCCCACGGGTAGAGCAGCTTCATCTCCAGTCCGTAGGCCCGGACCAGGTTCTCGTGGTCCTCACGGCGAATGTCCACGGCCACGGGCTCTTGGTCGGTCACGTCCCCACTCCGATCAGCCGGATCCTGTTGACGCTGACCGAGGCTAGTGTCGAACGTTTCCCTCCCGGTAGGGGAAGTTATCCCTGGAACCAGGGCAATCCCTTGCCCCCCAAGGGGGTCAGCCCCGGCCGAGGCCGGCGTCGCGGGCCAGCACGATGGCCTGGGCCCGGTCGGTCACGCCCAGCTTGCCCAGCACCGAGGAGACGCGATTGCTGATCGTCTTGGGCGCCAGCGCCAGCTCGCGGGCGATGGCCAGATTGGACTTGCCGGCCGCGATCCGTTCCAGCACCTGCTGTTCCCGCGCGGTCAGCTGTGGAAAGGGATACGGCGCCTGCCCGCCGAGCGGGGTGAACAGCGCCGGCAGCCGGCCGGCCACCGAGCGTCCGACGATCACCTCGCCGTTGGCCACCACCTGAACGCCGCGCAGCACCTGGTCGGCATCGGCGTCCGCGGCGACCAGGTAGCCGCGCGCGCCGGCGTGCAGCGCGGCCCGCACGGCCGCGTCGTCGTCGGCCGAGGTGACGATCAGAACCCTTGTGCCGGGCGCGATCCGGGCCACATGACCGATCATGTCGGCCACGTCCATGACACCGAACTGGTGCGGGTCCACGACGAGCACGTCCGGTCGGTGCCACGCGGTCTCGGCGAACGCCTCGGCCGCGGTGGTGGCCTCGCCGAGCACGACGCAGCCGCCGGCCCGCTCGAGGGTGGATCTGATTCGTCTGCGGGCCACCGGATGCGCGTCGGCCAGCAGCACCGTCACGCGAGATCCGGTCTCAAGAGTCACGTTCTGCCGCCCGCCGGCGTACAAACCTTCGATCTGTGCCGGGTGAGTCATGTAGTCCCCCAAATAGGTCCTCAGGCTCCCCCCAGTGCCCGCCCATCTCGGGTTGTCAAGCTAGCGAACCGCCACCTGACACCGTTAGCTGCGACACGAAGACCAGGGGTGCGACGCACCCGAAGCGCCTACTCCATACCGCTGAAAGCACGCCGAGCCCGCCAGGATTCCCCGGCATACGGGCAAAGCTTCCCTATCTACGGGGAACAACCCGCCCATAGCATCGGGTCACGAGCTGGTCACTCGCTCGACACACCCTCTCACCCATCACCGCCCGTGGCGACGGCCGGGCGCGAATCCACCACGATGAACGAGGTGCATCTGTGACTGACCAAGAGGTGGGCTTGCTCGCGATCGGCGCGGGGCCGGCGAACCTGGCCCTCGCGGTGGCCATCGAGGAGTCCGGTTCGGACGCGCTGGCCGCCGAGACGCTGCTGCTGGACCAGAGCCCGGACATCAAGTGGCAGCGCGACCTGCTGATGCCGTGGGCCCGCAGCCAGGTGTCCTTCCTCAAGGACCTGGTGACGCTGCGCAACCCGCGCAGCAAGTTCTCCTTCCTCAACTTCCTGCACGACTCGGGCCGGCTGGACGAGTTCGTGAACCTGGGCACCTTCAACCCGTTCCGCTGGGAGATCTCCGACTACCTGCAGTGGGTGGCGCGGTCGCTGGAGCGGGTGGACATCCGGTTCAACGCCAAGGCCCAGTGCATCGAGCCGACCCGCGACGGGGACGGATCGATCACGGGGTGGCGGGTCACGCTGCACGGCGGCGACACCATCCGCTGCCGGGACCTGGTCGTCGGCGGGGGCCGGGACCGGCACATCCCGGCGGTGTTCGCCGACCTGCCGGCCGACCGGATCATCCACAGCGCACAGTACCGGACCAGAATCGCTGAGTTACCGGCCGACGCGCCGCTGCGGGCGGTGGTGGTCGGCGGGGCGCAGTCCGCGGCCGAGATGTTCATGGCCCTGCACCAGAACCTGCCCAACAGCGAGCTGACCATGGTGGTGCGGTCGATCGGCCTGCAGAACTACCAGACCAGCAAGTTCGTCAACGAGCTGTTCTATCCGTCCTTTGTGGACACCTTCTACGACAGCCCGCCCGAGGTCCGGGCCCAGATCCTCGACGAGATGCACCTGACCAACTACGCCGGCCTGGCCCCGCCGATGCTGGAGCAGATCTACACGATGCTGTACCAGCAGCGCGGGGTCGGACAGGAGCGGTCCCGGGTGCGCCCGCTGACCGAGGTCGTCGGCGCGCGCGTCGAGGGCGACGAGGTGGTGCTGGATCTGCGCGACCGGACCTCCGGCAAGGTGGAGGAACTGCGCTGCGATGTCGTGCTGGTCGGCACCGGTTTCGACAAGCGCATGCCGGCGATGGTCCGGGACCTGGCCGACAAGGTCGGGCTGGACGAGATCTCGGTCAGCCGCTGCTACCGGGTCGACCTCGGTGACTCGGCCTGGGGCGCGATGTACCTGCAGGGCGTCAACGAGGCCACGCACGGCATCGCCGACTCGCTGATCAGTGTGCTGGCCCGGCGGTCCCAGGACATCGTCAACGACCTGCTGGCCCGTCGCGGCGAGTTGAGGAGCGCCTGATGGCCGACCGGTTGGTGATCATCTCGCCGGCGCCGACGGCCAACGGCGACCTGCACGTCGGCCACCTGGCCGGCCCGTTCCTGGCCGCCGACGTGTGCACCCGGTACACCCGGGCCACCGGCGCGGAGGCGTTGTACGGCACCGGGATGCACTTCACCCAGAACTACGTGGTCACCGCCGCCCGCAAGCTCGGCGTGTCGCCGGAGCACCTGCGGGTCCGGTCGGCCGAGCAGGTGGAGCGGACGCTGGCCGCGATGGGCATCGAGGTGGACGGGTTCGGCTGCATCGGCGACCGGTTCACCAAGATGGTGCTGGACTTCTACGACCGCCTGCACAGCCTGGGCAAGCTGAAGCTGCGCACCTGGCGCTTCCCGTATCTGGCCAGCACCGGCGAGTACCTGATGGACGCCTACGTGCTCGGCGGCTGCCCGTTCTGCCTGGCCACCGGCTACGCCGGCATCTGCGAGAGCTGCGGCCTGCCGGTCGCGCCCGGCGACCTGCTCGACCCGCGGTCCACCTTGTACCCGGACGAGCCGTTGGAGACCCGGGAGGCGGAGATCCTGGTGTTCCCGGTCGAGGAGTACCGGGCCGAGCTGGTCGACTACTTCGCCAGGACGACCATGCGTCCGCACATGGCGCAGATGATCGAGGACGTGCTGGCCGGGCCGCTGCCCGACTTCCCCATCACGCAGCCGACGTCGTGGGGCATCCCGGCGCCGTTCCCCGAGGTGCCGGGGCAGGTGATCTACCCGCACATGGAGGGCATGCCGTGGAGCATGTTCACCACGGCGCTGGCCGCCGAGCGCCGGGGCGCGGTGCTCAAGTCCGACGATGAGCTGTGGCGCAAGGACTCCGGGACCACGGTCGTCTACTTCACCGGACTGGACGCCACCTACCCGTTCGCGGTGGTCGGCACGGCGATGCTGACCGCGCTGGGTGAGTACGTGGTGCCGGCGCAGTACATCACCAACGACTTCTACGAGCTGGCCAACGAGAAGTTCTCCACCAGCCGCGGTCACGTGGTGTCGGGGCGGGAGCTGGCGGCCGAGGTGCCGCGCGACCTGATCCGGTTCCACCTGTCGGCGACCAGCCCGGAGTTCCAGCGCACGGACTTCACCCGCGAGGCGTTGGTCCGCGTCACCGACACACGGCTGGTCCGGCCGTGGAACCGGGTCGCGGCGGCGGTGGACGCGTGGGTGGGGCGCGGTGCGCTGCCGGTGTCCGAGCGGTCGCGGCGTTCCGCGCAGCGGATGATCGACCGCTTCGCCGCCGGCTACAACGTGCGGCGCTTCAGCCTGACGGCCGTGGCGTCGACGATGGCCGAGCAGCTGGGGCGGTTGGACCAGATGGCCGCAGGGGTGACCAAGGAGACCGCCGGCGATCTCTGCCATGAGGTGGACGTCTTCCTCCGCTGCGCCGCGCCGGTGCTGATCGACCTCGCGGCTGCGGCCTTGCCGGACACCACGATCCCGGCCAACCAGGACGCTGTGACGATCACGCCCACTCCCCTGCCGCGGTTGACCGGGGCCGGCGGCTGATGTCCAGCATCGTTGTCGTCGGCGCCGGGGTCACGGGGATGGTGACGGCGATCGAGTGCGCGCGGGCGGGACACCGCGTGACGCTGCTCGATCGCGGCCCCATCCCCAACCCGGCCGCCACGTCGGCCGACCAGCACCGGGCGCTGCGCGTGCAGCGGCCCGGGGATCCGGTCATGACGGCACAGATGGCCGATGCCCGTCGGCGGTGGCTGGACCTGGAATCGTTGCTGGGCCGGCGGTTCTTCCGACAGGTCGGCATAGTGACGGCCTGGCCGTCGGCCGAGACCGGCTCGCTCACCGTGGTCGATCCGGAGAAGTTGCCGCACGTCCGGTTCCCGGCCGGCACGGTCGGTGTGCTGGACCCCGACGCGGGAGTGCTGCTGGCCGACCGGTTCCTGGACGCCGCGGCGGCCTGGCTGAAGGGCCATCCGCTGGTGACCGTCAAGCCGGAGAGCCCGGTCAAGTTCGTCGCCGAGCACTGGGTGTCGCTTGTGGACGGTACGGCGCTGGGCGCGGACGTCGTGGTCGTGGCGGCCGGGCCCTGGAGCCGTGAGCTGGTCGACGTCCCGGTGAAGCTGTACCGGCAGACCATGGTCTACCTGCGGCCGCCGGCCGATCTGGCGGCGTGGTGGGACCACGCGCCGGGGGTCGGCGGGCTGGGCGCGGACTGCCGGGCCTGGTTGCTGCCGCCGGGCGACGGCACGCTGCTCAAGATCAGCTCCGATCTGGTCTGCCGGCACGTCGACGACACGAACGCCGGTGACGCCACCACCTGGGTCGACCGGCTGCTCACCGAGCCGATTCTGTCCGAAATGGACCGCTACCAGGTGGTGGCGGCCAAGGAATGCCACTACGCGGCCGATCCCGACACCGGCGGGGCACTGCTCAACCACATCGGGCCGGGCCTGTGGGTCCGTCCGGCCTGCGGCGGCTCGGGATTCGCCGCCGCACCACTCGTAGCACACACGATTGTCCAAGCCATGGAGGCGACAGGATGACTGACAGGGCGTCCGACGGCGTGCTCGCCGCGATCAGGGCGACGCCGGCGTCGATCCGGTACCTGCTCGGCGGCATGCTGCTCAACCAGCTGGGCGCGTTCGTCCAGTCCTTCCTGCTGCTGTACCTGGTGCATCGCGGCGTGACGGCCGAGCTGGCCGGCGTCGGCCTGGTCGCGTACGCGGTCGGCGCGATCATCGGCAGCACGCTCGGCGGCGAGCTCGCGCACCGGCTCGGCACCCGGTTCACCATCGGACTGGCGATGGCCGCGTCCGGCCCGCTGGTGGCGTTGATCCCGCTGCTGTCCGGGCCGGGCACGTTCTGGCTGGTGATCCTGGACGTGGGCCTGGCCGGGCTGGTCACGCAGGCCTACCGGCCGGCGGCGTCGGTGATGCTGGCCGAGCTGATGCCGGAGAAGTTCCAGGTCATGTCGTTCTCCATGATGCGGATCGCGCTCAACGCCGGCGCGGCCGGCGCGGCCCTGCTGGCCACCGTGTTCATCGCGGTGAACTGGGACCTGCTGTTCTATGTGGACGGTGCGACCGCGCTGCTGTACTCGTTGCTGGCCTTCACCCTGCTGCCCAACGTGGTCGCACCGGAGGAGGAGAAGCCCGCGCCCGGCGAGAACGCGTCCCGGAGCTCGGCCTACAGCGTGCTGGCCCGGGACGGCCGGTTCCTGATGTACCTGGCCGCGGTGTTCATCGGCACCGTGGTGTACGCCCAGTACACGGTGGCGCTGCCGCTGAAGATCGTCGCCGACGGGCTGTCCACCGACCTGTACAGCTTCGTGCTGGCCACCTCGGGCATCGTGCTGATCACCTGCGAGCTGAAGATCACCTCGTACATCGTGAAGTGGCCGCCGTCGCTGGCGGTGTTCCTCGGCCACGTGGTGTTCGGGCTGGCCTTCCTCGGCTGGGGCCTGTCGGCCGGCAACGCCACGGTCGTGATCGTCAGCGCCGCGATGTTCACCGGCGGGCTGATGATGTCCGGCCCGACCATGTTCGCCCGGCCGGCCAAGGTGCCGGCCCGCTACCGGGCCCGCTACCTGGGCGTCACCAGCTCGGTCATGGGCCTGGCGCAGGCCCTCGGGCCGATCGTCGGCGTGCTGGCCTGGACCGCGCTGGGCAGCGTGTGGTTCCCGGTGCTGACCGTGCTTGCCGTGATCACCGGCGCGCTGGCCTGGGGCGGCATCAAGGTCAAGGAATCCGCGCCGGAACCGGTGATCGCCGAGGAGGCCGTGGCATGAGCACCCTGTTGGTGATCGGCAGCGGGCTGCGCTACTACCGGGAGTACCTGGTCGAGTCCATCCACCGCCGGGCTCGGGCCGCCGGGCTGAAGCTGGTGCTGCTGAACAATCTCAAGCCGACCTGGCAGCAGCAGTACTTCGACGAGATCGTGCTGGCCGACGTGTTCGACCCGGCGGTGATGATCACCGAGGCCCGCAACGTCGCCGAGCGGGCGCAGATCGTCGGGCTGATGTGCTGGGACGAGCCGCTCGTGCTGACGGCCGGCGAGCTGGCGGCCGAGTTCGGCGTGCCGGGTCTGGGACTGGCCGGCGTGCACGGCTGCCGGGACAAGCACCGCACCCGCGACCTGCTGACCGCCGCTGGTCTGCCTCAGCCGGGTTACACCATGACGGCCGATCCCGTTGCGGCAAGGGCAGCGGCGGTGAAGATCGGTTTCCCGGTCGTGGTGAAGCCGAGGGCACTGGGCGCGAGCATCGGCGTGGTGCTGGCCCGGAACGAGTCGGAGTTCGACGCCGCGTTCGCGGTGGCCCAGGCCGCCAGCGAAGTGGACCAGGGCATCTACGGCGCACAGGCCATTGTGGAGGGTTACGCCGACGGGCCGGAGGTCAGCGTCGACGGGGCCGTGCACAAGGGCGAGTACCTGCCGATGTTCCTGGCCCGTAAGGAAAGCGGTGAACACCCGTACTTCGAGGAAGTCGGGCACGTCGTCGACGCGGCCGACCCGCTGCTGGTCGACGAGACGGTGGTCGACACGCTGGCCCGGGCGCACCGCGCGCTGGGCATCGAGGACGGCATCACCCACAGCGAGCTTCGGCTGACCGTGGACGGCCCGGTGGTGATCGAGATCAACGGCCGGGTCGGCGGCGATCTGATCCCGCTGCTGGGCACGATCGCCACCGGCATCGACTCCGGCGAGGTGTTGTTCGACGTGGCCACCGGGCAGCGGCCGGACATCACGCCGACCAAGCAGTCCGTCGCCGGCATCCGGTTCGGGCTGCCGGCGCAAGACTGCGTGGTGCGGTCAGTGACCGTGCCAACGAAGGCCGAGGGGCTCGTCACGGCGTCGCCGATGGTCGACCCGGGCACCACCCTGCGGCTGCCGCCCGGCGGCTACCTCGCCCGTCACTCCTTCGTGGTGTGCGAGGCCGACGATGTGCCGACCTGCCGCCGACGGCTGGTCGAGACCTCGGCCCTGGTCGAGGTCGACGCCGAGCCGATCGGGCCGCCCCGACCCGACGCGGCCTTCGAGATGCCGGCCGGCCTGCTGGACACCGACGCGTGAGGAGCGACCAGATGACCATCGCATCCGAGGCGACGCTCACCGCCGCGGAGATACTGGCCCGGGCCAAGGCATTGGCCCCGGAGCTGCGCGAGCGGGCGGCGGAGATCGAGCGGACCCGGCACCTGCCCGAGGACCTGGTGGAGAAGCTGCGGGACACCGGGATCTACCAGGCCGGCTTCACCCACGCCTGGGGCGGGCCGGACCTGACCTCGTTGGAAGAGCTGGAGATCGTCGAGGCACTGTCCTATGGGGACGCTTCGGCGGCGTGGACCGCCGAGGTCTGCGCGCACACCGGCCACTTCGCCCGCTACCTGGACGACGCGGTGGCGAAGGAGATGTTCCCCAGCCTGGACATGATCACCGCCGGCGCGCTGTTCCCGGTCGGCCGGGCCGAGCGGGTGCCGGGCGGCTACCGGCTGACCGGCCGCTGGACCTTCGGCAGCGGCGTGACCACCTGCGACTGGGTGATCTCCGGCGCGTTCATCTACCGCGACGGGCAGCCCGACCCGAGCCCGGACGGCAAGGACCCGCACGACTCCCGGCTGTTCATGGTGCGCCGCGAGGACGTCGGCCTGATCGACAACTGGGAGACCACCGGCCTGGCCGGCACCGGCAGCTGCGACTACACGATCACCGACGTGTTCGTGCCGGAGCAGCACACGCTGGTGTTCAGCCAGCTGCGCGACCACTCCAGCCCGAAGACCGAACCGGAGACGTTCATGCGTTGCCTGCCCGGCGTGCCGCTGGGGGTCGCCCGGGCCGCGCTGGACCACGTCCGCGAGCTGGCCGAGACCCGGCGCTACCCGAACGGGGACCGCTGGGCCGACAACCGCCGGGTGCAGACGATCATCGCCGAGTGCGAGGCCGACTACAACGCCACCCGGTACGGCGTTCGCGGCGCGCTGGCGCGGCTGGAGGAAGTCCTGGGCAGCGGCGGCACCCTGGACGACCTGACCCGCACCGAGCGGGCGGCGCTGCCGTTGTCCCGGCTGCACGCGTTCCGGACCGCGCGCTCCATCGTGACCCGGATCTACGACCTGCTGCAAACCGCGTCCATCCACCGCTCGTCGCCGATGGACCGCTGGCTGCGGGACACCACGACGATGTGCCAGCACCTGTTCGCGCAGGAGCGGATCCTCCAGTCCGGCGGCGCCCACCTGCTGGGCGGCACCCCCGAATTCGGCCTGTGCCTCGGCATCGCGAAGTAGAGGAGCGCTGAACGTGTCCGAACGACCGATCATCCTGGTGGGCTTCGTCGCCGCGCTGGGCAAACTGGCCGAGTTCCTGCCGGCGCAGTCGCTGATCATCGTCGAGGAGCCCGATGTCGTGCGCAAGCGCGACGTCCGCAAGCACATCGCCGAGTCGACGCTGGTGCGCGAGCTCATCGAGTGGGAGTACCAGCTGCCCGGGGCGGCCGACACGCTGTTGGTCAGCCGGCCCGACATCGCCGCGTCGGCGGTGGTGCCGCTGGTCGAGTACGCGACGCCGTTCGCCGCCCGGCTGGCCGAACGGCTCGGCACGCCTGGCGCCGGCCTCGGCGCGGCCGAGCTGCTGCGGGACAAATCCTTGCTGCGCAAGGTGACTCGTGCTGCCGGCGTGCCCAATCCGTTGTCCGCCGAAGCCGGCTCGCCGGAGGAGGTCATCGCGTTCATCGAGGCGCACGGCGCTCCGGTGATCTTGAAGCCGGCCAACCGGCAGGGCGCGGTCGGCACACAGGTCCTGCGCGACGCCTCGGAAGTCGCGGCGGCGTGGGCATCCTGCGTGCAGCACGACGAGGGCATGTTCGTGCCGGATCGCGAGCGGGCCGTGCGCATGCTGGTCGAGGAGTACGTGGCCGGCCACGAGTACAGCGTGGAGATGGTCGTCCGGGACGGCCAGTCGCTGTTCGCCAACGTGACCGACAAGGTGCTCTACCCGGGCGACCGTCCGATCGAGCTCGGGCACGTCCTGCCGGCGGCGATCTCCCTGGCGCTCAAGGACAAGCTGGTGGCGAGCACGCTGGCCGTGCTGCGGGCCGTGGCGTTCGGCTCCGGGGTCGTGCACTGCGAGTGGATCGTGCGGGAGGACGGCACGCCGTACCTCGTCGAGTGCGCCGGCCGGTTCCCGGGCGACGGGATCATCGAGATGATCGAACGGGCCTACGAGGACCCGATCGGCGAGCGCTACTTCTCGGTCATGCGCGGCCTGGAACCGCCCGAGATGCCTACCGTGGCACCGCAAGCCGCCGCGGTGCGGTTCATGCAGGTGCCGCCGGGCGAGATCATCAGCATCGACGGCCTCGACGCCGCGAAGGAGCTGCCCGGCGTGGTCAGCTTCGGCATGGGGCCGGGCGTCGGCGACCCCGTGCGGGAGCTGCGCAGCTCCTGGGACCGGATCGGCTCGGTGATGGTGCTCGCGCCGACCGCGGACGAAGCGGTCGAGCTGGCGGAGAAGGCCGTCGGCCAGGTGCACGTCGTCGTCAAGACCAAGGAGCAGTAGTGGAATTCGTGGTGGTCGGGGCGGGCATGGCCGGGGCGTTCCTCGCGCTCGCCCTCGGCCGGCAGGGCCACACGGTGACCGTGTACGAGCGGCGGCCCGATCCTCGGGTCAATGCCGTGCACACCACCTCGATGAACCTCGGGCTGTCCGAGCGCGGACTGAAAGCCTTGGAGCGCCTGGGGTTGCGTCAGGAGATCACCCGGCACGTGTCGCCAATGCGCGGCCGGCTGGTGCACAACCAGGACAAGTCGCTGCGCTTCTCGACGTACGGGGACGGCGGCATTCTGGCCATCCAGCGCCATGATCTCGGCGTGCAGCTCATCGAGGCCGCCACCAGGTCGGCCACCGTGCGGTTCGTGTTCGACACCCGCTGCGTGGGCATCGACAAGGACCTGCCGGCGGCCGACTTCGTCTCCGAGTCGGGTAACGCCTTCACCGTTACCCCGGACGTCATCGTCGGGGCCGACGGCGCGTTTTCCGTGGTGCGCAAGCACATGCAGCGGGACGAGCGGGCCGACTTCCACCAGGAGTTCCTCGAGTGGGGCTGGCGGGAGCTGCACATTCCCGCGGCGGCCGACGGCAGTCACCGGATGGCCGACGACGTCTTCCACCTGTGGCCGCGCGGCGAGACCATGATGTTCGCCCACCCCAACCTCGACGGCTCCTTCACGTGTTCCTGTGTGCTGCCGTTCCAGGGCCCGCGCAGTTTCGACGCGCTCCGCACCTCGGACGACGTCGAGGCGCTGTTCCGGGAGCTCTTCCCGGACGTGCTGGACCTGGTGCCCGATGTCGGCAAGGTCTTCCTCGACCAGCCCACGTTCAAGCTGGTCACCACCCGGACCTCGCCCTGGCACCATGACGGCAAGGTCGTGCTCATCGGCGACGCCTGCCATGCCGTGTACCCGTTCCTGGCCCAGGGCATGAACGCCGCCTTCGAGGACGGCCTGGAGCTGGCCGACTCCTTCGCCGCACGGCCGGACTCGCCTCGGGCTGCCGTGGAGCGGTTCTACCAGCGCCGCAAGCCGCACACCGATGCGCTGGCCGAGATGTCCAAGCAGAACTTCGCCGAGCTCCGCGACACCGTGCGCTCCCCCGGCGTACGGCTGGAGAAGGCGTGCGACGTCGTGCTGGAGAAGGTCCTGCGGCACCGTTGGATGCCGCTGCACGCCATGATCACCAACACCACCATGCCGTACGCGGACGCCCGGGCCCGCGCCCATCGCCAACGCCGGATCCTGCAGGGTGCCGCGGCCGTGATCGGCGCGGTGGCACTCGGGTGTCTATTTCGACGGTTTCGCTGATCCCCTGCTGCCCCGGGCGCCCGCCCGGGGCGGCTTTCAGCCGAGCGATCCTCACCTCTTCGAAGGTCACGACGATCGCGGGTTGACTTACCCCGCGATCACCGCTCCGACCGTGTGCAGCAACGTCTCCCGGACGGTCGCCGGGTCGTCCAGCTCGGCCGCGGACATCGCGCCGTCACGGAGCAACACCAGCGTCGCAGCGGCCCGTTCCGGCGCGGGATGTCCAGATTCCACCAGCAGGCACCGAAACGTTTCGCGCAGCCAGGCCCGGTGCGCGGCGATCAGCTGCCGCGGCGGGCTGTCCCGGTCGGCGTGCTCGGCGGCGGCGTTGAGGAAGTTGCAGCCGCGGAAGTCCTCGCTCATCGCGAAGTCGCCGTAGCACTCGAAGATCCCGAGCAACGCCTCGGCCGGCGGCCGGTCGGCCACGATCGCGCCGACCGCCTCCCGGATGAGCCGGTCGACCGAGTCCAG
>DATJJB010000694.1:0-10218 GCA_035492655.1 Kutzneria sp. | reverse complement strand
AACATGGAGGCCCAGGGCGTCGCGATCGAGGCGCACCTGGACCGCGGTCGCGGCCCGGTGGCCACGGTGCTGGTGCAGCGCGGCACGCTGCGGGTGGGCGACTCGATCGTCGCCGGCGACGCCTACGGGCGCGTCCGGCGCATGGTCGACGAGCACAACGAGGACGTCATCGAGGCGCTGCCGTCGCGTCCGGTCCAGGTCATCGGTCTGACCTCGGTGCCGGGAGCCGGCGACAGCTTCCTGGTGGTGGACGAGGACCGGGTGGCCCGGCAGATCGCCGAGCGCCGCCAGGCCCGGACCCGCAACGCCCTCAACGCGTCCCGCCGCAAGCGCGTCAGCCTGGAGGACCTGGACGCCGCGCTGAAGGAGACCAGCCAGCTCAACCTGGTCATCAAGGGCGACAACTCCGGCACCGTCGAGGCGCTGGAAGCCGCGTTGATGAACATCGAGGTCGGCGACGACGTCGAGCTGCACGTGGTGCACCGCGGCGTCGGTGGTGTCACGGAGAGCGACATCAACCTCGCCACCGCGACGGACAACACCATCGTCCTGGGCTTCAACGTCCGGGCCGAGGGTCGGGCCACCGAGCTGGCCAACCGCGAGGGCGTCGAGGTTCGCTACTACACGGTCATCTACCAGGCGATCGACGAGATCGAGCAGGCCCTCAAGGGCATGCTCAAGCCGGAGTACGAGGAGGTGCAGCTCGGCCGGGCCGAGGTGCGCGACGTCTTCAAGTCCTCCAAGGTCGGCACCATCGCCGGCTGCCTGGTGATGTCCGGCGAGCTCAAGCGCAACTCGAAGGCCCGCCTGATCCGCGACAACGTCGTGATCCAGGAGAGCCTGACGCTGACCTCGCTGCGTCGCTTCAAGGACGACGTGACCGAGGTCCGCGAGGGCTTCGAGTGCGGTCTCACCCTCGGCAACTACGGCGACCTGCGGGTCGGCGACACGGTCGAGACGTACGAGATGCGGGAGAAGCCCCGCAACTGATCAAGTGGCGTGCGACGGGGCCGGCCTGCCGGCCGGCCCCGTCGGCGTCCGCCCACGGTGATGCCCATGTTCGTCGGTGCCCTCGAGTTGGACGTGTTGCTGGGCGACGTCCACTCGCTCAAGGAGAAGCGCTCCGTGGTCCGGCCGGTGCTGGCCGAGATCCGGCGCAAGTACGAGGTCTCGGTGGCCGAGGCCGGTCATCTCGATCTGCACCGCCGCGCCCTGGTCGGGGTGTCGGTGGTCGCCGCCGACGCGGAGCACGTCCGTGACGTGCTCGACGCGTGTGAGCGGCTGGTGTCCTCCCGGCCCGAACTCCAGGTCCTGTCGGCCCGACAGCGCCTGCTCGGTCCCGAGGACGACTAGTACCAACTTGTCACTACTCATGAGGAGGAGCGCCGTGGCCGACCAGGCCCGCGCCCGCAGGCTCGCCAAGCGGATCGCCCAGATCGTGGCGTCCGCGCTGGAACACGAGGTGAAGGACCCCCGGCTGGCCCGGGTCACCATCACCGATGCCAGGGTCACCCCTGACCTGCACGACGCGACCGTGTTTTACACCGTGCTCGGCGACAACCTGGAGTCCGCTCCCGACCACGCCGCCGTCACCGCCGCGCTGACCAGCGCCACCGGTGTGCTGCGGACCATGGTCGGGCAGCAGACCGGTGTGCGGTTCACGCCCACGCTGGTCTTCCGGGCCGACACGGTGCCGACCGACTCCAAGCGGATCGACGAGCTGCTGGCCAAGGCCCGCGAGTCGGACGCCGAGGTGGCGCAGCTGGCGTCCACCGCGCAGCCGGCCGGCGAGGCCGACCCGTACAAGGCTCCCCGCGAGGAGGAGTCCGACCCGGAGTGACGTAGCTTGCCTCGTGTGAGCTCATCCGATGAGGTCGATGTCACGGCCGCCGCGGCCCTGCTGGCCGCGGCGGCCGACGTCACGCTGCTGGCCCACGTCAACCCCGACGCCGACGCGTTGGGCAGCGCCCTGGCCCTCGGCCTGGCGTTGCGACGCCGTGGCGCCACCGTGCGAGTGTCGTTCGGCTCGCCGTCGGCGGTGCCGGAGTCGTTGCGAATGCTGGATTCCGACGGCCTGTTCGTGCCGGCTTCGGACGTGCCGGCGGCTTGTGGACTGCTGGTCGCGCTGGACACCGGCAGCCTCGACCGGCTCGGGCCGCTGAGCGACCGGGTGGCCGCGGCCGGCGCTTCGCTCGTCGTCGACCATCACGTGTCGAACACCCGTTACGGCAGCCACAACCTGGTCGACGACCGGGCCGAGGCCACCGCGGTGATCGTCGCCCGGCTGCTGGACGAACTGGGCGTGGAGATCGACGAGTCCATCGCGCGCTGCCTGTATGCCGGCATCGCCACCGACACCGTGTCCTTCCGGCTGGCCAAGCCCGAGACCCATCGGCTGGCCGCCCGGCTGCTGGAGGCCGGCGTCGATGGCGCCGGGCTGATCCGCTCACTGATGGACAGCCATCCCTTCGCCTGGCTGGGCATGCTGTCCTCGGTGCTCGCCGCCGCCCAGTTGGAGCCGGATGCCGCGCAGGGCTTGGGTTTTGTCTACGCCGTCGTGCGCAGGGCCGATGTCGGCGGTCTGCGGGCCGAGGAGATCGAGAGCGTCATCGACGTAGTCCGCTCGACTTCGGAAGCCGAAGTTGCCGCAGTCCTGAAAGAAACCCCGTCCGGTGCCTGGACGGTGTCGATGCGGGCCGTCGGCCGGCTCGACGTGCGCTCCGTGGCCGTTCGTTTCGGCGGCGGCGGCCATCGCCTGGCCGCCGGCTTCACCGCCCCCGGCACCGCCGACGACGTCATCGCCGGCATCCGCGCCGCCCTCGCCGAGGCTACCCCCGCCCACTGACATTCCCCGCTTTCTCGCCACATGCGCTTCCTATGTGGCACCAGACGCCACATAGGAAGCGCATGTGTGAGTCGTGGGGTGCTCGAATCTGGTCTAGACCACCTCATCGGTCGCGGGGTATCGTCGGAGGTCCGGCCGCCGCCGCCCTTCGACGATGGGAGCTGGCCATGTTCGGTCGGATATCGCGGTCCCTGACGGCAGTCCTCGCCGCCGCGCTAGCCGTCCCGGCGCTCGGTCTGGCGTCCGCACAGGCGACCCCTGCCTCGCCCCACGCGGACACCTGTGCGGTGAAGTCCCGGCCCGCCGGCAAGGTGCTCCAGGGCTACTGGGAGAACTGGGACGGCGCCGCCAACGGCGTGCATCCCGGCCTGGGCTGGATTCCGGTCACCGACAGCCGGATCGCGCAGCACGGCTACAACGTGATCAACGAAGCCTTCCCGGTGATCCGCTCCGACGGCACGGCGCTGTGGCAGGACGGCATGGACGCCGGCGTGAAGGTCGGCACGCCGGCCGACAACTGCGCGGCCAAGGCGGCCGGGGCGACCCTGCTGCTGTCCATCGGCGGCGCGGCCGCCGGCATCGACCTCAGCTCCAGCACGGTGGCCGACCGGTTCGTCAACACCATCGTGCCGATCCTCAAGGCCTACAACTTCGACGGCATTGACATCGACATCGAGACCGGCCTGACCGACACCGGCAACATCAAGACGCTGTCGGCCTCGCAGTCCAACCTGATCCGCATCATCGACGGCGTGCTGGCCAAGATGCCGTCGAACTTCGGCCTCACCATGGCGCCGGAAACCGCTTACGTCACCGGCGGTTCCATCACCTACGGCTCCATCTGGGGCGCGTACCTGCCGATCATCAAGAAGTACGCCGACAACGGCCGGCTGTGGTGGCTGAACATGCAGTACTACAACGGTTCCATGTACGGCTGCAAGGGCGACTCCTACCAGGCCGGCACCGTGCAGGGCTTCACCGTGCAGACCCAGTGCCTCAACAACGGCCTGGTCGTGCAGGGCACCACCATCAAGGTTCCTTACGACAAGCAGGTTCCCGGCCTGCCGGCGCAGTCCGGCGCCGGCGGCGGCTACCTGTCGACCAGCCTCGTGTCGCAGGCGTACCGGAGTGTCAGCGGTATCAAGGGCCTGATGACGTGGTCGGTCAACTGGGACGGCTCGAAGGGCTGGTCCTTCGGCAACAACGTGAAGTCACTGGAAGGCCGATAGCAGGAAAACCGGCCAGCTGTCGGCGTCGGGTTGCCTGGCCATCCCGACGCCGACGGCACGCGTCACGCGAGCACCTCGCTCAGCACGTGCCGGGAGTTGGCCGACAGCCCGGGATTCGTGTCCCGGTAGTACGGCAGCTGGATCAGGGCGATGGACATCGCCCAGGCCCGACCCCGTTCCCACGTCTCGTCATCGACGTCCAACGCCGCCCGGAAGACGTCACGAGCCCCGGCCGGCAACAGGTTCCACGCCACGACGAGATCCACGGTGGGGTCGCCGATCCCGACACCGCCGAAGTCGATCACGGCGGAGAGCCGGCCGTTCCGCACGAGCACGTTGCCGGGGGAGAGGTCGCCGTGCGACCAGAAGACGCCGGGCGGCTCGGGCAGGGCGATGGCCCGCTCCCACAACGCCAGTGCGGCATCGGTGTCGATGTCGTCGTGGAGCTGGGAGATGGCCTCACGGGTCGGCACGTCGCGGCCGGGCGAACCCAACGGCACGCCGCGGTGCTGCGCCGGCCCGCCGGTGGGATCGATCTTGCGCAGGGCCTGGACGAACTCGGCCAGGTCGAGGGCCAACGCCTCGGGCTCGACCAGCGCGCCGACCACCGGATTGCCGCCGTCGATCCACCGCAGCACGGCCCACGGGAACGGGAAGTCGGCGGCGGGCTCGCCGACCGCGACCGGAGCCGGCACCTCGACCGGCAGCTGCGGGGCCAGCACGGCCGGCCAGTGCAGCTCCTTGCGCAGGGCTGCCGCGACGAACGGCCGGCGCGGCAGCCGCACGGCCAGCTCATCACCGAGGCGGAACATCGCGTTGTCGGTGCCGGACGAATCGACGCGTTCGATCGGAAGATCGGCCCATTGCGGGAACTGCTCGGTGATCAGCGCCCGGACCAGCTCGGGCGCGGAGTTGATCTCGTCAGTGTGCATCCGCATGGCCACATACTGGGACAACGCAACCGTAAGTGCCATCACATAATTCGCGGTCCGAGCGGCGCTCGGTGCACATTGGGCAGGTGACGGTGCGTGCGGGCTCGGCGAGACAGGTCTTCGCCCTTGCGGTTCCGGCCCTTGGCGTACTCGCGGCCGAGCCGCTGTACGTGCTCGTCGACACCGCGGTCGTCGGCCACCTCGGCGCGCTGCCGCTGGCCGGTCTGGCCCTGGGCGGCCTGCTGTTCTCCCAGGTGTCCAGCGCGTTGACCTTCCTTTCGTACGGCACGACTTCGCGTACCGCCCGCCTGCACGGCGCGGGCCGCCGTGGCGACGCCGTGGAAGAAGGCGTGCAGGCGACGTGGCTGGCGGTCGGAGTCGGCCTGGCAGTGCTGATCCTGGGCCAGCTGTTGGCCACCCCGGTGGCGGAACTGTTGGCGGGCAAGGGACCCATCGCGGACGCCGGCGTGAGCTGGCTGCGCGTCGCGCTGTTCGGCGCGCCGATGGTGCTGATCACCATGGCCGGCAACGGCTGGCTGCGCGGCGTCCAGGACACCAGGCGCCCGCTGGTGTACGTGCTGCTGGGCAACGGGCTTTCGGTGGTGCTGAACCCGATCCTGGTCTACGTCCTCGGCTGGGGCCTGGAGGGCTCGGCCGTGGCCAACGTGTTCGCGCAAACCGTGGCGGCGGCGCTGTTCGTTTCCGCGCTGGTCAAGGAGAAGGTGCCGCTGAAGCCGGTGCCGCACCTGATCAGGGCCCAGCTGGGCCTCGGCCGCGACCTGGTGATCCGCACGCTTGCCTTCCAGCTGTCGTTCATCTCCGCGTTGTCGGTGGCGTCGAGGACCTCGACGGACGCGGTCGGCGCGCACCAGATCGTGTTGCAGCTGTGGAGTTTCCTCGCCCTCGTGCTGGATTCGCTGGCCATTGCCGCGCAGTCGCTGGTCGGTGCGGCGCTGGGCGCGGGCCGTGACGACGAGGCGAAGTCGTTGGCCTGGCAGGTGACCCGGTACGGGCTGGTGTTCGGCATCGCCCTGTCGGTGGTTTTCGCCGCGCTGTACAGCGTTCTGCCGCGGGTGTTCACCTCGGCGCCCGGTGTGCTGGCGGAAATCCCGCACGCCTGGTGGCTTTTCGTGCTGCTGCAACCGATCGCCGGCGTGGTGTTCGCCCTGGACGGCGTGCTGCTCGGCGCGGGCGACGCGAAGTTCCTGCGCACCGCCACGGTCGTCAGCGCGCTGGTCGGCTTCGTGCCGCTGGTGTGGCTGTCGCTGGCCTTCCACTGGGGACTGCTCGGCATCTGGACCGGTCTGTCGACGTTCATGGTGTTCCGGCTGGTCGCCGTGGTGCTGCGGACGAAATCCGGGCGCTGGGCCGTCACCGGCGTGTGACGGAGTCCACGTCTGAAGCGGTTAACAAGGCACTGACCAGCGGCGATGATAGGTGTGGACATCCTACGTTTCTGAACCATCTGGAAGGACAGCCGTGCCGGCCTCGCGCGCCACCCGTCAAGCCTGGGTGGTCTGGATCACCGCCGTCGTCGTCTACCTCTTCGCCGTCTTCCACCGCTCCTCGCTCGGCGTGGCCGGACTGGCCGCCGCCGACCGCTTCGGCGTCGGCCCCGCCGCGCTCAGCACGTTCACCGTGCTCCAGGTCTTCGTCTACGCCGCCATGCAGGTGCCGACCGGCCTGCTGGTCGACCGGTTCGGCCCGCGCAAGCTGCTCACCGCGGCCGCCGCCTTCATGGGCCTGGGCCAGATCCTGTTCGCGGTCGCCGACAGCTACCCGCTGGGCCTGATCGCCCGCGGCGTGCTCGGCCTCGGCGACGCCATGACCTGGGTCAGCGTGCTGCGCCTGATCGGTGGCCACTTCCCGGCCCGCAAGTACGCCGTGGTCATGTCGCTGTCGGCGATGATCGGCTCGGCCGGCAACCTCGTCGCCACCGTGCCGCTGACCCTGCTGCTGCACAACGCCGGCTGGACCATGACCTTCCTGGTCGCCGGCGCCGCCACCGCCGTCTACGCCACGGTCGCCGCGACCCGGCTGCGTGATCTGCCGCACGGCGTGCCCGCGCCGGTGGTCGAGCGGGTCACGCCGCGTGAGGTGGCGCGCAACATCGCCGGCGCGTGGCGCACTCCCGGCACCCGGCTCGGCTTCTGGGTGCACTTCAGCACCATGGTCGCGCCGACCACCCTCGGCCTGCTCTGGGGCGTGCCGTATCTGGTGCAGGCACAGGGACTCAGCGTCGAGACCGCCGGTTCCGTGCTGAGCCTGCTGGTCATCGGCGGCCTGATCCTCAGCCCGGTCGTCGGCACGCTGATCAGCCGCAACCCCGAGCTGCGGGTGCCGCTGGCCGCCGCGTACCTGGTCACGTCCGGCGCGGTGTGGACGCTGCTGCTGCTCGTGCCGGGCCGACTTCCGTTGTGGCTGCTGGTGATCGCCTTCGCGCTGTTCGCCGTCGGCGGCCCGGCCTCGTCGGTCGGCTTCGCGCTGGCCAAGGACTACAACCCGAACCGCATCGTCGGCACCGCGACCGGCGTGGTCAACGTGGGCGGCTTCGTCGCCACCACGATCGCCGCCCTGGCCGTCGGCGTGCTGCTCAGCCTGGCCGAAGGCCTGGGCCAGCAGAACGCGTTCCGGATCGCCTTCGTGGCCGTGCTGGCCGTGCAGTCGCTCGGCACCTGGCGGATGGCCATCTGGTGGCGTCGGGCCCGCGCCGTCGTGCTGCACGCCGCCGCCCGCGGCGAGGAAGTTCCCGTGCAGCTCCAGCGTCGACGGTGGGACGAGGTCATCGAGCCCGCCGCAGCGTGAGAGAATATTCGGCTGTGGCACAACCGCTTCGCTCTCGACGCCCGCAGAACCGCCAGCGCACGCCCGGCACCACGGCCAACGCCGGCCTGGTGGTGGTGGACAAGCCCGCCGGGCTGACCTCGCACGACGTGGTCGCCCGGGCCCGTCGCATCATGGGCACCCGCAAGGTCGGGCACGCCGGCACCCTGGACCCGATGGCCACCGGGGTGCTCGTGCTCGGCATCGAGCGGGCCACCAAGCTGCTGGGACACCTGGCCATGGACACCAAGGCCTACCTGGCCACCATCCGGCTGGGCGCGGCCACCACCACCGACGACGCCCAGGGCGAGGTCACGTTCTCCGCCGACGGGTCGCAGGTGGACGAGGACCTGGTGCGGGCCGAGATCGCCCTGCTGACCGGCGACATCATGCAGGTGCCGAGCTCGGTCAGCGCGGTCAAGGTGGACGGCAAGCGGGCGTACGCCCGGGTCCGGGCCGGCGAGGAGGTCGAGCTGGCCGCGCGGCCGGTCACGGTCAGCCGGTTCGACCTGCTGCTGGTGCGCCGGGACGAGACCGGCACCGAGCTGGACGTGATGGTCGAGTGCTCGTCCGGCACCTACGTCCGGGCGCTGGCCCGCGACCTCGGGCAGAAGCTCGGCGTCGGCGGCCACCTGGTCGCCCTGCGCCGGACTCGGGTCGGCCCGTTCGACCTGCGCACCGCCCGGACCCTGGAGCAGCTCGAGGAAGAGCCGGCGCTGTCGCTGGACCTGGGGGAGGCCGTCAACACGGCGTTCCCGCGCCACGACATCGACCTGCCCGCCGCGGCCGCGTTGTCCCACGGCCGCAAGCTCCCGGCCGCCGGCATCGAGGGCCCGTACGGGGTGTTCGGACCGGACGGTCGCGCCCTGGCGTTGGCCGTGGACACCGAAGGCGTGGCAAAGCCCTTGGTGTTGTTGGCCGTCGACTAGGCTCGATCCCGTGCAGCGCTGGCGTGGGTTGGAACATCTTCCGAGCGGCTGGGGCCGCTGTGTCCTGACGATCGGTGTGTTCGACGGTGTCCATCGCGGCCACCGCGAGCTGATCAGCCGGGCGGTGGAGCTGGCGGCCAAGCGGGACCTGCCGTGTGTGGTCATGACGTTCGACCCGCACCCGTCCGAGGTGGTCCGCCCGGGCAGTCACCCGGCCCAGCTGACGACCCTGAAGCGCCGCGCCGACCTGGTGGAGGAGCTGGGCGTGGACGTGTTCTGCGTGCTGCCCTTCACTCCGGAGCTGTCCCGGATGCCGGCCGACGTGTTCGTGCACGAGCTGCTGGTGGAGCAGCTGCACGTGGCGGCCGTGGTGGTCGGGGAGAACTTCACCTTCGGCAAGGGCGCGCAGGGCGACGTCACGCTGCTGCGCGCGCTGGGCAGCCGGTTCGGTTTCACGGCCGAGGGGGAGAGCCTGGTCAGCGAGGACCACCTGGTCTACTCCTCGACGTACATCCGGGCCTGTATCGACGCCGGTGACGTGGTGGCGGCCGAGCACGCGCTTGGCCGGCCGCACCGGCTGGAGGGCATCGTGGTCCGGGGCGACGGCCGTGGCCGCGACCTGGGCTTCCCGACGGCCAACCTGTCCACGCCGAAGTTCGCGGCGGTGCCGGCGGACGGTGTGTACGCCTGCCGTTTCCTTCAGGGCGGCCAGGTTCGCGACGCCGCCGTGTCGGTCGGCACCAACCCCACGTTCTCCGGTCGGGAGCGCCGGGTCGAGGCGTTCGTGCTGGATGTGAGTGAGGACTTCTACGGCCAGCGGGTGGCGCTGGACTTCGTGGCGCGGCTGCGCGGTCAGCTCAAGTTCGACTCCAGTGACGATCTTGTCGTGCAGATGCGCGAGGACGTCGAAGAGGCCCGGCGGCTGCTGGCCTGAAACCGGCCTGGCCACCCCCGTCGATCAGCTACGATCGGCCCGCGTGCGAATGCAAACCGGACAGGGGGGACCCTTGGAGGACCACAAGATCGTCCAGCGCAACCTGGCGCTGCAACGTGAGTGGTACGGCGAGCCGCTCGGCGACCGGGTCCGCCGGCTCGTCGTGGCGTTCGACATCTCCCAGGCCTACCTCGCCGACGTGCTGGGCATCAGCGCCCCGATGCTGAGCCAGGTGATGAGCGGCCGCCGGGCCAAGATCGGCAATCCGGCCGTGCTGGCCCGGCTGATCATGCTGGAGCGCAAGATCCTCACCCCCGGTGTGGCGTCCGGCGACCGGACGGCCATGCAACAGGCCCTGGACGACGTGCGCGAGTCCAAGCCGACCGTGGACCGCGAGGCGCTGCCGGTGCACGACAGCCGGGCCGACGTCGCCGCCGTGCAGGCCCTGCGCCGCGTCGCCCGTCCCGAGGACCTCACCCGGGCCGCCGAGACCGTCCGCGACCACCACCCCTGGCTGGCCGAGCTG
>DATJJB010000693.1:0-10111 GCA_035492655.1 Kutzneria sp. | reverse complement strand
CGCCGAGCCCGAGCACGATGGTCACCGGCAGCACGATCGGATTCAGCGCGGCCACGCCGAGGCCGGCCAGCGGCAAAGCGGCGATACGCCCGGCGCCCATGCCACCGGAAATGCCCATGAACACCAACAGTCGATCTTCGGCGGTGGCGGCCCGTTTCTCCGGCGCCCGCAGCACGACCGGCGGATGATCACCTCGGGCGAATTGGGCGCGAATGACGGCCAATTCGTCGACGGAGAACAACGAGGCCAACGCGGCGTCGGCGGCATGGCTGAGACGGTCGGCCAACACGCCGTTGACTCGCGCGGAAATGATCTGCAATGCGGCGTCGAGTTGCTGCGGCAATGCGGCCAGGGCGTCCCGGTCGGCGGTGTCGATGGCCTGCCGGAACCACGACTGGGCGTCGCGGACCTGCCGGCTGACCTCGTGCGACGACTCCAACCGGGCCCGCTGCACCTCGGTCCGCAGCTTGACCTGCCAACTACGGGTGGACGACTTGCGCTCGGCGGCCAGCTTGTCGCGACGGGACCGCAGCGCGTCGGCCTCGTCATGGCCGGTGTCCAGGGCCCGCGCGGACGCCTGGAGCCGGACCACGACCTCGCCGATGGCGGTGGTGAACGTCCGCAGGGCGTTGGCCTCGGCCAGCATCAGCGACCGGCCGACCACCAGCTCCTGCACGGCGACCTGGAGCTCGCCGACACCGGACTTATCCCGCAACATCGCGGCCGCGGCGGGATTCGGGGCCTTGGCCGCCATCTCGAACATGCGCGGCGACACGGCGTGGAACTTCGCGCCGGCGAACCGGGGCGCGTGCTCGGCCAGCAGCCGCTGGTCGGCGTCGAGGATCTCCCGCCAGCCACGGAACTGGTCCACCTTGGTCAGCGCGAACAGCACCGTCTCGACGCGTTCTCCCACCGTGGCAAGGAAATCCAGCTCGCCACGGGTGAACGGCGACGAGGCGTCGACCACGAACAGCAAGGCGGTGGCGGTGGCCGCGGCCTCGGCGGCCAGCTCGCCGTGCATCGAGTTCAACCCGCCGACGCCCGGGGTGTCCACAATGGACAGGTTCCGCAGCAACGGAATCGGGGCCTGGACTTCGACGTGCCGTGGCGGCTGCTGCTCGACACCCGTGACCCAGCGGCCCAGCTCCTCAACCGGGAACTCGATCGGCTCGGCGTAGCAGGCCCGCGCCGACCACGACTCGCCGTGCCGCAGCACGAGGTAGCTCGCGGTGGCCACCTCGGCGTCCACAGGGGACAGTCCAGGCGTCGCGACCAGGGCGTTGACCAGCGAACTCTTGCCCCGGTTGGTCTCGCCGACCACCACGATCGACGGCGTGGCGTCCCGGCCGGCCAGCAGCCTGTCGACCTGGTCGGCGGCCCGCTTGTCGTGCTCCCGCAGCAACCCGGCGAGCCGCTCCCGGGCCTGCTTGACCAGCTGCGGCAGCTGCGGTGTTGGCGTCACGACTCAGACCCGGTGTAGACGATGACGATCGGCGCGCGCAACGACTGGCCGCGATCGACGAAGCCGGGCACCTCGGTCTCGGCGATCAGCCCGACCAGGCCCGGATCATCGGTCGGCTCGGTGCCGCCGGCCTCATGCACGGCCGGGTCGAACCGCTCGCCGTCCGGCCGGACGGCCCGCACCCCGACCTCGGCCAACCCGGCCTCCAGCCGCTCGACGACGCCGGCACTGCGCGCGCGGTCCAGCGCGTACAGGCACAGCGAGATCAGCGCCCGCCGCTCGGCCGCCACCTCAGCCTCCACCGGCCCCCCTCAATTGCTGCCAGATGAGGAAATATGCCCGATGCACGACGTGCGCGACCCGGCTTTGCGCCGGAGTGGCCCCGAACGACGCGAACGAGCGCCACCAGCCGGCCCGCTCCAGCGCGTAGGCGACGAGCTCGTGCGGCGGCCTTCCGACCAGGCCCAGCTGCTCGGGCACGCTGCCGGAGCCGCCGACCCGCAGTACCTCCTCGGCCAGGTCCTCGGGCATCGTGACGGCGTTGGCGGTGATCAACGTCAGCGCCTCCAGCAGCCGCAACTGGTGTGCCTCGGGCCGGCCGAGCAGCTGCTCGATGGCGTCGTGCACCCGCCGCCGCTCGCCCGGGTCGCCGGCCGCGAGCGCCGTCACGGAAGCGAGCGCGGCGGCGGCCTTGATGCCGTCGGCCCGGGCCCGGAACACGCCGTCGAGCTTGGCCCGAACGCCGTCGAGACCGGAGGCGTCGAGCAGCACCCGGCGCAGGGCCCCGGCGGTGATGCCCGGTTCGGCGTGGATGGCCGCCACCGCGCGGCCGATGCCGTACAGGTCGAGCTTGGCCAGCAGCCGGGACCGGGTCGCCTGGGGAACCTCGCACTCCCAGGTGGTGAACAGGTCGGCCGACATGAGCATGGTCTGCCAGCTGTCCTCGTCCAACGAGGCCAACGCGTGCAGGGCGTCGGCGTCGGCCGAGGTGAACGTCCCGGACTCGGCCGACTCGGCCAGCAGCCCGATCACCGGCAGCACATCGGCGACCCGCGGCCGCAGCGTCGCCGCCTGCTTGCCGGCCAGGATCGCGGCCGCCCGCCAGACGTCGCCGTCCGAGCCGGCGACCGACTCGGGCGGAATGGTGTCGGCCTTGTTCAGCACGGCGATGGCGTTGACCGGGCCGGCGTCACGGCCGGCGGTGGCCGCGGTGAAGGCCCGCAGCGTCTCCTGGTCGTCGGCCCGCACGGTCTGCGTGAAGACGTAGAGCACGGCTTCGGCGCCGGCGACCGCGTCCTGCGACACCTGGTCCAGCAGCTTCTCGGTCCGGGCCACCGACGCCGAGTCGAGCGAGCCCAGCCCCGGCGTGTCGATCACGGTGAGTTCCCGCAGCACGTCGTTGGTGAGATACGCCTCAAGGTGGGACACGGTCTCGATGTCCACGTCCAGCTCGGCCGGGATCATGCCGTCGGCGTCGAACGGCAGCACCCGCCGCGCGCCGTCCACGCCGACCACCTCGATGCGGTCCACCGCGCCGTACTGGAACCGGGTCACCAACCGGGTGCACTCGCCGACACCGACCGGCGCCACCCGCCGCCCGATCAGGGCGTTGACCAGCGTGGACTTGCCGGACTTGATCCGTCCGGCGACGGCGACCTGCAACGGCGCGGACAGTCGGCGCAGCACCTCGTCGAAGCCGGCGGCGGTGCCCGGACCGACCTGCGGCCGCAGCGTCTGGACCAGCCGCGCCACCGCCGCGGACAGCGGCCCGGCCAGGGAGGACGTCACCCGGCTGATGGTGCCATGCCGGCGGAATGGATCACTCATTCTGGGGTAGTAGCTGTGCGTGATACCCCAGGGCGACGCTGACGGCGGGTAGGCGAACCTAGGCTGTGAGCGTGCGACGGCTGAGCCTGTGGATGCGTGCTCACCCGGTGTTCGGGGACACCCTGATCGCCGGGCTGCTCGGCCTGCCCGATCTGGCCACCACCGCGGAGAACCTGGCCGGCACGCCGCGCGGCCTGTACCTGTTCGTCGGCCTGTTCCTGTGGGGCCCGCTGATCTTCCGTCGGGCCCGGCCCAAGCTGACCAGCAACATCATCCTGGTCGCCGGCTTCGTGCAGCTGTTCACTCACAACGTCGAGCACGGCCCGTATGGCGAGCTGACCGGTGTGCCGGTGCGACCAGCCGACTTCGCGCTGGGCATCGCGCTGTACACGATGGTCGCCTACGTGGGCCGCCGGCAGGGGCTGATCTACGCGGGCTGGCTGCTGCTGGGCACGATCCTGTGGGAAGTGTGGCGGATCCAGGACGCGACCTACGTCGTCTTCTCGCTGTTCATGATCGTCTGCATCTTCGGCTTCTGCTGGGCGGTCGGCGAGTTCGTCGGCGCGCGCCGACAACTCAACGCCGAGCTGCTGGAACGGCTCAAACTGCTCGAGGTCGAACGGGATCAGCAGGCCCGGATCGCGGTGGCCGACGAGCGCAGCCGGATCGCCCGCGAGCTGCACGACGTCGTCGCGCACGCGGTCAGCGTGATGGTCGTGCAGGCCGACGGGGCCAGCTACGCGTTGCAGAGCGATCCGCAGATGGCGCAGATGGCGCTGACCACGATCTCCGACACCGGCCGGCAGGCGCTGGGCGAGCTGCGTCGGCTGCTCGGGCTGATGCGGGACGAGTCGCAGAACGACACCGCACGGCTGCCGCAGCCGGACGCCAGTTCCCTGCCCCAGCTCGCCGAGCAGGTCCGCGGCGCGGGGCTGCCGGTGAGCCTGACGCTGCGCGGCGACGTGCACGACCTGCCCGCGGGCGTCGGGCTGTCGGTGTACCGGATCGTGCAGGAGGCGCTGACCAACTCGCTCAAGCACGCCGGCGGCAGCGCGTCCGCCGACGTGTTCGTGACCAGGGCCGACGACAAGATCGAGGTGGTCGTGGACGACGACGGCTTCGGCACGCCCCGCGAGCTGGCCGGCATGTCCGGCGGCAACGGCCTGATCGGCATGCGGGAGCGGGCCGGCGTGCTCGGCGGCAGCCTGGAGGCCGGGCCCCGGCCGGGCGGCGGCTGGCGCGTCCACGCCGTGCTGCCGGTCGGCGCCGCGCAGGGACCCCTAGTCTGATGTCCGTGATCCGAGTTCTGCTGGTGGACGACCAGGAACTGATGCGGATGGGCTTCCGCATGGTGCTCAACGCGCAGGAGGACCTGGAGGTGATCGGCGAGGCCGCGGACGGCGTGGACGCGGTGAAGCTGGCCGAGGAGCTCCGACCCGACGTGGTGCTGATGGACGTGCGCATGCCGCGGCTGGACGGCGTCGAGGCGACCAAGCAGATCACCGAGGCCGGCACGGCCAAGGTGCTGGTGATGACCACCTTCGACATGGACGAGTACGCCCTGTCGGCGCTGCGCAACGGGGCCAGCGGCTTCCTGCTCAAGGACACGCCGCCGGCCGACCTGGTGTCGGCGCTGCGGTCGGTGGCCAGCGGCGACGCCGTGGTGTCGCCGAGCGTGACCAAGCGCCTGTTGGACCGCTTCCTCGGCCCGTCCGGCGGCGGCGAGCTGCGCGACGCGTCGGTGCTGGACGTGCTCACCGAACGTGAGCGCGAGGTGCTGGTGCTGATCGCCAAGGGCCTGTCCAACACCGAGTTGGCGCAGAAGCTGTTCCTGTCCGAGGCGACGGTGAAGACGCACGTCGGCCGGATCCTGGCCAAGCTGGAGCTGCGCGACCGCGTGCAGGCCGTGGTGCTGGCCTACGAGACCGGGCTGGTCCGACCCGGCGACGTGTGAGTCCGGGCCGGACCAGGGCAGGGATTCCGGTCAGGTGAGGCAGTTCGGCGTCCAGGCGTGCGCCGGGTCAAGGGCGTTGCGCACCAGCTGGATCACGACGTGGTCGTAGGTGATGTTGATGTGCTCGGTGCCGTCGATCAGGCAGTAGTCCTGCAGGCGTTGGTTGGTCACCTTCGGGCCGGTCAGGTAGGCCGAGGTGTAGGGCGTGACGACCTCGTCGGTGCGGGTGGCGACGACGGTGTAGTTCACGCCGGGCAGCGTGTCGCCGCCGCTGTTCAGGCTGGTCAGCAGATCCGAGCCGACCTCCTGCTGCACACAGGCCGGGCAGACCGTGCCGATCACGCCGTCGGCGAAGTCGCCGCCGCCGGGCAGTGACCGCACGGCGTCGACCAGGCCGTCCAGGTTGGTGCCGTGATTGGACGGGGCCAGGCCGACCAGGGTGCCGACCTTGGTCGCGCCGCCGTTGAACTTCATGTAGTAGCGGGGCAGCATGCCGCCCTGCGAGTGGCCGACGATGTCCACCTTGGCCGCGCCGGTGGCCGCCAGCACCCGGTCGACGTACTGGCCGAACTGGGCCGAGGTGGTCGGGATGTCCCCGGTGGCCTGGAACAGCCCGCCCTCGGGGCCGCCGAGATTGGGTGCGAACACGCAGTAGCCGTCCCGCTTGAGCACGCCGGACAGGCCGGCCCAGTCGTCGTAGGCGTTCGCGCCGGTTCCGTTGGACAGCACGACCGGGCGCGGGTGCGCGGTGGTCGGCTTGCAGGAGAAGTCGTTCGCCCCGGGCGGTGAGGCGGTCGGATGGCTCAGCGCGTACAGCGCGGCCGAGACGATGTTGGGCTGGGCCGGGCCGGCGGCGGACTCACTCGCCGACGCGGTGGAGGTGGTGACGAGCAGGGACGCCGCGACCAGGGCTAGGCCGGTCATGGCGCGTGCGACAGTTCCCACGGACGCCCTCCGCTTCCGCAGGCGCCGGCCTCGTTGCCGGCGCGCATCTTCCGAAACGACCCGTTTCCGTTTCGGTGATGGTGGTCACAGCGGATTCACCCCGGGGAGGTAGTTACGCTCCGTGTCGTGCGCCCCGCCCTGATCGCCCTTGACGTCGACGGCACGATCTTGGACTCGACCGGGACCATCTCACCGGCCGTGCACAGCGCAATAGCCAGAGCCAGGGCCGCCGGCGCGCACGTGGTGCTGTCCACCGGTCGCACCGTGCTCGGTGTGCGCGCGGTGATCGCACTGCTCGGCTTCACCGACGGCACGGCCCTGTGCTCGAACGGGGCGGTGCGGCTCAACCTGGCCACCGGCGAGGTGATCCCGCTGGCCACCTTCGAGCCGGCCCCGGTCATCGCCCGGCTGCGGGACATGCTGCCCGGCGTGACCTTCTCGCTGGAGGAGCCCGGCGTCGGCAACCGGGTCAGCGACGGCTACCCCGGCGAGTCCAAGGGCCGCCGCCGGCTGGTCGACGACGCCGAACTCGGCGCGACCCCGACCACTCGCATGATCGCCTACTGGAACGGTGTCACCAAGGCGCAACTCGCGGCGCTGATGGACGTCTCACCCATTGCGGGCGTCACGTGGACGTACGACCATCACAGTGACGCGTGGCTGACCGTCGTCGCCGAAGGCATCTCCAAGGCGAGTGCGCTTGAGCAGCTCCGCAGGGAGCTGGGGGTGTCCGCGGACGCCACCGTGGCTTTCGGCGACGGACACAACGACATCGCGATGCTCCGCTGGGCCGCACTGGGCGTGGCCATGGGCGGCGCCGCCGAGGACGTGCGAGCGGCGGCCGACGAGGTGACCGGCAGCGTCGCGGAGGACGGCGTGGCGACCGTGCTCGACCGACTTTTCCGATGAGGAGATGAGCTAGTGCGCAAGTCCTTAGTGGGTGTGGGAGTCGCCGCTCTGGTCGTGCTCGCCGGTTGTGACGCGCAGCAGTCCGGCGCGCCGATGGCCAAGGTCGGCGACACCGCGACCGCCACCGACGCCGTCCAGCTGGTCGCGCTGGCCAAGAGCAGCACCGCGAAGAGCCGCACCGTCAAGATCGACGCCACCGTCGACTCCAGCGGCATGCACGTGACCATGACCGGCCAGGGCCAGTTCGGCGGCGACGCGTCGCAGATGGCCATGCAGGTCGGCACCGCCGCCGGCGCCATGGAGATGCGCCTGGCCGACAAGAAGGTCTACATCAAGCCGCCGGCCTCGCTGCAGTCCCGCCTGGGCACCGGCAAGACGTGGGTCCAGCTCGGCGGCGGTGACGACTCGCTGTCCCAGCTCATCGACGGCGGCCTCGACCAGCTGGCCACCCAGGGCGACCCGACCACCTTCCTCAACCAGATCTCGCAGGGCGGCAAGGTCACCAAGACCGAGAAGACCACCCTGGACGGCCAGGCGGTCACCCACTACACGGTCGACGTGGACACCGCCAAGGCCAAGGCCGAGCTGCCGCCGCAGCTGGCCGGCTCGGTCCAGCCGATGACCGTGGACCTGTGGCTGAACAACGAGAACCTGCCGCTGCAGATGACCGCCGTGTCCGGCGACAAGTACAACGCCAAGATCCACTACACCGACTGGGGCGGCAAGGTCGACGTGCAGGCCCCGCCGGCCGACCAGGTCGCGAACCTCGGCGACCTCAACGTCAACCTCGGCGGCCACTGAAAATCTCGAAAATCGCTGTCCCCCTTGGTTACGCTCGATCCGAGCCGGAACCAAGGGGGACTTGACTGTGCGCAGAACCGTTGTGGCGCTTGCCGTGCTCCTGACGATCGCCGCCGCCGGGGCGGCGGCCCTGAAGCAGCCGGGCATGGCGCCGACGTGGCGGCCGTGGCCGCGCCGGGCGCCGTCGGGCTCGCAGCAGTCGGGATCGGCGCCATGGGCGGTGGCCAACCGCTCCCATGCCAGGTGATCAGTTGAAGCCGGCGACGTCCTGCTGGGCGACGATCTTGGCGTCGACCACGCGGACCAGCAGCTCGCCGTTGCGGGACCCGTAGCGCTCGGCCTGGTCCGCGCCCAGGTAGCGACCGCCGGCATCAGGCCATACGTTCGACCGTGGTGGTCCGCCGGGAGTAGTACCCGCTATCGAACCGGGGGCCGATGTCCGATGACCTTCGGCCCCGCCATGCTTGCACCCATGATCGAGGCAATCGGCCTGACGAAACGCTACGGGCGGACCGTGGCGGTGCGGGACCTGTCGTTCACGGTCCAGCCGGGCCGGGTGACGGGCTTCCTCGGCCCCAACGGGGCCGGCAAGTCCACCACCATGCGCATGATCCTCGGTCTCGACCGGCCGACCGAGGGCCGCGTGTTGATCGACGGCCGCCCGTACCACGAGCTCAAGCACCCGATGCGTACCGTCGGCGCGCTGTTGGACGCGAAGTGGGTGCACCCCAACCGATCCGCTCGCAACCACCTGCGCTGGCTGGCCAAGGCGACCGCACTGCCGACGGCCCGGGTGGACGAGGTGCTGGCCCAGGTGGGGCTCACCGCCGTGGCCGACAAGCGGGCCGGTGGCTTCTCGCTGGGCATGTCGCAGCGGCTGGGTATCGCCGCCGCGCTGCTGGGCGATCCGCAGGTGCTGCTGTTCGACGAGCCGGTCAACGGACTCGACCCGGAGGGCATCCGGTGGATCCGCCAGTTCATGCAGGGCCTGGCCGAGCAGGGCCGCACCGTGTTGGTGTCCAGCCACCTGCTGGCGGAGATGGCCCAGACCGCCGAGGACCTGATCGTCATCGGCCGGGGGCAGTTGATCTCACAGGGCAGCACGGCGGCGTTCATCGGCGGCGCGACCGAGCAGACCGTGCTGGTGCGCAGTCCGCAGGCCGAGCGGCTGGTGGAAGTGCTGACCCAGTGGGGCATGTCGGTGCGTATCACGGATGATGACGCGCTGGTGATCAGTGGCGGCAGCAGCGACCAGATCGGCGAGATGGCCGCGACGCACGGCGTCGTGCTGCACGAGCTGAGCCCGCGGCACGGGTCGCTCGAGGAGGCGTTCATGCGGTTGACCGGCCACGCGGTCGAGTACCAGTCGAACGAGGTGAGCGTGGCATGACGCTGTTGGCCGTCGAGCGGATCAAGCTCTTCTCCACCCGGGCCCCGGTGTGGTGCGTCGCCACCGCGCTGGCCCTGACCATCGGCGCCACCGCCGGCCTGGTCTGGCTGAACGGCCGGCACAGCGACGGGGTGACGCCGGAGAGCACGCAGACCCTCTACATCCTGGGTCTGGTGGTCACGATGGTGATGGCCACGCTGTCGGTCACCACCGAGTACCGCTTCGGCACGATCAGGGCCACCTTCCAGGCCGTGCCCAGCCGCACCCGGGCGCTGCTGGCCAAGGCGACCGTGCTGGCACTGGTCGCCGGCGTGGTCGGCGAGGTGTCGTCGTTCGGGTCGTGGGGCGTGGCCCGGCTGATCACCGCCAGCTCGAACACCGACATCGCCACCGCGGCCGAGTGGCGGCAGATCGCCGGTATGGGCCTGGTCTACGCCATCGCCGCCGTGCTGGCCGTGGCCGTGGGCGCGCTGCTGCGGCAGAGCGCCGCCGCCGTGGCGATTCTGCTGGTCTTCCCATTGTTGGTCGAACAGCTGGTCGAGATCATTCCGGGCGTGGGCGAGCGGCTGCACGACTGGATGCCGTTCGTGGCCGCCGGCCAGTTCGCCAGCACGGTCGACCGTGGCCTGCCGTACGGGCCGTGGGGTGGGTTGCTGTACTTCGCCGCGGTCGCCGCGGCCCTGCTGGTGGCCGCGCTCGTGGTGGTCGAGAAAAGAGACGCCTGAACCGCGTCATGACGGCGCACGTGCGTCGTCACACGGGTACAGGGGCTGGGGACGAGTGGGAATCGGGGCCCGCTCGGGCGCTGGTCCGGACCGCCGAT
>DATJJB010000692.1:0-6499 GCA_035492655.1 Kutzneria sp. | reverse complement strand
GACGGCCCGACCGGCGTCGGCGTGCCCAACGGGCTCGCCGGCTTCTGACAGCAGGCGGGCGGTCCACAGTGGACCGCCCGCCTCCCGTTGTCAGCCCAGGGTTTTGCCGAGCGCCCGGCCCGCCGCGCGGCCGGAGAAGATGCAGCCGCCGAGGAACGTGCCCTCCAGCGCGTTGTAGCCGTGCACGCCGCCGCCGCCGAAGCCGGCGACCTCGCCGGCCGCGTACAGGCCCGGGAACGCCTCGCCGTCCGACCGGATCACCTGCGAGTCCAGGTTGGTCTGCACGCCGCCCAACGTCTTGCGGGTCAGGATGTTCAGCCGGACCGCGATCAGCGGGCCGTGCGCCGGGTCCAGGATGCGGTGCGGCTTGGCCGTGCGGGCCAGCTTGTCGCCGAGGTAGTGCCGGGCGTTGGCGATGGCCATCAGCTGGAGGTCCTTGGAGTAGGTGTTGCGCAGCTCCTGGTCGCGGGCCCGGATCTGGCGCAGCATGTCCTCATAGGACAGTTGCGGGCCGCGGGACAGCTTGTTCATGCCGGCCACCAGGTCCTGGAGGTTGTCCGAGACGACGAAGTCGACGCCGTGCTCCTTGAACGCCTCCACCGGGCCGGGCGCGCCCTTGCCCAGCCGGCCGGTCAGGGTGAGCTTGATGTCCTTGCCGGTGATGTCCGGGTTCTGCTCGGAGCCCGACAGCGCGAACTCCTTCTCGATGATCGACTGCGTCAGCACGAACCACGAGTAGTCGTGGCCGGTGGACAGGATCGCCTTCATCGTGCCGTTGGTGTCGAAGCCCGGGAAGTTGGGGGAGGGCAGCCGCTTCCCGGTGGCGTCGAACCACATCGAGGACGGGCCCGGGATGATCCGGATCGCGTGGTCCGGCCAGATCGGGTCCCAGTTGTTGATGCCCTCGGTGTAGTTCCACATCCGGTCGCGGTTGACGATGGTGGCGCCGGCCGCCTCGGAGATGGCGATCATGCGGCCGTCCACGTGCGCCGGCACCCCGGAGATCATCGTCCTCGGCGCCGGGCCCATCCGCTCGGTCGGCCAGTTCTTGCGGATCAGGTCGTGGTTGTGGCCGATGCCGCCGGACGACACGATGACCGCCTTGGCCCGCAGTTCGAACTCGCCGACCTTGGTCCGCGAGGACGCCACGCCGCGCTCAAGGTCGGTCGGCTCCAGCACGGTGCCGCGGACGCCGACCGCGCGGCCGTCCTCGACGATGATGTCGTCCACCTGGTGGCGGAACGCGAACTCCACCAGGCCGCGCTTCTCCCCCTCCAGCACGGGTTCCTGGAACACCCGGACCACCTCGGGGCCGGTGCCCCAGGTCAGGTGGAAGCGGGGCACCGAGTTGCCGTGGCCGTCGGCCAGGCCGCCGCCGCGCTCGGCCCAGCCGACCAGCGGCGTGATCCGCAGGCCCAGCGCGGCCAGGTAGTCGCGCTTCTCGGTGGCCGCGAACTTCACGTAGGCGCGGGCCCACTGGCGGCCCCAGAGGTCCTCGTCCTCGCGGTCGAAGCCGGCCGAGCCCTGCCAGTCCTGCCAGGCCAGCTCCTCGGAGTCCTTGACGCCCATCCGGCGCTGCTCCGGGCTGTCCACCAGGAACAGGCCGCCCAGCGACCAGAACGCCTGGCCGCCGAGGTTGTTGCGGTTCTCCTGGTCCAGCACCAGGACCTTGCGGCCCGCCTTGACCAGCTCGTGCGTGGCGACCAGGCCGGCCAGGCCGGCCCCGACCACGATGACGTCCGGCTCGATTGTCATGACCGTCCTCCGGTTTCGATGCTGTAGGCCGTCAGGACCCGTTCGAACAGGTCGGCGCGGCGCCGCCACACGGCGGGATTGTCCGGTTCCAGCAGGCACTGCACCGCGGTGCCGTCGTGCACGGCCACCAGCGCCTGGCCCAGCGCCACCTGATCGGGTGTTTCTCGGCCGATTTCCGCCAGCAGCGCCGCCACCACGGGCGTGATCGCCCCGCTGATGGCCTCTTCCCTGGTCTTCATCACCCGGCCGAGGCCCGGGTTGCGCAGCGCGTGCGCGGTGAACTCGGCCGTGATGCGATACCAGCTGTCGTCCACCGGCACCGCCGGCGTGACCAGCTCGACCACGCCCCTGACGTCGGTCACCTCGGTCTTGTCCATGTGGTGCAGCGCCTCTTTGAGCCCGTCGGTCAACTCCGTCGAACGCTGCTCCCACATGGCCAGGAACAGGTCGTCCAGCGAGGCGAAGTTCGAGTAGAACGCGCCTCTGGTGTAGCCCGCGCGCTCGCACACCTGCTCCACCGTCGAGCGGCCGAACCCCTGCTCGGCGAACACGTGCAGGGCCGCGTCGAGCAGCCGCTGGCGGGTTTCGCCGCGGCGCTTGGTCACTCGTTTCGGGTTCGTCTCCATCTGATACAAAAATGTATCGGATACACGGGTGGATTGGAAGCGCGAACTCGGGTGGTTGTCCACACACTGATGTCACGCAGAGTGTCCGGAGGTCACCGAATGTTTGCTGCCTTGGCCGCAGTCCTGCTGGCGTCGTCGTCGCTCGTCTCCGTCTACCCCGACACCACGGCCCTGCATCACCAGGTGCAGGCCGGGACCCTGCTCCAGAACCACGGTGTCATCGCCACCTGCGACGTCTGCGACTCCGAGGTCGTCACCGTCGCCCAGGGCTCGGCGACCCCGCTCACGACGCCGGTGCCCATCGGCTACAGCGCCGCCGAGCTCGCCGCCGCCTACCATCTGCCGACTTCCGACGGCGCCACCGGCACCGTCGCCATCGTCGACGGCGGCGGCTATCCCTCCTTCGAGGACGACCTCGCCAAGTACCGGTCGCAGTTCGCCCTGCCGCCGTGCACCACGACATCCGGGTGCCTGAAGGTCGTCGACTACACCGGTGGGCCGCCGCTGCGTCCGGACGGCTCCGACGAGGAGAAGCAGCTGTCCCTGGAGACGGCCCTGGACGCGCAGATGGTCTCCGCCGCCTGCCCCGCGTGCAAGATCCTCCTGGTGCAGGCCCCCACTCGCGACTTCTACCTGTCGTCCCTGCACACCGCCGCCGACGCCGTCCCGTCCATCGTCAAGGCCGTGTCGACCGCCATCGCCGCCGGCGCCTCGGCCGTCAGCATGAGCTTCGGCTATCCGTCCACAAAGGACATCAACACCGGCCCGCTGTCGACCGTCTTCGCCCATCCCGGCATCGCTTTTGTCGCCTCCTCCGGTGACAGCGGCTATCACGGCAACGTGCACGGCTACTGGCCGCAGAACCTGCCGACCGTCATCTCCACCGGCGGCACCGCCCTGTACGAGACCGCCGACGGCTACCTGTCCAACGCCTGGAACGAGGCCGGCAGCGCCTGCGAGACCGACCTTCCGCCCGCCCACGGCCAACCCGACGCCGTCGCCGCCTTCTGCGGCGGCCATCGCGCCTCGTCCGACATCTCCGCCGTCTCCGACCCGTCCACCGGCGTCGCCGTCTACAACTCCTACGCCCTCGACGGCTGGCTCACCGCCGGCGGCACCAGCGCCGCCGCCCCCTTCGTCGCCGCACTGTACGTCCGCGCCGGCCATCTGTCCCTTGTGGACGGTCCCAACACCGTCTATGCCGCCCCGGCCGGCGCTTTCACCGACGTCGCCCTCGGCCAGAACGCCGCCGCCCACTCCTGTCAGACCAAGTTCCCGCAGCTCTGCGTCTCCGGCCCCGGCTGGGACGGCCCCACCGGCGTCGGCACCCCCAACGGCCTGGCCGGCTTCTGACTGCTGCTTTGTGCACACGCGCGGTCGCGATCGGGCATGACCGTTGCCAAGTCGTTGCCACGGTGCGAAAGTCACGCCATGACTGCACAGGCGCGGCTGCTTCCGGGACTGGTCGAGCACTGGGCGGAGGCGAAGCCCGACGCCGAGGCGATCAGCTACGAGGGGCAGAGCTACACGTGGGCGCAGTGGTGGGACCGCATCCAGCGGGTCGCCGGCGCGCTGCGGGCCGCCGGCATCGGGCGCGGCGACCGGGTTGCCTACCTGGACAAGAACAACCTGTCGTGCCTGGAGGTCACGCTGGCCGCCGGCGCACTGGGCGCGTCGACCGCCATCCTCAACTGGCGGCTCGCCGCCGACGAGCTCGACTACGTCGTCCGCGACTCCGGGGCCGAGCTGCTGTTCGTGGCCGACGAGCTGCTGCCGGGCGTCGAAGGCATCGTCGACCGGCCGGCGACCGTGCTGCTCAGCGGATACGAGGAGCTGATCGCCGGTGCCGCGCCGGTCGGCATCGATCCCGATGCGCAGGCCGACGAGCCCGTGCTGGTCATGTACAGCTCCGGCACCACCGGCCGGCCCAAGGGTGTGCTGCTCAGTCACGCCAACGTGCTGGCCCATGCCCGCAACACCGGTGACGCCATGCCGGTCTCCGAGGACTCACGCAGCCTCGTCGCCATGCCGTTGTTCCACGTCGGCGGCTCCTGCTATGCCATGTCCGGGTTCCTCGAAGGCATTCCGTCCACGCTGCTGCGTGAGCCGACCGGGCCCGGGCTGCTCGGGGCCATCGCCCAGGGCTGCACCCATGCCTTCCTGGTGCCGGCCGTCGTCGCCGGCATCATGGCCGCCGGGCAGCCGGCCATCGGCGCGTTCGGGCGGCTCAAGCGCCTGGTCTACGGCGCCTCGCCGATGCCGCTTCCGTTGCTGCGCGCGGCGTTGACCGCGTGGCCGGACATGGAGTTCGTGCAGGTGTACGGCATGACCGAGATGGCCGGCGCGATCACCGTGCTCAGTCCTTCCGACCACCGTGATACCGAGCACCCCGAACGGCTCACCTCCGCCGGGCGACCCATCGGCGAGGCCGAGATGCGGGTCGTCGACCCGGCCACCTTCGAGGACGCGCCCACCGGCGAACTCTGGTTCCGTACGCCGCAGACCATGCTCGGCTACCACGGGCAGCCCGCCGCCACCGCCGACACCATCACCGCCGAGGGCTGGCTGCGCACCGGCGACGTCGGCCGTCTCGACGACGGCGGTTACGTGTACATCGTCGACCGGGTCAAGGACATGATCATCACCGGCGGCGAGAACGTCTACTCGCCCGAGGTCGAGCGGGTGCTGGCCGAGCATCCCGCCGTGGCCGACGTCGCCGTCATCGGCGTGCCCGACGACCGTTGGGGCGAGTCCGTCAAGGCCGTCGTGCAGGCCGCCGACGGCCAGTCCGTCGACACCGACGAGCTCGTCGCCTACGCCCGTGAGCGCCTCGCCGGTTACAAGGTCCCGCGCAGCATCGACGTCGTCACCGAGATGCCCCGCAACGCCACCGGCAAGATCCTCAAGAAGGTGCTCCGCCGCCCGTACTGGCCCGACCGCGCCATCTGAAATCCGGTCGGCCCGGCCGGCGGTCACGGGGTAGAACCCGTTCATGGCCACCCATCGGATCGCCCCCGGACTGTTCCCGCCGCCCACCTACTCGCACAGCGTCGTCGTCGAGGCCGGTGAGCGGCTGGTGTTCACCGCCGGTGGCGTGCCGCTGGATCCCGACGGCACCCTGGTCGGCGCCGGCGACCGGGTCCGACAGACCGAGCAGGTGCTGGCCAACCTCGCCGAGCAGCTCGCCCAGGCCGGCACCGACCTGGAGCACGTCGTCAACACCACCGTGTACGTCGTCGCCGAGCAGCCGTCCGACCTGGTCGCCGTGTGGGACGTCGTGACCGCCTCCGGGCTGGCCAAGGGCCCGCACAGTTCCACCCTGCTCGGCGTCAGCATGCTCGGCTACGGCGGTCAGCTGGTGGAGATCACCGCCGTCGCCGTCGTGCCGTCCTAGCAGCCGCAGAAGGCGGGAACGCCCGCGAAGTCCACGCTGTGACGGCCGGTTCCCGCGCACGGGACGTCGCCGCAGATGTGGACGGCGGGCCAGCCGCCGGCGTCGGCCAACGCCGAGTCGGTGCTGCTGTCGCCGGCCAGCAGGCACACCTCGCGGCCGTCCAGCGCCCTGATGAGCGTCTCGGCGAATTCAGGGCTGCCCTTGGGGCGGCCGACCTCGCCGGAGACGAAGACCCGCTCGAACCGGTCCTCGAACCCGGACAGTCTCAGCTTGTTGCGTTGCAGCGACCGGCATCCGTCGGTGACCAGCCACAGGCTGTGTCCCTTGGCCAGCCGATCCAACGCAGCTGCGGCACCGGGGAACGGCACCACCAGCCTGCTGCGATGCCGTACGTAGGCTCTGTTGAGCGCTTCCGCGTCGGCACCCGGACAGGCCGCCTGCCATGCCCGCACCGCATGTCCGGCCAGCGCTTCAGCTACCTCGGGCAACTCGGTGAAGTCCGCCCACAGGGCCTCCCAGGAGCTGACCCGCTCCACCTCCCGGTGTCCGCGCCACGCATTCGACCGCCACGTTTCCCGGGCCGCCGCCAGCACGGCGTCAACCTCATGCGGCTGCGAAAACTCCTGCAACACAAGGGAAATCGCCTGACGAGCAGCGGAGACGTCCGGGATCAGCGTGTCGTCGAGATCGACGAGGACAACCGGGGGCATCAGGCCGCCGAGGC
>DATJJB010000691.1:0-16967 GCA_035492655.1 Kutzneria sp. | reverse complement strand
GTTTAGATGTGACACGATTGAGTGACGTCGGTGCACATGCATGCGGCGCGAGGTGAGGATGTCCGCCATGGCGAACCCGGTGGTCAGCAAGATCCTGTTGGGCTTCGAGATGCGGGAGCTGCGGGAGAACAGCTCGGTCAGTCGGGAGGCGATGGCCGAGGTGCTGGACTGCGATCTGTCGAAGATCAGCCGCATCGAGAACGGCAAGGGCTCGCTGACCAGCCTGGAGGTCAAGGCCCTCGCGGAGCTGTTCGGGTTGAAGCCCGCCAGGGCGGAACGCCTGAAGGCCCTGGCCAAGGACTCCCGCCGCAGGGCCAGCTATCGGGTCGCCGACTGGGCCCAGAAGTTCACTGGCATCGAGCAAGCCAGCAGCGAGATCAGAACCTTCGAGAACGAGCTGGTGCCGGGCTTGTTCCAGACCGCGGACTACACGCGAGCGGTCACCCGCGCGGCCAACCCGACAAGGCCGGCAACCGAGGTGGACCGGCTTGTCGCAGGGCGAGCCGAGCGCCAGGCCGTGCTGGAGCAGGAGTCGGCACCGCGGATCGTGGCGGTGATCAACGAAGCGGTGGTGAGGCGGACAGTCGGCGGCAGGGCCGCCACCCGGGCGCAGCTCGCCCGATTGCTGGAAGTCGCTGAGCTACCAACGGTTGAGCTCCATGTGCTGCCGTTCCTCGCGGGCCCGCATGCGGCGATGGGCAGCCCCTTCACATTGCTTCGGCTGCCGGAGCCCTACGACGTGCAAGTCGTGTACGTGGAGTACCTGTTCGGGGCGGACTATTTCGATCAGGAGGCGCAGGTCGTCGCGTGTAGCCTCAGGTTCGAACGGCTCCTCGGCGCTGCGAACAGCACCGCGCAGACCGTGGATCTGATCGACCAGGTGATGCGCGAACTCTAGGAGGGCCGCATGGCGACCCCGCGCTGGCGCAAGTCCAGCTACAGCAACGGCGATGGCGGCAACTGCGTGGAGCTGTCCACCCAAGCCCAGGTCACCGCCGTTCGGGACTCCAAGAACCCCGATGGCGACGTCCTTCTCTTCCCCGCCACCGCTTTCTCCGCGTTCCTGACCAGCCTCAACCGGCCGCGTCACGAAAATGTCAGACCCGCTCGCTAGGGTCTGAGACACCGTGGGGAGGAACCGGTGAACGGCTCGTGGGCCGTCCGACGAGGGGGAGTCGTCGAACGGCCCACGTGGCCAACTCACATCAGGCGACCGGCATCTCCTCGGCGAAGTGGCAGGCCGAGAGCAGCTCGCTGTCGCCACGCTTGCGCAGCTCCGGAGCCTCCGTCGCACAGATGTCCTGGGCCTTCCAGCACCGGGTCCGGAACCGGCAGCCCGACGGGGGATTGACCGGGCTGGGCACGTCACCGGTGAGCACGATGCGGTTGCGCTGACGCTCCCGCTCCCGCTTGGGATCCGGCACGGGCACGGCCGACAGCAGAGCCTGCGTGTACGGGTGCATCGGCTTGCTGTAGATCAGCTCCCGCGGCCCGACCTCGACCAACGACCCCAGGTACATGACCGCCACCCGGTGCGAGATGTGCCGCACCACGGACAGGTCGTGCGCCACGAACAGGTACGCGAGGTTGAGCTCCTGCTGCAACTCCTCCAGCAGGTTGACCACGCCGGCCTGCACGGACACGTCCAGCGCGGACACCGGCTCGTCCAGGACCACGAACTTCGGGTTCAGGGCCAGCGCGCGGGCGATGCCGATGCGCTGCCGCTGACCACCCGAGAACTCGTGCGCGTAACGGTTGCGGTGCTCGGGGTTCAGGCCGACGATCTCCATCAGCTGGTTGATCCGCTGCTGGACGGCGTCCGGACTGCCGAACCGGTGGATCCGCAGCGGCTCGGCGATGATGTCGTTGACCTGCCACCGCGGGTCCAGCGACGCGTACGGGTCCTGGAACACGATCTGCATGTCCCGCCGCATCCCCTGCAACTCACGGGGATGCATGGTGGTCAGCTCCTTGCCCTCGAACCGCACCGAGCCCGAGGTGGGCTTGTGCAGCTGGAGGATGGCCCGACCGGTGGTCGACTTGCCCGAGCCGGACTCGCCGACCAGGCCCAGCGTCTCGCCGGCGGCCAGATCGAAGCTGACGCCGTGCACGGCCTGCACCTGGCCGATCGTGCGCGGGATGATGCCGCCGCCCCGCACCGGGAACGACTTGAACAGGTCGTTGACCTGGAGCAGCGGAGTGCCGGTGGTGCCCGCGTCGCCGCTGGCCGGCCTGGTCTCGGTGCCGGTGCTCACGACGCGGCCTCCTTCTCGTCGCCCCTCGTTGAGTCAGCGCTGTCCGCGAGGTGCTCCACGACGACCGCCTCGGGGTTGTCGATCATGAGCGCGGCGATCGGTTCCTCGGCGCCGATCTCCTTGCGGGCGAACAGCTTCTTCGGGTCGTCGTAGCCGACCAGGTCGTTCCAGCGGTGGCACCGGGTCAGGTGCGCCACCGTGCCGCCCACCTCGAACAACGGCGGCTCCGACTCGTGGCACACCGGCGCGACCAGCGGGCAGCGCGGCGAGAAGGCGCAGCCCGACGGCAGGTTGACCAGCGAGGGCGGCGCGCCGGTGATCGGGGTCAGCCGCTGCCCGATCATGCTCGGGTCCGGGTTGGAGCCGAGCAGGCCCACCGTGTACGGCATGTGCGGCGCGTCGAACACGTCGTCGACCGAGCCGGCCTCGACCACGGTGCCGGCGTACATCACCTGCACCTTGTCGACCATGCCGGCCACCACACCCAGGTCGTGGGTGATCATGATGATGGCGGCGTTCGTCTCGTCCCGGATCCGCAGCAGCGTCTCCAGGATCTGTGCCTGCACGGTCACGTCCAGCGCGGTCGTCGGCTCGTCCGCGATGATCACGTCCGGGTCGTTGATGATCGCCATCGCGATCACCACGCGCTGCCGCATGCCGCCGGAGAACTCGTGCGGGTACTGCTTGGCCCGCCGGTCCGGCTGCGGGATGCCGACCTGCTCCAACGCCTCGACCGCCTTGGCCCAGGCCGCCTTCTTGGACACCTTGTGGTGCTCCAGGTAGGCCTCGGTCAGCTGCGCGCCGACCGTGAAAACCGGGTTGAGCGAAGTCATCGGGTCCTGGAAGATCATGGACATCGAGTTGCCGCGGAACTTGCGCATCTCGTTGTAGCTCAGGCCGTTGAGCTCCTGGCCGCGGTACGAGATCGAGCCCGAGACCCGGGCCGACTTCGGCAGCAGCCCCAGAATCGCCATCGAGGAGACCGACTTGCCGGAGCCGGACTCGCCGACCACGCCCAGCACCTCGCGCGGCTTGAGCTCGAAGGACAGATCCCGCACCGCGTGCACGACACCGTCGTCGGTGGGGAACTCGACCGTCAGGTCGGACACCCGCAGCAGCGGCTCGTTCGGGTCGATCGTGTCGACGCCCTCGGTCATCACGCACGCACCTTCGTCTGCCTCGGGTCGAACGCGTCACGCAGTCCGTCACCGATGAAGCTGATGGTCATCGAGATCAGCACGATGGCCAGGAACGGACCCCAGAACAGCCACGGGCGCAACAGCACCTGGGTGTAGTTGTCCTGCACGATCAGGCCGAGCGAGGTGTCCGGCAGCTGCACGCCGAGGCCGATGAACGACAGCGCCGCCTCGGTCAGCACGGCGGTGGACACCGACAGCGTGGCGTTGACCGTGATGGTGCCGATCATGTTCGGGATCAGGTGCTTGAACACGATGTGCCAGGTGCCACCGCCCGACGCCCGCGAAGCCTCGACGAACTCACGGGCCGACAGCGACAGCGCCTCACCACGGGTGATACGGGCGATCTGCATCCAGTTGAACAGCGCCAGCACCGCGGCCACCACGTACCAGCTCGGCGCGAACGCGTGCACCAGCAGGGCGGTCAGGGCGATCTGCGGCACGATCAGGAACAGGTCGACCAGCCGCATCAGGCTGCTGTCGATGATGCCCTTCAGGTAGCCGGCAACGGCGCCGATGAGCACGCCGACGATGGTCGAGCTGATCGCCACCGTGAACGCGATGGCCAGCGAGAACTGGGTGCCGCGCAGCAGCTGGGCCAGTGCGTCGCGACCCAGCTGGTCGGTGCCGAGGATGTGGCCGCCGCCGGGCTTGAGGTAGCCGCCCGCCGTCGTGTCGGCGTAGTTGTACTTCAGGAACAGCGGCACGACGAACGACGAGATCGCCAGCAGGAGCAGCACCGCGAGGCTGACCATGGCCAGCCGGTGGTGCACGAAGCGGCCGAGGATGATCGACGTCTGCGACCGCGCCTTGGCGTCGAACTCGTGGCGCGCGGCCGCGGCGGTGCCGTCGGCCGCTGCCGTCTTGGTGGCGTCAGGCAAGGCGAATCCTCGGGTCGAGAAGGCCGTAGAGCAAGTCCGAGATCAGGTTGAACACGACGACGATCGTCGCGGTCACCGCGAACCAGCCCATCAGGGTCGGGGGGTCGTAGTTGGACACGGCCTTGACCAGCACGGTGCCCATGCCGTTCCAGCCGAACACCCGCTCGGTGATGATCGCGCCACCGATGATGGCGCCGATGTTGAGCGCGAACAGCGTGCTGACCGGGATGAGCGCGTTGCGCATGGCGTGCCGGAAGATCACCCGGCTCTGCGAGAGGCCCTTGGCGCGGGCGGTGCGCACGTAGTCGGCGTTGAGCGTCTCCAGCATGGAGGCCCGCTGGAACCGGCTGTACGCGGCGAAGCTGATGGTCATCAGCGAGATCGTCGGCAGCAGGAAGGTGCCGGAGTAGTTGACGATGACCTGGCCGAGGTTGTGCCCGAAGCCGTTGGCCGGCGGGCCCGCGGTGGTCAGCCAGCGGTTGAGGTGCAGCGACAGCAGCAGCTCGTTGAACTGGATGCCGTAGTTCTTGACCACGACCGCGACACAGGCGATCGGCATCGAGAACATCAGGAAGGCGACGCTGGTCATCAGGTAGTCGAAGATCGAGTACTGCCGGACGGCCGAGAACACGCCGACGGCGATGCCCAGCACGAGCGCGATCAGCTCGGCCCCGATGACCAGGCGCATGGTGACCCACAGCGCGTTGGACACGGTGTCGAACACCGGGGCCTGCGCTTCGCCGAGGGCGATGCTGTTGCCCCAGTCGCCGCGGACGAAGCCGGTCAGCCAGTCCCAGTAGCGGACCAGGATCGAGTGGTCCAGGCCGAGCTGGGCGGACAGCGACTGGATCTGTTGGGCGGTGATGCCGGGCTTGGTGCGCAGCCCGGCCAGCGGGTCACCGGCGGAGGCCACGAGTATGAAGACGAGGAAGCTGCCGATCAGCAGGATGGGTATGGAGATCAGCAACCGTCGAATCAGGTATTGGAACACGGGTTGCTCCTCGACGACCTCACCGGACGCTGGTCGGGTAGCCGGCTGGAGCGAGGTCTGCCTGGACGGTGGGGACGGGGTCAGTGGTGAACACGGGTGCGCCCCGGCGCCGATCGCGACCGCGACCGACGCCGGGGAGCTCTAGCCCGTAGGTACAGCTAATCAGGCGTTCGGCTTCTGCCACTCGTTGGCGTTCCACATCGAGCCGTAGTAGCTCTGGAACCAGGCCTTGTCGATGTCACCGGTGTAGGCCCACATGTTCGGGGGCTGGAACAGCGGGAACGTCGAGTAGGTCTCCGAGATGGCCTTGTCCGCGGCCTGGTAGTCCGTCACCGCGGCGGCGTCGTCGGTCTGGGACAGCGCCTTGGCGAAGGCGGCGTCCGCGGCCGGCGAGCTGGTGCCGTTCCAGTTCTGGTTGCCACCGGTCTTGTACGTGGTGATGCCGGCGGAGTGGAACGGCGCGACCGACCAGGCGAACAGCGCGACGTCGTAGTCGCTGTCGCTGACCCGCTTGTCCAGGAAGTTGGCGTCGGTGTCGTCCTGGATGTCGATGCCGGCCGCCTTGCACTCCTGCTGGAGCAGCGCGACGGTCTGCTTACGACGCGGGATGTCGGTGTGGCTGATCTTGAAGGTCAGCTTCTTGCCGTCCTTGACCATGATGCCGTCCGGACCAGGGGCCCAGCCGTCGGCGGTCAGCGTCTGCTTGGCCGTGGCCGGGTTGGAGATCAGCTTGTCCGAGTAGTTGTCGGCGTAGCCGGGCATACCCGGGAAGAAGATCACGCTGTTGAACGGCTTGGCGTCCGGCTGGACCTGCTTGATCAGCTTGTCCACCAGCTCGTTGCGGTTGATGCACTGGCCGAACGCCTTGCGCACCGCCTCGTCCTGGAACACCGCGCGCTTGAGGTTCAGGTCGAGGTGCTCGAAGTTCAGGCCGGCGTTGGCGCCGTAGGTGATGCCCGACGAGCCGAGGGTCTGCAGCGACTGCGCGGCGTTGGCGTCCGGCTGCGCCGAGGACAGCACCTGCTCCTCGTTGTTCTGCAGCGCCTGCACCTGGGCGTTGGAGTCGGGGATCGCCTTGAGGGTGATCTTCGACGGGCCGCCGGGGTTGCCGGTCCACTTCGGGTTGCGCACCAGCGTGATGGACGAGCCCTGCTGCCAGTCGCTGATCATGTACGCGCCGGAGCCGGGGGCCAGGTCGGCCTTGAAGCCCTTCCACCCGGTGTTCCAGAAGTCCGACGCCTTGGTCAGCAGGTCGGCCGGGCTCTTCGGGGTCACCTGGGTGATGTCCGAGATGCCGGTCTGCTTCTCCAGGATGTGCGCCGGGAGCAGGTCGTCGGAGATGCCGAACAGGCTCTTCCAGTCACCGAAGGGCGAGGAGAACTCCGTGACGAAGGTCTGGTCGTCCTGGCACTTGGCCGAGTCGATCTGGCTGTAGCCGGTGGTGCCGCCGGGCAGGAAGTACGTGGTCTTGCCGTCGGCCTTCAGGTCCGTGCCGCTCTGGGCCAGCCAGGCGAGGTAGAAGTCCTTGCAGTTCCACGGGACGCCGTCCGACCAGCTGACGCCCTTCTTGATCTTCCAGGTCACGACCTGCTTCGGGCTGGTCGAGGTGACCTCGACCGAGTCCATGACGTCCTTGTTGAGCAGGACCTTGTTGTTGCCGTCCAGGATGAACGGCCGCGCCAGGACCTGGATCAGGGCGTAGCTGTTGTACGACTGCACCGCGTCGGCCGTCGCGTTGTTGTACGCGGTAAACGGCTTGTCGGTCGAAACAACGACCGGACCAATGTCCTTGACCTTCGGCGCGGTGTACGTGTCTCCGGATTCACCCTTGGCAATGGCCGCGCTGGCGAGTCCGCCACCGTTGGATCCATTGTTCTGATCGCCCCCACCGGAGCCGCCACATGCGGTCAGCATGAGAGCTGCGCCGGCCATCACCGCGATCGCGGGGATCGCCTTGGATCTCCTCATTGACACGTGCCCTCCTAGCACAGGGCGGCCGCGACCCGATCAGGTCGACGCGCACCGCCCGGGGACCATAGCGCGCAACAAGCTACTCGACCTGCGCGCTGATGCCAGGCACCGTAAGAACAGGAATCCCCGTGGGTCACTGGTCACACCGGGATCGTGACCAAAGGGTGACACGGTGACAGCGCGTAGCGATTGAGCAGTTACCGGGCGGGATCGTTCGCTACCCGAACGGGGGAAAAATCTGTCAAGCGTTGAAATCGGACGGTACCCCGTGACTGCCCGAATTAACAGCGATTAACAACGCGAATGGGTCATCGGCGAACAGAACGCCGCCACGTGGGCGCGCCGCCAAAGGGCCCGACCAAGGGGGGTCCGCCGTTCACACCAGTGATCTCGGAACCGGTTGCGAGCACATCCGAGAGTTGGAACAGCGGCATCACCACATGCTGCTGCCACAACGCCGGCTCCACAGTGGACAAAGCGTCCGGAAGCGACATCGCGCCGGTCAGCGCGGCGTCGATGGTCGGCTGCAGCCCCCGGTCGCAGAACCCCGCCGGGTTGGCCGCCGGCAGCGTGGTGGTGCCGTCCGGCAGCGTTCCCCGGCAACTGAAGGCCCCGGCCAGCACACTGGCCGGGTCGCCCCCCACCGCCTGCGGGACGATCGCGATGTCCACCGAACCGTCGATGTCGTTGCCCTGGTCGTTGGCAGGGCTGGTGCTGGTGCTCGCGGACGGCGACGTGGTCGTGGTGGCCGGCAGCACGGTGCCGAAGAGCTGGTCACCGGACGTGTTCAGGATGGTGGCCCCGATACCGGCGGCCGACAGCTGCTGCTGGAGCACGCCGGCCAGCTGTGAATAGGGGGCCCGGTCGTTGGGCGCGCCGATGACGAGATTGAGCGGCACGCCGTCGCGCAGCCAGGCCCCGTTGACCTTGGCGTAACCCGCCTGGGTGAGAAGTTGATTCACCACATCGTGGTTCGGCGGGCCGACACCGGCCGGGATGGACGCCTTGTAGCCCGGCTGCGACGGGGCCATCACCAGCGAGTCGGCCCGCAGCGTCGCCGACGGGCCGCCGCCCGTGCCCAACGTGATCATGGCGTCCCGGTCGATCGCCGCGAACACCGCGGCCCGCAACGTGGGATCCGACAGCCGCGCGCTGCTCTGCCGCAGCAGCACCTCCACCACGACCGGATTGGGCACCGTGGTCAGCGTGACCGCCTTGCCCAGCTCGGTCAGCCCGTGCATGGTGCTGTCCCCCGCGGTGAGCACCGCCAGCTGATCGTCGCCGGCCTTGAGCGCGGCGATCAGGTCGGCCTGGCCGGCCTGGCGCAGCACGATCTGCTGCAACTTGGTCGACTGGCCCCAGTAGCGGTCGTTGCGCTGCAACACGATCTCGCCGCGCTCGGGGTCGATGTTGCGGATGGAGAACGGCCCACCGGCCGCCGGGAAGGTCTCGCTGAGCGCGCCGGTCCAGCCGCCGGGGGCGTCCTTCAGCACGTGTGCCGGCAACAGGTTGTCGAACAGCGACCGCCAACCCGGGTAGGGCTGGCTGAACGTCACATCGGCCACCCGGCCGCCGTCACGGGCCGAGACGCCGGTGATCAGGCGGTAGCCGGCCGGATCCACCACGCCGGGCTGGCTGCGCATGTTCTGCCACAGGTAGGCGAAGTCCTCGGCGGCGATCGGCGCGCCGTCGCCCCAGGCCGCCTGCGGCTTGATGGTGTACGTGACCGTGTACGGACTGGCCTTGGTCACCTCGGCCGACACCATCAGCGTGGTGTCCAGCAGCGGGCTGCCGTCCGAACCGGTGTGGAAAACCGAGGGCAGCACGAGTTCGCCCAGCGCCCGGGTGACCGTGGTCTGGTTGGCCAGCAGGTGCGGGTTGTAGCCGCCCTTCACGCTGTCCACGCCGACCACCAGCTGGGTCGGATCGGTCGGCTTGGTCGGCGTGACCGTGGTCGGCGGGGCGCTGACCAACGGCGGCGGCGGCGAATCCGTGCAGGCCGTCAGCAGCGCGCACACCGCTGCCGTGAGGGCCAGCAGCGCCGACCTGCCGCGCACGAAATCCGCCTCCAAGGTGTTTCGACCGGGGCGAAGCCCCGTGTGGTCCACAGCCGGGCTTCAGCCGTCAACTATGGACCACACGGGTGAATAGACGCGTGCGGGGTAGGAAAGGTTGTTATTTGGCGGCCTGGTCGCGGGTCTTGGCCCGGGACCGCTCGCGGCCACGGGTGGTCGCGTCCAGCACCAGCTTGCGCACCCGGATCACGGTCGGCGCGACCTCGACGCACTCGTCGCTGGCGCAGAACTCCAGCGCCTCCTCCAGCGACAGCTTGCGCGGCCGGGCCAGCGTCTCCATCACGTCGGCCGAGGACTGCCGCATGTTGGTCAGCTTCTTCTCCCGGGCCACGTTGATGTCCAGGTCCTCGGCGCGCGGGTTCTCGCCGACGACCATGCCCTCGTAGGAGTCCTGGCCGGGCTCGACGAAGAAGGTGCCGCGGTCGGCCAGCTGGATCATCGCGTAGGCGGTGATCGGGCCGGTCCGGTCGGCGACCAGCGAGCCGGAGTGCCGGGTGCGGATCTCGCCGGCCCACGGGTGGTAGCCCTCGAACACGTGGTTGGCGATGCCGGTGCCGCGGGTCTCGGTGAGGAAGTCGGTGCGGAAGCCGATCAGGCCGCGGGCCGGGATCACGTAGTCCAGCTTGATCCGGCCGGTGCCGTGGCCGTCCATGTGCTCCATGCGGCCCTTGCGGTTGGCCAGCAGCTGCGTGACCGCGCCGAGGTGCTCCTCGGGCGAGTCGACGGTGAGCCGCTCGTAGGGCTCGCACAGCACGCCGTCGATGGTGCGGGTGACGACCTGCGGCTTGCCGACGGTCAGCTCGAAGCCCTCGCGGCGCATCTGCTCGACCAGGATGGCCAGCGCCAGCTCGCCACGGCCCTGCACCTCCCAGGTGTCGGGGCGCTCGGTGGGCAGCACGCGGATCGACACGTTGCCGACCAGCTCGCTGTCCAGCCGGGCCTTGACCAGGCGGGCGGTGAGCTTGGTGCCGCCGTTGCGGCCGGCCAGCGGCGAGGTGTTGACGCCGATGGTCATGGAGATGGCCGGCTCGTCCACGGTGATCCGGGGCAGCGGCTCGGGGCTGTCGGCGTCGGCCAGCGTGTCGCCGATGGTGATCTCCTGGATGCCGGCGATGGCCACCAGGTCGCCGGCGGCGGCGCTCTCGGCCGGCTGGCGCTCGAGGCCCTCGGTGATCAGCAGCTCGGTGATCTTCACCCGCTGGGTCGAGCCGTCCTCGCGGCACCAGGCCACGAACTCGCCCTTGCGCATGGTGCCGGCGTGGATGCGGCACAGCGCGATACGGCCGAGGAAGCTGCTGGCGTCCAGGTTGGTCACCAGCGCGCGCAGCGGGGCCTCCCGGTCGCCGGTCGGCGCCGGCAGGTGGCCGAGCAGCACGTCGAACAGCGGGTCCAGGTTCTCGCTGTCGGGCAGGCCGCCGTCGGCCGGCTGGATCAGGCTGGCCTTGCCGGCGCGGGCCGAGGCGTAGATGACCGGCAGGTCCAGCACCGAGTCGTCGGCGCCGACCTCGGTGGCCAGGTCCAGCAGCAGGTCGTGGGTCTCCTCGACGACCTCGGCGATGCGGGCGTCCGGGCGGTCGACCTTGTTCACGACCAGCACGACCGGCAGGCCGGCGGCCAGCGTCTTGCGGAGCACGAAGCGGGTCTGGGGCAGCGGGCCCTCGCTGGCGTCGACCAGCAGCAGCACGCCGTCCACCATGGACAGCGCGCGCTCGACCTCGCCGCCGAAGTCGGCGTGGCCGGGGGTGTCGACCACGTTGATCGTGACGACGCCGTCCGGCGTGCTGCGCCGCACCGCGGTGTTCTTGGCGAGGATCGTGATGCCCTTCTCACGTTCCAGATCGCCGGAGTCCATGACCCGGTCGACCAGCTCGGCGCGGGCGGCGAACGCCCCCGACTGCCGCAGCATGGCGTCGACCAGCGTGGTCTTGCCGTGGTCGACGTGCGCGATGATGGCGACGTTGCGAAGGTCCGTGCGGATCTGACTCGCGGTGGCCGTGGGCACGCGGGACTCCTAGAGCTTTCGAGGTGGGAGGTGGGCACCGGCGGCCGTCTATACCCGCACGTGTCCTCACCCATCGTACCTTTTCGGACGGACGGGTTCCGAGTAAGGGCAGCCTCACCTATCCTGTCGGGAGTCGAGGACGGGAGTGCCACGGGTGGGCAAGGTCAAGGTGAAGAAGAAGTGCTGCCGGTCCAAGCCGCGGTGCAAACGGTGCCCGGTGGTCGCCCTGCTCAAGGCCAAGAAGAAGGCCGCCAAGAACGGCTGAGATCCTTCTGTTTTTGATCTTGAAATTGCCGCGCCGCTAGTGGTTTCCCTAGTGACAGGGTTCACACTCCGTCAGTGCGTGGGCGCGATCACTTTCACGTCGTAGTAGACCCCGTTGTGGTCGGGGAAGACCAGCGCGCCCGTCGCGTCGACCATCTTCCACAGCACGTGGCAGACGCCGGTGGCGGTCGGCGTGACCGCGACGCTGACGGCGATCATCTGGCCGGGCTCGGCGTCGGGCACCGCGGCCCGGCTCGCCGAGACGCACTGCATGGTGGTGCCGCCGGCGATTTCCAGGAAGCGGTCGTGCCAGGCCACGGACCCGGTGTTCTTCAGCCGCCACACCTTGGTGAAGGTCCGGCCGACCGGCACCTCCGAGCCGTCCGGGAACGTCATGTCGCCGGACAGGCCGTCGCCACCGAAGCTCGACGAGTCGCCCGGTAGCGGATACGGGTCGCGGGCACCCCAGGTCGGCAGCTGCCGGAACAGACGCGGCACCAGCACGGCCCCGGCGGCCAGCACCAGCACGCCGACCGCGATGGCCAGCACGGCCACGCGGCGGTTTCCGGGCTTGGGCTCCACGACCGGCTCCGGCTCGTCCGCCACCGGCTCGACATTGGCGTTCTCCCAACGGAAACGCCATTCCCGGCGGACCTCGTCGCTGTTGCCGGCCAGGCTGCGGACGAACTCCCAGGTGGTCTCCCACGACGGCAGCACCCGACCCCTGGTGGCCGCGGAGAGCGTCGATTTCGACGCCGCCGCACCGAGTTCGGCGCGCATCCGGTCATAGGACGGGTTCCCGGCGAGCTCCTTGAGCTCCAGGAGGTCGCGAGCGAATCGCGCGACCGGGCCGTCGTCGGCGTCCGGAACGATGTGCTTGCGCCCTCGCCTCGGCTGATTCTGAGGACCGGTCACGACCGGGAATATAGGACAGCACGGGCCGTGGTCGGCCGGTGCGAGGCGGGTGACCCCTCCCCCGGGGTCACCCGCCTCCGGTCATCAGAGCGAGCAGCCCTTCTGAATGCGCTTCACCTTGTTCTGGGCGCCGATGTCGAACTTGTGCTTGCCCTTGGTGCCGCCGTTGGTGACCATGCAGTAGATGTCCAGCCGGCCGTCCTGGACGTCCTCGACCACGATTCCGGCCGACACCTTGTGCGAGCAGTGGTTGTTGAAGTACACGGTCACCGAGTTGATGCCGTTGGCCCAGGAGTAGTTGGCGTTCGCGTCCTTGGGCGTGGTGCAGCTGATGCTCGCGTGCTTCACGTCGGTCGCCGACGCGGTCGGGGCCGCGGCGGCCATCAGGCCAAGGCCGATTGCGGACGCGGCGAGAGCGGCGATTGCCTTGTTCATGTTTTCCCCTCGAGACAAGCCGGAATTCCGGTGCACACATCACAGCCCGGCGCGGCCGTCCGGTTCAAGCCGACAATGTGCGAAGTCTCGTCCGCGCAGGTCAGGGGTTTGTCCGACGGTCCGATCGAACAATTACCGCCAACTCCGGCAGGAACGCGAGGTCCGCGGCGAGCCAGGGCACGTCATCGATTTCCTCGGCGCTGACCCATTTGACGGCACTGTGCTCAACGGCGATCGGCTCCGCGCTTTCGTCCGCCAGCGTCGCCGTGTAGAGGCGAAGCACCATTCCGTTCCGCAGCGGGACCTCGGGGCCGATGCGCTGTCCGGTCTTCACCTCGACACCGAGTTCTTCCCGGCATTCCCGAACGACCGCGGCTTCTTCGGACTCACCCGGCTCCACTCGTCCGCCGGGGAATTCCCACCGGCCGGCATCGGCGCTGGGAAACGCGCGCTGTTGGGCCAGCACCTGTCCGTTCCGCATGATCGCGGTGGCAACGACAACCTGGGTCACGCTCAGATCCTGCCCCACATGGCCAGGCCGGAAGCGGGCCACCGAACCTCGAACCGGGCGCCACCCTGCGGTGAATCCGTCACGCGCACGGTCCCGCCACGCCGCCGCACCGCCTCGGCCACCAGGGCCAGGCCCAGGCCCGCGCCGCCGGTGCCGCGACCACGGTCGTCCTGCACGCGATAGAAGCGGTCGAACAGGCGTGTGCGGTGCTCCACCGGCACGCCGGGGCCGTCGTCGTCGACCAGCAGCCGCACGGTCGTACCGGCCGGCAGCACGGTGACGTTGACCTGCACGCGGGCGTACCGCAGGGCGTTGTTGAGCAGGTTGTTCAGCACCAACGCCACTTCGCCGGGCGCGCACAGCACCATCGCCCCCGCGCGCGGGGCGTCGACCCAGATGCGTGGGCCGCCATTGCCGGACAGGCGCTCGCCGGCCGCGATCGCTGCCTCACTCACGTTCACGCGGGCCACCGGCTGCGACTCCCCGGCGTCGGACCGAGCCAGCGCCAACAGGTCGTCCACCAGCGTCGACATGCGCTCCGACTCGTCCGTGACCGCCGCGAGCACCTCCTGCGCGAACTCCGGGTCCGGGTGCGCCACCGCGACCTCCGCCTGCGCGCGGATCGACGCCACCGGCGAGCGCAGCTCGTGCGCCGCGTCCCCGGTGAAGCGCCGCAGCCGCTGCACCGCCTCGTCATGCCGTACCAGCAGCTCGTTCATGGCCTCGGCCAGTGAGCGCAGCTCGTCGTGCGCCTCCGGCACCGGCAGGCGCTCCCCCGCCGGCAGCGCGCCCGCCGCCGCGTGCATGCGCCGTACCGGCCACAGCGACCAGCCGACCACGAACCACGTAGCCACGCCGATCAGCAGCGAGGCGAACACCGCCGCCACCGACAGCCAGTCCGCGCCCTCCCGTACCGCCTGGTTGTAGCCCACGAGATCGGCCCCCGCCGCGACCAGGCGCGGCAGGCCGGTCGGGTCGTAGACGACCTGGCCGATCCAGCGGTGCGGCGGGTCGTCGCCCAGGCGCAGCACGTCCTGGCCCGACATCAGCGCCCGCACGTCACGCTCGCTCAGCTTCGGGGCCGGGCCGCCGTCGACCGGCGCGCCGTCGGTGTCCAGGACACGCAGCTGCACGTCGACCAGTGAGGAGCGCACCGGCTGGCCGACGCTCACGGCCGGCACGGCCTCGGTGAGGGCTTTGTGCAACTCCGAGTCCGCCGCCCCGACCAGCAGCGGGCCGATCGCGCCGCCGGCCAGCCGGGACAGCAGCAGCAGGCACGCCATCGCGAACAGCGTGGCCGAGCCCGTGATCTTGGAGCGCAGCGACCGCCGCCGCCACCAGGTGCGAGGGTTCATCGACGCAATGCGGCATCCAGCTCAGGTGAGCTGGCCATATAGCCGTGGCCGCGAACCGTCCGCACGACGTCACCCGCGCCGACGGCCTCCAGCTTCCGGCGCAGGTAGCCCACGTACACCTCCACCGCGTTGCGCGTGGCCGCCAACTCGTCGCCCCACACCGTGCGCAGCAACTCGTCCTTCGTGACGACCGCGCCCGCGCGGCTGGCCAGCACCTCCAGCACCGCGAACTCACGGGGGCTCAGCGCCACCGGTTCCCCGGCCCAGCGGACCTCACGGCCCGCGCGGTCGATCACCAGCTCCCCCACCTTCAGCTGCACCGCCGCCGCCTCCGTGGAGGCGCCGCGCCGCAGCACCGCCCGGACCTGCGCCACCAGCACCATGAAGGAGAAGGGCTTCACCAGGTAGCCGTCCGCCCCCAGGTCCAGGCCGTCGGCCTGGTCCACCTCGCCGTCCTTGGCCGACACCAGCAGCACCGGCGTCTCCACGTGCTCCGCCCGCATGTGCTGGAGCACCCGGTAGCCCGACAGCCCCGGCAGCATGATGTCCAGCAGCACCACGTCGAAGCTCCCGGTCAGCGCCGCCTTCAGCCCGTTCGGGCCGTCGGCCGCGCACACCACGTCCATCCCCTCGGCCGTCAGCCCGCGTTCCAGCGCCCGACGCACCCCGATCTCGTCATCCACTACGAGCACCCGTGGTCTCACCCGGCCAGTATGGCCATGATCAGCCCGGCTCTCAGGGATCTCTCAGCGGTTCGCACTGTTCAGGGCATGTTCGGCGGTCAGCTCTCAGTGGTCTCTCAGCTCCTCAGTCCGGTCTCAGCTGGCCTTCACCAAGCTCGGAGGCGTTCACTTGGACGTAACCGGAAGGGGAGCCATGAGCGGGAAGAAGGCAGGTCTGGTCGTCGGGGCGGCCGGCGTGCTGGCCGGCGTGGTCGGGCTCGGCGTGCTCGCGATGCCGGCCGGTGCGGGGCCCGCCCCCGTGTTGCCGCAGGTCAGCGCCCAGGATCTGGTGCAGTCGGTGCTGACCACGCATAAGGTGCCGGCGCTGGCCGGCACCGTCACCGCGACCAACAACCTGGGGCTGCCGGCCGTGCCGGGCCTCGGGTCGGCGGCGAAGTTCCTCGGCAACGGCACGACCAACGCCCAGGTGTGGACCGACGGCCAGGGCAAGGGCCGGCTGGCGCTGCCCGGCGCCACCTCCGAGGAGACCGTCGTGTTCGACGGCACCACGGTGTGGGACTGGACCTCGGCCAACAACACCGTGCACAAGAGCACCGGGCCGGCCGAGAAGGGCAAGGACCGCCCGGAGATCCCGTCCAACGGCGAGATCGTCACCGACCCGTCGCAGGCGGCCAAGCAGATCATCGGCCTGATCAGCAAGGACAGCACGGTCAAGGTGGACGGCACCGCGACCGTCGCCGGCCGGTCGGCCTACGAGCTGGTGCTCGCGCCCAAGCCGTCCGAGCGGACGATGCTGCGCGAGGTGCGCATCGCCATCGACTCGGAGACGAAGATCCCGCTGCAGCTGAGCGTGCTGGCCAACGGCAACGCCCAGCCGGTGGCCCAGATCGGCTTCGCCAAGCTGGCGATCGGCCAGCAGGACCCGGCGCTGTTCACCTTCACGCCGCCGGCCAACGCCAAGGTCGTCACCGGCAACGCCGACGAGGCCAAGCAGCAGGCCGGCGAGGCGGCCAAGGACCTGCCGAAGCCGACGATCGTCGGCAGCGGCTGGGACACCGTGGTGGTGGAGAAGCTGCCGGACGGCCTGCTGGGCAACAAGTCGGCCAGCACCAAGGGCCGCGACAGCGTCGACCCGTCGAAGCTGTTGAGCCAGTTGGGCAAGCGCGTGAGCGGCCCGTGGGGCGCTGGCTACCAGGTCAGCACCGCGGTGGGCACCGCGCTGATCCTCGACGACGGCCGCGTCGCGGTCGGCGCCGTGCCGCAGCAGGTCCTGATCGACGCCCTGGCGAGCGTGAAGTGACCAGTACCTCCCTCGTGGAGCCGGGTGTGGGGGCGGCGCTGGCCGCCCCCACGCTCGCGGCGCGGACTCGGGGACTGCGCAAGACGTACGGCAGCACCGTCGCCGTCGACCAGGTCGACCTGGACGTGCCCGA
>DATJJB010000690.1:0-3278 GCA_035492655.1 Kutzneria sp. | reverse complement strand
TCTGCCTGTTCCTCTCGCTCAGCCTGCTGGTCCGGCTCTCGGGACAGATCTCGCTGTGCCAGTTCGGGTTCGCGGCGATCGGCGCGGCCGGGTTCGGGCGCATGCTCGACCAGGGTCTGCCGTGGGGCTTCGCGCTCGCTGCCTCCGCCGCGATCACCGGGGCGGTCGGTGCGCTGATCGCGATCCCGGCGATCCGCCTGTCGGGGCTGTACCTCGGCCTGGCCACGCTCGGCTTCGGCATCATGCTGGACCAGTTCTTCTACACGAAGGACTTCATGTTCGGGCTCTCACAGCAACTCGCGACGCCACGGCCGAGCGCGTTCAACTCGGACAAGGAGTACTTCTACCTGCTCCTCGCCTTCGCGGTGGCCGGCTCGGTCCTGGTGCTGCTCGTCGAGCGCAGCCGGCTCGGCCGCCTGCTGCGCGCACTGGCCGACGCCCCCATCGCGCTGAGCACACTCGGCGCCGACCTGCGCATCACGCTGGTCATCATCTTCACGATGTCGGCGTCGCTCGCCGGCGTCAGCGGGGCGCTCTTCGCCGGGCTGTTCGGGCGGGTCGGCGGCTTCAGCTTCCCGGCGATCCAGTCGCTGCTGGTCCTCGCCGTGCTGTTCGTGGCCGGCGCGCGACTGATCATCCCCGCATTCGTCGCGCCGGTGCTGCTGTTCGTCGTCCCGGGCTACATCGAGAACAACGACGCCTTTCTGGTCATGCAGATCGGATTCGGCGTCATCGCCTTCGCGGTCGCCGCGCTGTCCTCGACGGACCTGGGCGCGCGCTTCGCCGCGGTCACCGACCACGACCGGAAGGTCGGCCCGACCGACCGTCGTTTCAACGCCCCTACGGGTGGCGGTCACCGCCGCCGGCCGGCCGTGGCCGGCGCCTCGACATGATGGAGACAAGGTCATGACGCCATTCCGACGACGTGCCACCCGAGCTGGGGCGGCAGCGGTGCTGATCGCGACTGTCGTGCTCACCAGCGGCTGCGGCAGTCGCACCCCGCTCGCCGAGATCGTCGCCGCGGAGGGCGCCGTCCAGCCAGCCGCGGCCGACGCCTCGACGATCCCGTCGGACCCCGGCGCGGCCGCCCTCCCGGCGGCGCCGACGGCGGGAGCACCCGCCGCTGCGGCACCCGCGGCGGTCACCGTCCCCGGCGGCACGACCGCGACCACCGCGCCGGGCGCGACGACGCCCAAGACGACCCAATCGGGCAAGCCGGCGGGCGGGACGACGGTCACGGCGCAGGCGCCGGCCACGTGCACGAAGCAACTGGACCCGATTCGTATCGGCCAGATCGGCGGCTGGACCGGCATCGTCGGCAACATCCTGTCCCCGTCCCGGCTCGCCATGCAGGTCTGGGTGAAGGACATCAACGCCCGGGGCGGCATCGCGTGCCACCCGGTCCAGTTGTTCCAGATCGACGACGGCAGCGACCCGTCACGCTCGGCCGCTGCCGTCCAGGACCTTGCGCAGAACAAGAAGGTCGTGGCCATCGTCGGCAGCCAGGTCCCGGTATCGATCTCCGGTTTCGCGGCGAAGGTGAACGAGCTGAAGATCCCCGCGGTCGGTGGCGACCTCATCAACTACGAATGGAACCGGACGCCGTACATGTTCCCGCAGGGTGGCGACCTCGACGGCGACGTCCTCGGTGCCATCAAGGTCCAGGCCGACCGCGGCTTCACCAAGGTCGCGACGATCTACTGCGTCGAGGCCAAGCCCTGCACCGACGCGGTCGATGTCATCAACCGCGGTAAGGACAAGATCGGCATCACCGAGGTCTACAAGACACAGGTCTCCATCACCTCGACCGACTACAGCGCCCAGTGCCAGGCGGCCAAGAACGCCGGAGCCCAGCAGCTGCTGCTCGCCATCGACGCCTCCGCCATCAGCCGCCTGATCCGATCCTGCAAGGCGCTGGGATACACCCCGGCGATCTCCACCTCGCCGATCGCGGTGGGCAGCTCGGTCACCTCCGACCAGAACGTCCAGCAGGCGACCCTCTCCGTCGGCTCGGCGACTGCGCCCTGGACCGAGACCGCGCTGCCGGCGCAGCAGCGCTACCACGACGCGTTCGCCCGCTACGCCTCCGGTATTCAGGTCGACGGCGCCACCAACATCCCGTGGGTCAGCGGCGAACTGCTCGCGAAGGCGATCTCGAACCTCGGTGCGGAAGCGACCGGACCGATCACGACCGACCTCGTGCTGAAGGGCCTCGGCACGATCAAGAAGGACAATCTGGGCGGCCTGACCATCCCGCTGACCTTCAAGCCGGGCCAGGCGAACGCCGGCCCGTACCCCTGCTGGTTCCCGGTCCTGCTCACGACCAAGGGCTGGCAGGCGACCCAGGGCAACAAGGCGACGTGTCTGTGATGACCGGACCCTTCTACCCCGGCGCCCACTGCGCCGAGACGCCCGACAAGCCCGCCGTCGTCCTCGCCGGCACGGGCGAGCAGTTGACGTTCGCCCAACTCGACGGCAGCGCGCACGAGATCGCGCTTGCTCTTCGCGACCTCGGGCTCGGCGTCCGCGACCATGTGTGCGTCTGGATGGAGAACCGTCTGGAGTTCCTCCAGGTCGCCTGGGCGACGCACTACGCCGGACTGAACTACACGTTCCTCTCCACCCGCCTCACGCCGGATGAGGCCGCGTACATCATCGGCGACTCCGGCGCGGGCGTCGTGGTCGTGTCCGACGGCATCGAGGGCGACCGTCTGGCCGCGACGCGCGACCTGGTCGGTGCCGACGTGCAGTTCGTTGCGATCGGGTCGTCGGCGACCGACCCGCTGCTGCTCGAGCTCGCGGCGAAACACGCGGGGGAGCGACTGGTGGATCCGGTCGAGGGCAGCGACCTCACCTACTCATCGGGGACAACGGGTCGCCCGAAAGGCGTGTTGCGTCCGTTCACCGGCCAGCCCTTGGGAACGACACTGGTGCCCGGCCGCATGGGCAAGGCGTTCCTCGGCATGGATGCGGCCACCGTCTACCTTTCGCCGGCGCCGATGTACCACACCGCCCCGCTGCGCTGGAGTATGGACGTGATCGCGCTCGGCGGTACCGCCGTCGTCATGGAGAAGTTCGATGCCGAGGGCGTGCTCGCGGCCATCGAGCGGTACCACGTCACGCATGCGCAGTTCGTCCCCACCATGTTCACCCGTCTCTTGCGGCTGCCGGAGGAGGTGCGCGCGCGATACGACGTCTCAAGTCTGCGTGCCGTCGTGCACGCGGCCGCCCCCTGCCCTCGACCGGTCAAGCAAGCGATGCTCGACTGGTGGGGCCCG
>DATJJB010000689.1:0-18248 GCA_035492655.1 Kutzneria sp. | reverse complement strand
GTAGAAGCGGGTGGGGTCGACGATGGCGTGGGCGGAGCGTTCGCTGATGATGCCGGCGGCCATGGCGTCGATGACGTCGGGGAAGAACGTTTCGACGCGGGTGGCCCAGTCGACGAGGTCTTCGGCGTTGGACGGGGAGAGTTGCAGGGCCATGCCGAGGTCGGTGGCGATGTGCTCGTCGGTGTTGATCTCGGCGATCAGCCGTAGCTTCTCTGCGGTCAGTGCTCGTTGGAGGCGCTCGATTTCGATGATACGAGCGACTTTGACGTTCATACCAGGGATTCTACGCGCGCGCAAAGATCGACTCGACCCGTGAGCATCGCTCGATAGGGTGGGAATGTGTTGGGGTGTAATGACTTTGGGTTATGAAAGCTGTGAGTGGACGAAAGTGTTGTGATGCAAGGGAAGTGGGGTACCACTACGGGATGCGGAGTCCGGCGCGGCGTAACGCTTCCTCTACGCGCAGGCGTTCGATCTCCTTGTCGATGCCCTCCGGGAACTCGTCCAGCCGCTGCGGCACCTCCAGCGCCCGACAAGCCTGGCGCAGGAGGTCGTCATAGGCCTGACGGGCGGCGTAGCGGCGAAGGGCGGGGGTGCCGGGTTCGAAGTCGACGAGGGTGCGGTGCACATGGCGCAGGCGCTGGGCGAGGAACTGGATGGACGGGCCCGACGGGGTGGGGCGGCGGCGCAGGCGGCGGACGAAGTCGTAGAGGTCGGGCAGTGACAGCAAGAGCCAGCAGAAGGCGGCCGGCACCATCGTCAACACGAGGTACGCCAGCAGGTAACCAACAGTCGCGCCGGCCACAGCTCATGGTAGTGCCGCCAGGGTAGGGTCGGCGGGGTGAACGACGAGCCGATGGAGCTGTTCCACGAGGTGGCGGCGACGGTGCCGGCGTACCGGCAGTTCCTGGCCGAGCGGGGCGTGGATCCGGCGGCGGTGACCGAATTCGCGCAGCTGCCGATGCTGGACAAGAATTCCTATCATCGGACGTACGAGCTGCCGGAAATGTGCCGGCACGGCCGCCTTGACGGCTGCGACATGGTGGCGGTGTCCTCGGGCTCCAGCGGCGAACCGACGATCTGGCCTCGGTCGGCCGCCGACGAGGAGCACATCACCGACCGGTTCGAGCAGATATTCCGGGACGGCTTCGACGCGGCGCGGAAGTCCACGCTGGCGGTGATCTGTTTCCCGCTGGGCACCTGGGTCGGCGGCCTGTTCACGCTGGCCTGCGTACGGCATCTGGCGGCGCGCGGCTACCGGATCACCTGTGTCGCGCCGGGCAACAACAAGGCGGAGATCCTCCGGGTCGTCCCGGAGCTGGCCGGGCACTTCGACCAGACGGTGCTGCTGGGCTACCCGCCGTTCGTCAAGGACGTGATCGACTCCGGCGAACACTGGGATCGTCACGGCATCAAGCTGGTGCTGGCGGGCGAGGTGTTCAGCGAGGAGTGGCGGGACCTGGTGTCGCAGCGGGCTGGCATCGAGGACCCGGTGAAACACGTGGCCTCGCTGTACGGCACGGCCGACGCGGGCGTGCTGGGCAACGAGACGGCGCTGTCGGTGAGCATCCGGCGGTTTCTGGCCGGCCGCCCGGACCTGGCCCGGCAGCTGTTCGGCGACTCCCGACTGCCGACGCTGGTCCAGTACGACCCCAGGAGCCGGTACTTCGAGACGCACGAGGGCACGTTGCTGTTCAGCGGCGACAACGGAATCCCGCTGATCCGATACCACATCGCCGACGAGGGCGGCATCGTCGCGCACGACGAGATGCTGGAGTTCTGCCGGGCCAACGGCTTCGAACCGCCACCAGGCGACGACCTGCCGTTCGTCTTCGTGTTCGGGCGTTCCCTGTTCACGGTGTCGTTCTTCGGCGCCAACGTGTACCCGGAGAACGTCACGGTCGGCCTGGAGCAGCCGGGCATCAGCGACTTCGTCACCGGCAAGTTCGTGCTGGAGGCGGTGGAGGACGACAACCGCGACCGCCGGCTCAGGATCACGGTCGAGCTGGCCAAGGACAAGACCGGGGACACCAACGCGGTAGCCACCTCGATCAAAGACCAGCTGCTCAGACTGAACAGCGAGTTCGCGCACTACGTGCCCCAAGAGCGGCAGCTGCCGGAGGTGGAGCTGCGGCCGGCCGGCGACCCCGAGTACTTCCCGGTCGGCGTCAAGCACCGCTACACGCGGTCAGGCGTGCAGCGGCTGTGACGCCGAGGCCAGGATGAGGTCCAGCCCGAAGCGGAACCGGGTCTCGTACTCGTCGTCGGCCAGGTGCGGCAGGACCAGGGCCAGCGACGGGAAACGCCCGGTGCCGGTCACCTGGTCGACCAGCGTGCCCGGGGTGCCCTGCTCCTCCTGCACCAGCCCCAACGTGAAGTAGATGATGGTCCAACAGGTCCACGCCGCCGCCGGCGCGGGCAGGCCGCCGTCCAACAGCGCGGCGACCAAGGTGTCGGCGGCGGCCAGCGTGGCCGGCTCGGCGCCGAAGGTGCTGGCCACCAGGCGACCGCCGTCGCGGTGCGACAGCAGGGCCCGGCGGTAGCGGTGCGCCAGCGCGCTGACCCGTTCCCGCCAGTCCTCGGGCAGCCCGTCCAGGTCGATCTCGGCCAGCACCGCGTCGGCCATCAGGTCGTGCAGCCGGGCCTTGGTCTTCACGTGCCAGGACACGGTGTTCAGCCGCACCCCGATCCGCGCGGCCACCGCCCGCAGGGTCACGGCGTCGAAGCCGGACTCGTCCAGCAGCTCCAGCGCGGTCCGCACGATCACGTCCAGCTGCGACGGGGATTCCCTGCCCCGCAACGGCGGCCGCGAGCCGGCCCGGCGGATCCGGTCCAAGGCAAGCGAATCCCGGTCCCGCTGCACCGGCGCGGGCAGCGCGCTCGGCCGGTCCCGCGCGACCCGCAGTCCGTCCAACAGGTAACCGACAGCTCGCTGGTGCAGATCGCCCGCGGCCTGCACGGACAGCGCCAACGGCATCAGGTCGGACGGCTCGAAGTCGGCCCGCAGCTGCCCGGCGTCCTTGGCCCGCCGCACCAGCACCGCGACGTGCTCGGCGATGCGGCGCTGGGCGACCTCGACCAGTTCGACCAGCCCGGTGCGGGCGCAGCCCAAAACCTCCGTGTACGAGCCGGTGAGCAGCTCGTGCCAGCCCTTGTCGGCGGCGATGTCGACCGCCATGCGCTCCAGGAAGGCCGCCACCCCGGTCCACGGCTCGGCGGCCGCGGCGGCCAGTCGGGCCAGCTCCTCGGCCTCGGCGACCCGCGCCGCGTACACCGCGTGCACCAGGTCGTCCTTGCTCGCGAACCACCGGTACACCGTGGCCACCCCGACGTCGGCCTGCTTGGCGACGTCGGCGAGGGTGGCCGACAGGCCCTGCGTCGCGAACACCTCGGCCGCGGCGTCCAGGATGCGGGTATCGCGCATGAGCCCAGCGTACCGCAGGTGGTTCACTCCACAGTGGACAACTACTGGCCGGCGGCCCGGCGGCGGTGTCCCTCCGCGTACGCCTGCTTGCGATACGCCAGCACGGGGTCGTCGGACAGCTCGATGCCGTCGGTCAACCGGGTCGGGTCGAACACCGAGCGGTCCCAGAACTCCTGGTCCGCCACCGGTTTCACGATCTCCAGCCGGCCGGCGTCGATCTCCGGCCGGTCGGCCGGCCAGGCCTGCGTCGGGTCGGCGGTCGGGTCCTCGGGGCCGGCGAACTGCACGCGCAGGCTGAACGACGCCGGCAGCCGGCCGTCCAGCTCGTCCAGCAGGTGCCCCGGCGTCCAGTCGGCGGTGTCCTCGGCCGTCAGGTGGCGCAACACCTCGGGTTCCCAGCGGTACCGGACGAATCGGCGCACACCGTCCGGCCCGACCCACACGAACGCGTGCTGGGCCCAGAACCGGATGGTGGCGTAGCTTTCCGGCACGGGAATGGTGGCCGCCTCCTGGAAGGCGTGCGCCGACTCCGGGTTCGCGGTGATGAACGCGATCACCGCGTCGGCCCGCTCGGCGCTGCCGCTGGGCTTGTCGGTCAGCGCCCTGGTCATGTCCAGGAACTTGGCCGGCGTCGAGGCCATGAACACCGGCACGTTGAGCGACACCAGGTCGGTCTCGGGCGACAGGAACTTCACGGACATGCCACGCACCGCGGCCCCGCCGTCAGGCTGGCTCGGATCGCCGGCGGTGTTGGAGTAGCGCACGATCGCCGGTGTCGATGAGTCCCGCAGGTGCCCGGCGGTGGTGTAGGCCGCGGCCGCGCCGGACGGGGTGAACACGGCGTCGTAGCAGCGGCCGAGGGCGTGGGCCCGGCGGAAACCGGGGTGCCGCCCGGACATCCGCTCCATGGCGTCGACAACGGTCACGGGGTCGGTCAACGTAGCGCTCCGAGGATCAGGTCGGCGACCAGCTCGGGCTTCTCGTTGGGCAGGAACCAACTCGTGCCCGGCACGGTCACCACCGTGGTGGTGGGACAGGCGGTCAGGATGCGGCGCTCGGCCGCGGTGAGCCCGCCGTCGCCGCGTTCGGCGTGCACGACCCAGGCCGGCACGCCCGTGTCGCACAGCCGCGAGGCGACGGACCCGTGTCCCCGAAGGTAGTCCAGATACGCCCGGATCAGCCGCCTGAGCTCGCCCGGACTGTTCTTCCGCACCTCGTTTCCGAGCACGTTTCGCCGTTCCGGCGGCAGTTGTGCGGCATTGAGCGCCACATCGGTGAATTCGAGCATGAACCGGTACGGCAGGGTGCCAAGCACCCGGGCCAGCCGGTCGAGCACACGCAGCATCAGCATTTCGTCTGAGACGCAGAAACTGGGCCCCAGCAGGATGATGGGGCCGGTGAAACCCTCGGCCGCGGCCATCTCCAGCGCCACGTTGGCGCCCATGCTGTAGCCCACGACCACCGAACATCCGTGCTCGGTGGCCAGTTTCGCGGCCTCGTGCGCGCACGCCTCGACGCCCGGGTCGTCGGGCGGCGATGAGCCGCCGTGCCCGGGCAGGGTGGCGGCGACCAGCTTGACACCGGCCAGTTCCGGCCGGGCCGCGACTTCGGCGTAGAACTCGGCGGTGATGAGCCCGCCCGACAGCAGCAACACGGAGTCGACCGCGTCGTGCGGGCCGTGTGCCCGAATGTCCCATTCCATGGCGTCCCCCAGTTGACGCCATGGTAGATCGTCCAAGCGGGACGGGGTCAGTACCTGTCGTGGTGACGTAGCCAGTTCATGTTGTCGCCGCGACCGAGCGGCGTCAGGTCGAGGTAGTTGTCCATGGTGTGGAGCACGTCCGTGCTCTCACCGAAAGCCGAGTAGGTGTGGTACACGGTGTCGCCGTCGCGCAGGAACACGCTGACCCCGCCCTGCTCCATGTTGTCCTGCGTGGCCTGGAAATCGGTGTTGAAGTCGGTGTCGTGCGAGGAGTACCAGGGGAACGTCCAGCCCATGCGCTCGCGGAACGGCAGGATCTTCTCGATCGGCGCGCGGGACATCAGGACCAGCGAGGTGTCGCGGACGTGCAGGTGCGACAGGTGGCCGATGTTGTCGACCAGGTAGGAACACCACTTGCAGCCCTGCGGCCAGCTCGGGTCGAACATGAAGTGGTAGACGATGAGCTGGCGGCGGCCGTCGAACAGGTCCAGCAGGCCCGCGTCGCCGTCCGCGCCCCGGAAGACGTACGGCTTGTCCACGCGCTTCATCGGCAGCTGCTGGCGGGCCGTGCGGACGGCCTCCCTCGCGGCCTCCAGCTCCTGCTCGCGGACCTCGAGCTCCTTGCGCGCGGCCAGCCACTCCTCGGGCTCGACAACGTTCATCACGTGCTCCTCTCGTAGCGCTACGAGAGGTGGTCGGAGCCGATTCGCGATTCTCTACACGATCCGGCCGGCATATTTCACCTGCCGCCCCATCGGGGAGGTGTCGACCTGGAGCACGCCCGGCAGGCCGCCGATCCGGTCGGCCAGATAGTCGTAGAGCTCGTCGAGGTCGTGCACCACGACAAAGGCGACGATGTTCGTGGCACCGGTGGTGGCCGCGGCGAACGCCACCTCGATGTGGCCGGCAAGCGTTTGCGCGATGGCGTTGAGCGCGGCCGGCTGCACGGTCAGCCAGATGATCACCTGGCAGGCGTAGCCGAACAGGGTGGGGTTGATGTCGACGTCGAAGTACAGGACGCCGGCCGCGAGCAACTCGGCCAGCCGCCGGCGGACCGTCGACTCGGACCAACCGGTCACCGCGGCCAGCCGGGGATAGGTGGTGCGGCCGTCGATGCCCAGCGCGCCGGCCAGTGCCCAGTCCGCCGCCGTCAGCTCGCCGACCGGGCCGGCAGTCGTGACAGCCGGCTGGATCGCCGCTACTTGCTCGGACGTCAGCGTGGACAGCCGGCCCGGCCAGCCGCCGACACCGGCCAGGCCGCGGATCATGCAGTGCGCGGTCAGGCCGTTGATCCGGGGCGTGCGGGCCAGCCGTGCCAGCAGCAGGTAGTCGTCACCCGTTCGGATCCGGGTGATGCAGGTGATCTCCGTGCCGCCGGACAGGATGCCCACCCAGCTCGTGTCGTCGCGACGGGACAGGGCAGTGGCGACCGTGGACGCCGCGTCGGGGGCGCAGTGGATGCGCACCATCCAGTCCACATGGCCGGTGTGGGCGGCGTCGACCACGCCGACAACGCGCAGGCCGGCGTCGTGCAGCTGGCGGTAGCGGTGCGCGATCGTGCGGTCGGAGCAGCCCAGCACCGCCGCGATCCGGCTGAACGAGGCGCGGCCGTCCACGCCGAGCGCGTGCACCAGCTGCCGGTCGAGTGAATCCACCAGAACAGGCTAGCTCGAATTCGGATTCCGCCAGGATCGGCGGCTTCCATGGCCCGTTTCGCCTGGGCGGAGGCATGCTCGGATCCATGAAACTCGACCAGGTGGCCCAGACCGGGCGGCTCACCGCGGCCATGCGGGCCCGCGAATCGCTGCGGCCCGACGCGCTCTTCCACGACCCGTACGCCGAGCGGCTGGCCGGCGGCGCCGGCGACGACCTGCTCGCCGAGTTCGGCGACAACTCCACCATCTCCGTGCGCACCAAGTGGCTGGACGACAAGCTCGTCGCCGTGCGGCCCCAGCAGCTGGTGATCGTCGCCGCCGGCATGGACGCCCGTGGTTGGCGGCTCGACGTGCTGCGCGACACCGACCTGTTCGAGCTGGACCGGCCCGAGGTGCTGCGGCTCAAGGAGGAGCTCATCGCCGAGCCGGCGAAAAGCCGCCGCCACGCCGTCGGTGTCGATCTGGCCGCCGACTGGCCGCCCGCGCTGCTCGCCGCCGGTTTCGACCCGGCGCGGCCGACCGTGTGGACCGTCGAGGGGCTCACCCAGTACCTGCCCGCCGACGCCGTGCACCGGCTCGTCGATCACATCACCCGGCTGTCCGCGCCCGGCAGCCACCTGCTCATCGACGTCGTCGGACAGTCCCTTCTGGACAGTGTGCCGATGAAGCCCATGCTCGACCGCTTCGCCGAGATGGGCAGCGCCTGGCGGTTCGGCACCGACGAGCCGGAGAAGCTGCTGGCCGGCTGGACGTGCGAGGTGTCGCTGTTCGACGCCGTCGGCAATTCCTACGGCCGGTGGGGCTATCCCGAGGTGCCGCGTGGCACGCCCGGCGTCGGCCACGGTTACCTGGTGCACGCCGTCCTCAGTGGAGGGTGACCTCGGTCCACACGCCGGTGAGGGGATTACGGGACCGGATCACCGGCGGCACATGGACGTCCGGGTCGGCGAAGGCGTCGATCGAGGACAGGACGGCGAGTTCATCGGCCCTGGCGGCCTCGGTGGGACTGACCACGGGGTCGAGGTTCATCCCGCCCCAGATGTCCCACAGCAGCATCTCGTGCTTGTTCAGCGCGGCGATGTCGAGGGCGAGGTTGTGGCGGGCGTAGGGGAGGCCCCGTAGGAAGGGTTCTGCCATGTCGGGGGCGACCGCGACGGACGCCGGGTCCAACTCCCCGGCGCGCAGCGCCCGCCAGGCGTCGTGGCCGACCAGGAAGCGCGAACGGGGCACGTCGAGGACGTCGACCGAGTCGAGGGCCGGGAAGTCGGGGTCGACGAGCCGCCACCGAGCACCGTCCCACACCTCGGTGACCACGTGGTCGAGGTGCCAGCCGGGCACCAGGTAGCCGGCGAAGCCGACCCGGCTGCGGGCGGGGATTCCGTGGTGGCGCAACAACGTGACGTACAGCAGGGTGGAGTCCCGGCAGCAGCCAAGAATCTGGTCGACGGGGCGACGGCCGGACAAGGCGGGATCGAGCTCCCGGAGCCGGCCGAGCATGGCCTCGGCGTAGCGCAGGTCGATCTCGGCCAGCCGCTCCGGGGCGAAGCCGTGGTCGAGGGGATCGCCGTGGGCCCGGTGGTGGAAGACCAGGCCGGCGGCGATGTCCCGCAACGCGACGAAGTCGGCGGGGGTGTCGGCCAGCCAGTCGGCATGCCGGCCGGGATCGGAGAAACGGCTCTGCGTCGCGTAGTCCATGGCTATACCTCTACGCCCTGACATCGTGTGAGAGTCACCAGTGGCGGTCAAGGCTGATGATCTGCGCCGCCGTCCACTCGCCGAGGTGCGGCGAGTGGGCGGCGGCGACTGACACAAACCGGTCACCAGCGGTCGTGCACCTGCGGCCGGATCCGGCGGTCGTAGAGCTCGGCGATGGCCTTGAGCGTGTCGGCGTCCAGCTCGGGCACGTCGGCCGCGGCGGCGTTGGCCCGCGCCTGCTCGACGTTGCGCGCGCCGGGGATGACGGTGCTGACCCCGGGCTGCTGGATGATCCAGCGCAGCGCGGCCTGCGCCGGCGTGGTGCCGGCCGGGATCAGCGCGGCGAACTCGCGGGCCGCCTCCACACCGTTGTCGTAGTCCACGCCGGAGAAGGTCTCGCCGACGTCGAAGGCCTCGCCGCGGCGGTTGTAGTTGCGGTGGTCGTCGGCGCTGAACACGGAGTCGTGCGTGTAGCGCCCGGACAGCAGCCCGGAAGCCAGCGGCACGCGGGCGATGATGCCGACGCCGGCGGCCGCGGCGGCCGGCAGCACCCGCTCCAACGGCTTGAGCCGGAAGGCGTTGAGGATGATCTGCACGCTGGCCACGTGCTCCCGCGCGATCGCCGCCAGCGCCTCGTCGACAGTTTCGACGCTCACCCCGTACGACGCGATCCGGCCCTCGTCGACCAGCGTGTCCAGCGCGTCGAAGACCCGGTCGGTCGAGTACGTCACGGTCGGCGGGCAGTGCAGCTGGACCAGGTCCAGCGTGTCGACGCCGAGGTTGGCCCGCGACCGGTCGTTCCAGGCGCGGAAGTTGTCCAGGTTGTAGCGCTCGACCTCCTGCGGCTCGCGGCGGCCCATCTTGGTCGCCACGACCACCCCGGAATCCGGGTGCTCGCGCAGGAACCGCCCGATCAGCTGCTCGCTGCGGCCGTCGCCGTAGACGTCGGCGGTGTCGAAGAAGGTCACGCCGGCCTCGACGGACGATTCCAGCACGGCCAGCGCGTCCCGCTCGTCGACCGAGCCCCAGTCCGCGCCGAGCTGCCACGTGCCCAGCCCGACCACGGACACCGCACGGCCGGTGCGGCCCAATACCCGTTGCTCCATGCGTGCGAGCTTAATTCGGGTGCCGGCAGCCCGCGTCGCCTGCTACCGTCCGGCCGATCCGCGACCTGGGAGGTTCCGTGCGCCGAGTGACGACAGGCCCCATCCGCCTTCGTTCGCTCGTACCCAGGGAACCCCTTTGCGGATGCTCAATCTCGGTGTCGTCGCGCACGTCGACGCCGGCAAGACCAGTCTGACCGAACGCCTGCTGTTCGACTCCGGGGCGATCGACCGCCTCGGCTCGGTCGACGGCGGCGACACCACCACCGACGGCATGGCGCTGGAGCGCCGCCGCGGCATCACCATCCGGTCGGCCGTCGCCGCGTTCACGCTGGCCGACCGCCAGGTGCACCTGATCGACACGCCCGGGCACACCGACTTCGTCGCCGAGGTGGAGCGCGCGCTCGGCGTGCTCGACGGCGCGATCCTGGTGTTGTCGGCGGTGGAAGGTGTGCAGGCCAACACCCGGGTGCTGATGCGGACCCTGCGCGCTGCCGGCGTGCCGACGATCCTGTTCGTGAACAAGATCGACCGGCCGGGCGCGCGGCACGAGGACCTGCTCGCCGACATCCGCCGCCTGCTCACGCCGGCCGCGATCGCGCTGAACTTCCCGGTCGAGCTGGGCACGAAGTCGGCCGACGCGATCGACCGGGCCCCGGGCCTGGCGTGGGCCGAGGTGCTGGCCGAGCACAGCGACGCCGCACTTCAGTCCTATGTGGATGGACCGGATCCGGTGCTGCTGAAAGCGGAGCTGCGCACGCAGGCCCGGCAGGGGCTGGTGTACCCGGTGTTGTTCGGCTCGGCGGTCACCGGCGCCGGCATCCCGTCCCTGCGCAAGGCGATCGTCGACCTGCTCCCGTCGGTCGATCCCGATGTGCCGGGCGAGTTGGACGGCGTGGTGTTCGCGGTGGAGCACAACGGCGGCCGGACGGCGGTCGCCCGGCTGTTCGCCGGCTCGCTGGCCACCCGGGACCGGATCGACGGCATCGGCGTCGCGACCGATGTGCGGGACGCGCGAGGCGAGCGGATCCGGGTGCCGGCCGGCGGCATCGCGCGTATCGCCGGACTGCCCGGGCTGCGGATCGGCGACCGGCTCGGCAGCAACGCCGGCAAGACCGGTCCCCGATTGCGCCGGCCGACGCTGGAAACCGTGGTGACGGCGGCATCGCCGGCGCGGCTTTTCGACGGGCTGAGCCGGCTGGCCGACCAGGATCCGCTGATCGACGTGCGGCGTGGCCCGAGTCCCGGCAGCCTCGTCGTCTCCCTGCACGGCGACGTGCAACGAGAGGTGATCGCGGCCCGGCTGGCCGAGGAATTCGGTGTGGTGGCGGAATTCTCCGCGCCGCGGGTGGCCTGCGTCGAGCGTCTGTCCGGCGTCGGGCAGGCGGTGACGTACCTGGGGGAGACGCGGCATGTCGCCACCATCGGTCTGCGCGTCGAGCCCGGCGACAGCGTGTTCCGGCTGGAGGCCGAACGGGGTTCGCTGCCGGCGGCGTTCATCACCGCCATCGAGGAGACCGTGCAGGCGACGCTGCGCGACGGCCTGCACGGCTGGCCGATCATCGAGTGCACGGTCACGTTGACCCACACCGGTTACGAAAGCCCGGTCAGTGTCGCGGCGGACTTCCGTGGCCTCACGCCGTTGGTGCTGACGGAAGCGTTGCGCCGCGCGGGAACCGTGGCCTGCGAGCCGCTGGAGGAAGTCGAGCTGGAGGTCCCCGAGTCGTCGCTGACGGCCGTGCTCTCGACGTTGACGCGCCACGGCGGCCTGCCCCGGACACCGTTGGCGCGAAACGGAACCGTGACGATCGAGGCCGTGATACCGACGGCCCGGCTACGGGAGTTCCAACGCCTGCTGCCCGGGTTGACCGGCGGCGAGGGGGTGCTGACCGCACACTTCGTCGGCTACAGCCAGTGATGCCCCGCGGGTCACGCCAGCTTGGCCCGGATCTTCGCGGCCTGGTCATGGCGGTGCTGGATCAGGCACATCCGCAGCGCCTCCCGCCAGCAGTCGGCCGCGCCGTCCGCGTCGCCCACCGCCTGCCGGACATCGCCGAGCTCGTCGAGGATCCACGCCAGGTGGAAATCGATGCCGCTGCTGGCGTACATGTCGCGGGCCGTCTCGAACATCGACAGCGCCTCGGCCGCCCGGCCGCTGCGGAACAGCGCACGCGCGATGTCGCCGACGACGATGGCCTCGCTGTCGGTGTCGCCCTGCTCGCGGAAGACGGCCAGCGCCTGCTCGAGGTACTCGAGGCCGGTCTCGTGCTCGTCCAGCTGCACCAGGATCTCGCCGACCTGACACCGCGCCTGCGCGGCCAGCACCGCCACGTCGAGTCGCGCGAGCATCGCCAGGCTCTGCTCGGCGTGCGGCAGCGCCTCGCGGTAGCGGTGGGAATGGTGCAGCGCGTGGGCCAGTGCGCTGTGCGCGATGGCGATGTCCAACTCGGAACCGCTGCGCTCGATCAACTCCAGCGCCTGCCGCAGCGGCGGCAGGGCCTCGTCGTAGCGGGACAGCTGGGCCATGGTCGTGCCGAGACAGCGATACGCCTGCGCCAGCGCGGCCGTGTGGTCGAGGGCCTCGGCCGCCGAGATCGCCAGCCGCCACGCGTCGAGGCTGTCCTGAACGTAGCTGGCACGCCAGCGCATGGGCCCCGCGTACCAGGCCAGGTGCCACACGTGTTCGTGCAGACTCAGCTGCGCGGCGAGGCGTCCGGCGGCGGTGGCGCACGCGTGCTCGGCGCGGAACCACTCCCACGGGTCTGCGTGCGTCACCTCCGCGACCAACGGAAGCGCCGGCGCGCCGCGATGCGGGTACAGCGCCCGCTCCACGGCGTACATGCCGTGCGTGTAGTACGTGATCAGCCGGGCCAGCGCCGCGTCACGGTCGCTCATGAGCTGCTCGGCGGCGTACAGGCGGACCAGGTCGTGCATCCGGTATCGGCCCGGGGCATGCTGCTGCACCAGGGAAACCCGTTCCAGCGCCCGCAGTGAACGGCTGGCGTCGGCGTCGATCAGGGCGTCGACCGCCGCCTTGCTGATGTCCGCGCCCGGGACATGCCCGAGCAGCGCGAACAGCTGCCCCTCCGGCGGCTTGAGGGCGTCGGTCGATGCCGACAGCACGGCCCGCACGCTGGCCAGCTCGTCGTCCTCGTCGAGGGCGTTGAGCCGGGCCTCCCGCAGCTCTTCGGCCAGCGCCGTGAGCGGGAACTCGGGGTAGGACTGCGCGCGGCCGGCGACGATGCTCAGCGCCAGCGGCAAACCGGCGCAGCGCTCGACCAGTTCCGTCACGGCGTCGGGCTCGGCGGCCACGCGGTCCGCGCCGATCCGTGCGGCCAGCAGTGCCCGCGCGGCCGCCGGCGGCAGCGTGTCCACGCCGAGATAACGCGCCCCGTGCCTGGCGAGCAAGGCGGTCAGCTGGTCGCGGCTGGTCACGATGACCGTGGACGATCCGCCTGGCAGCAGCGGCACCACCTGCGCCGCGTCAGCGGCGTTGTCGAGCAGCACCAGCATGCGGCGGTCGGCCAGCAGGCTCCGGTACAACGCCGCCTGTGCATCCACCTCATGAGGCACGGCTGAGGACGCCACCCCAAGGCCCTCCAGGAAGCCGCGCAGCGCCCGCTCCGCGCTCACGGGCCGTCCGGACGGGTCGAAGCCGCGTAGGTTGACGTACAGCTGGCCGTCGGGGAAGCGGTGTGCGTCGCGATGCGCCCAGTGCAGCGCCAGCCACGTCTTGCCGATGCCGCCCGCGCCGGACACCACGACCACGCCACCGGCCTCGTCCAACCGAGCCAGCTCGGCCGTCCGGCCCACGAAGTCGCGCGGCGGGCTCAACAGCTGCTGCGGCACGGGACCCTGCGACGGCATCTCGCCGTGCAGGATGCGCTGGTACTGGTCCTGAAGTTCCGGCCTCGGGTCCACGCCCAGCTCGTCGGCCAGCCGCCGGCGCAGCCGCTCGTACTGCTGCAACGCGTCGGCCTGCCGGCCGGTGGCGGCCAGCGCCCGCATCAGCTGGCCGGTCAGGCGTTCGTCCAGCGGGTGGTCCGCCGCCACCGAAGTCAGCCAGGGCAGCGCCTCCGCGTAGCGGCCGCCGGCGAAGTGCTCGTCGGCCAGGTCCAGCACGGCGACGAACGCCTCGTCGGCCAGCTTCGCCCGCACCCTGGTCGCCCACGGTGTCGACAGGCCGCCCAGCGGCTCGCCGCGCCAGAGCCCCAGTGCCTCGGGGTGCCGGCCGGCCTCGATGTGCGCGCGGAACTCGACGATGTCGACCGTCAGGGGATCGGCCACCAGACGCTGGCCGCCGCGGACCCGTTCGATCGTGACGTCCGGTAGCGCCTGTCGCAGCCGGGTCAGGTAGGAGGCGAGCGTGCCGCGCGCCGACGCCGGCGGCTCGTCACCCCACACGCGGTCCACCAACTGGTCCGTGGACACCATCTCGTTCACGTCCACCAGCAGCGCGGCCAGCACACTGCGCTGCCGCACCGGCCCCACGTCCACCGGCTGCCCGTCGACCGTCACCTGGATGTCACCGAGCAGTTGGAACCGCACGGCGTCACCCTAGCGCGTCCCACCACCGTCCCACCCGCGCATTGTCCACGCAGGTCAGAGCATGTCGGGACGTATCAGCCTCCCAACGCCCTGTGCCGCCGCGGGCCGGGATGCCAGCGTTGCGGCCGCCGGGAGTTCCGGCCTTTCACCGTGGGGGAGAGATGGTCATCAGGACGCTCCTGGCCGGGTTGCTGCTGACGGCGGCGACAACGGGTGCTGTGGGGGTCGCACCCGCTGGCGCCGCCGTCTGCGGCCACAGCAGCGCGCAGGCCTCCATCAAGCAGGGCGCCACCGGCGCCGACGTGGAGGAAGCGCAGTGCGAGCTCAACCTCGCCACCAAGCCGAGCCGCTACACCCCGATCGCCGCCGACGGCACGTTCGGACCGGGCACCGAGGCCCGCGTGCGGGTGTTCCAGCAGTGCGCCGGTCTCGGCGTGGACGGCGTCGTCGGCCCCAACACGTGGGCGGCGCTCGGCACGTGGGCCACCCACGTGCACAAGTGCTCGACAACCGGCACGGCCACGACGGCACAGGCAGTCGTGTGTGGACACAGCACCGCGCAGCCGACGCTGAAGCAGGGCGCATCGGGCGTGGATGTGCTGGAGGCGCAGTGCCGCCTCAACCTGGCCATGGAGCCCGGGCACTACCCGCTGCTGACGATCGACGGCAACTTCGGCGGCGGCACGCAGGACCGTGTCGCGGACTTCCAGCGCTGCACCGGCCTGAGCTCGGACGGCGTGCTGGGGCCGAACACGTGGGCCAAGCTGGCCGACTGGTCGTCGCGCAATCTGTACTGCACGCCGCACAAGCCCGCCGGCTACGCCATTGACGGCATCGACACCGCCAAGTACCAGCACCCCGGCGGTGCCTCGATCAACTGGGCGGCAGTGCGCGGCTCAGGCGTCGAGTTCGCCACCGTGAAAGCCACGCGCGGCACCAACGTCACCGACGAGTACCTGGCCACCGACCTGCCGGCCGCGCACAACGCGGGCCTGGACGTCGCGCCGTACCACTACTACACCGCCAGCGCCCCCGACACCGGCGCCGCGCAGGCCGACCGCTTCATCGCCGCCGTGCGTGCCACCGGCTACACCGGGCAGCGCGCGGGTGACCTGCCGCCCGTCTTCGACTTCGAGCGCGCCGACGACGGCACCGGCCGCTGCCCGGTCTACGGCACCGTGGCGGACGCCAAGGCGTGGCTGGACAAGGTGCAGGCGGCGTTCGGCAAGAAGCCGATCATCTACACCCAGAAGGCCGTGCTGGACGACTGCTACGGCGCCACCACGGCGTTCGGCGGCTATCCCATGCAGCTGGCCGACTACCGCAGCTCCATCACCGCCCCGCCGCTGCCCGCCGGCTCCTCGACCTGGCTGATGTGGCAGTACACCGACGCCGCGATCCCGGACGGTCTGTCGGGCCCGTCCACCGGCGACGTCTTCAACGGCACCCAGGCGGAGCTCGACCGCCTGGCCAACAAGTGAGGAGAGCGGCCGTGCGGCTCGACGTCCTGCTCCTGAGCGCAGCGCTGGCCGCGACGACCGCCGTCGCCGCGCCCGTGACGGCCTCCGCCGCCACCTGCTACGGCGGCGCCGTGACCAAGCACTACGGCGACGGCGCGTACTTCGGCCCCTACACCGCCTCCGGCCGCTGCACGGACATCAACCTGCGGCTGACCGCCGGCACCAGCGACTGGGTGGACGCCTGCGTGGTGTTCATCGATCACAGCAGCCAGTGCAACCGGTGGACGAGAGTCCCGAAAGGTCCCTGGCGCACCATCGCCACCGACGTGCTCGACGGCACACACTTCGAGGTGATCGTCGGCGTGCCGTTGGAAGGCGACGACGCCACCGTACAGATCGCCTTCTGAGAAACGGAGTCTCCGTCATGATCCGCAGACTGCTGCCGGCGCTGCTGGCCGTGCCGTTCCTGCTCGGGCTGACCGCGCTGCCGGCCAGCGCGGCGCCGGCCACCAGCTGCTACGGCGGCGCGATCTCCTTGACGTACCACTACTCCACGGCCGCGGTGGAGTACGGGCCCTACACCACCTCGTCCCGCTGCAAGGACATCAACATGCGGCTCACCACCGACAACGGCTCGTTCCTCGACGCCTGCGTGGTGTTCGTGGACCACACCACGTTGTGCAACAACGACAACACCTACCAGACCATGGGCCCGCCGTGGCTGACGGTGGCCACCGACGTCAAGGACGGCACCCACTTCAAGCTCCGCGTGCACGCCTACGACATCGACTCGCAGCTGGACCACTTCCAGCTGGCCTTCTGAAAGGGACGACGATGACCTTCTCCATGAGCCGCCGGGCGATGCTGCGGGGCGCACTGGTCGTCGGCGCCGGCGCGGTGCTCGCGCCGACGCTGCTGGCCGGCACCGCGCAGGCGTACACCTGGTCGCGCACGCTCAAGCAGGGCATGTCCGGCGCCGACGTGACCGAGCTGCAGATCCGGGTCGCCGGCTGGGCCGCCGACCACGCCAGCCAGAGCCGGGTCGGCATCGACGGCGACTTCGGCGCGGGCACCGACGCCGCGGTCAAGCGCTTCCAGGCCGCCTACGGGCTGCTGGTCGACGGCGAGGTCGGCGCGAACACGCAGGCCAAGCTGAACGCGCTGGAGCAGTCCGACGGCTCGACGACGCACTTCAACTGGAGCGACTTCACCGACCGCGTCAGCGGCACCTTCAACGACGGCAAGGTGAGCGCCGCCGCCGCGAAGGAGAACGCACGCCGCCTCATGTACAAGCTGGAGGCGCTGCGCAAGAAGCTCGGCGACAAGCCGATCACGGTGAACTCCGGCTTCCGCTCCATCCAGCACAACAAGGACATCGGCGGTGCCAGCGACAGCATGCACCTCTACGGCAACGCCGCCGACCTGGACGTGCCGGGAGTGTCCAACAAGACCGTCTACCAGCACGCCGAGACCTGCGGCTTCTCCGGGCTGGAGACGTGGAACACCGACCACCAGCATGTGGACAGCCGGGCCGACCTCGGCCGCGCCTGGTGGTGGCAGGACGGCCAGTCGTGGAAGTCGTGCTGCACCGCCCACAACCGGTGCGCGGTCTCGATGTTCCAGGCCGGGTCGAACGCCTTCAGCGGTGTGCCGCCCTGCTGCTGGAGCCGGAGGTCGGACAGCTGGAAGACGCCCCAGTTGCGGCTGCCGTTGGTGTTGGGCAACACGTAGAGCGGGTCCAGAAAGGACGCACAGCGCGCGATGGCCACCGCCGTGTCCGGGTCCTCGGTGAACACCTCGCGGATCTTGCGCTCCACCTGCTGCGGATCCCAGGTCGCCATCGACACCGTGCCGCCGCGCAGCGCCTGCCTGGTCGCCTGGTCCACGACGCCCTTGGCCGGCAGGCCGGCCAGCACCTGGAAGGCCGTGACCTTGCGCAGGGTCTCGGGGCCGAAGTCGCTGTCGACGGAGATCTTGGTGTTGGCCTTGAGGAGCAGCGACTGCACCTCGGCCACGCAGTCGTCGTGCTCGCCCATGCTGACGGTCTGGCAGCCGGTGTCGGACAGGCTTTCCGCGTTGCCCGGCGCCCTCGTCACCCAGACCAGGCCCCCGGCCAACAGCACCACTGCCGCCGCGGCCACGCCGGCATACCAGGACGTGAGCCATTTTCGTGCTTTCGGCGCCGCCGGTGGCTCCTCGACCATTTCCGCCACTGGCGCCGGCGTGTCCCGCTCCGCGTCGGCCAGCGCCCACAGCTGGTGCAGCTCGCGCAGTTCCTCCGCGCTGGCCCCGCAAACCTTGGCGAAGGTGTGCACCACCCGGTAGTCCGACGGCACGCTCAGGCCCGAGCAGTAGCGGTGCAGGCTCGACCCGCTCACCCCGGCCTGCTTGCCCAGCCGGTCGAAGCCCCGCCCGCTGCGGTCCTTGAGCATTCGGAGGTACGCGGCGAACTTGTCCGTCTGCGTCGAGGCGATCACGGTCCGACCCCCAGCTGGTCCGCTGATGACGTGAGGCAAATTAGCACCGCTACGCCTTTGTGAACGTGACTTCTGCCCCTTGCATCCGCTAAATCACTGGGCGTGGTCGCGGCCGGGCTGCTAGCGTCCTGCGCGCCGTGACCCGACCGAGGAGGTGAGACCCGTGAACGCAGTAACGACGTGG
>DATJJB010000688.1:0-7095 GCA_035492655.1 Kutzneria sp. | reverse complement strand
GGCGGCGAGGTGGGCGCTGGCCCCGAAGCCGTAGATGCCGAGCCGGCCGCCGTCGGGCAGGTCGGCGCGTTCGAGGGCGCGGTAGCCGATGATGCCGGCGCACAGCAGCGGCGCCAGTTCGGCGTTGGTGTAGCCGATCGGCAGCCGGTACGCGTATGCCTCGGGCACCACCGTGTAGTCGGCGTAACCGCCGTCGGCGTCCCAGCCGGTGTATCGGGAGTCCGGGCACAGGTTCTCCGCGCCCCGCCGGCAGTAGCGGCACTCGCCGCACGTGTGCTGCAGCCACGCGACACCGATCCGCTCCCCCGCCGCGAACCGAGAGCCGGCCGACACCACCTCGCCGACCACCTCGTGTCCCGGCACGACCGACGGGCGATGCACGTCCAGGTCGCCCTCGGACACGTGCAGGTCCGTCCGGCACACGCCACAGGCCAGCACGCGGACGAGCACTTCGCCGGCCGAGGGCACGGGTGTCGGCTCGTCGAACCGGTGCAGCGGCTCGGTCGCCATCGGTCCCGGCCGGGTCACACGCCACGCCCTCATGGTCATCTCCTCTGACAGAGTTCCACGAACACCTCGTCGAAGCTGGCCGGCACCTCCGTCAGCGTGCCGTCGACCCGGCCGAGCGCCTCGGCGACGGCGGCCGGGTCGGAGCCGGTCACCCGCAGGTCTCGGCCGTGCAGCGAGACCGCGAGGCCCGCGTCGTCGAGTGCGGTGAACGCTTCGGCCCACGAATCGGTCGTCACCCGCAACGCCGTGCGCGAGCCGACGACCTCGGCCAGCGTGCCGGCGGCGGCCACCCGTCCCTCGTGCAGCACCAGCAGTCGGTCGCAGTTCTGCGCTTCCTCGGTGAAATGCGTGCTGACCAGCGCGGCCGCGCCGGTGTCGCGAACACGCTGCCACAGCCGGGCCCGGTTGAGCGGATCCACGCCGGAGGTCGGCTCGTCCAGCACGAGCAGGCACGGCCGATGCTGGAGCACGACCTCGAACGCGGCCCGGCGCCGCAGGCCGAGGGGAAGTTCCGCCACGAGCACGTCGGCGAGTTCGGGATCGTCCGCGACGCCGTCGCCGACACCGTAAGCGCGGCGGGCGAAGCGAAGGTTCTCGGCGACGGTCAGATCGGTGTACAGGCCGAGTCCCTGCGACAGATAGCCGATCCGCCGCCGGGTGGCTCGCGACGGCGGACCGCCGAACACGGCGAGCTCGCCGCGGTCCGGGCGGAGCAAACCCATGATCATCCGCATCAGCGTGGTCTTGCCGGCGCCGTTCGCGCCGAGCAGCCCGACGACCTCGCCGGACGCCACCGTGAGGTCCACGTCGTCGACGGCACGGACACCGCCGAACGACCGGCCGACGCCCCGAACCACCACCGGCGCGGTCATGATGCCTCCTGCCGGTGCCGCAGCGCCGCCACGATCACCGCGTCCTGGAGATCGGGCTCGATCGGGGCCGCGTCGGCGGCCGGCCCCCACACCCGCCAGCCGTCGGCCCGCCGCCAGGTGAAGCCTCGCGACGGCCGCGTCGCCGAGTTCCACACCTGGCCCTCGGCGGCGGCGACGATCTTCGACGGCAGGCCGGCGGCCAGCGTCACACCGTCGTCGAGCACCAGCACCTCGCCGGCGCGTTCGGCCTCGTCCAGGTAGCTGGTCGTGAACACCACGGCCGCCCCGTCCGCGGCGGCCCCCGCGACCAGGCGGGCGATCTCCGCCCGGCTGGCCGGGTCGACACCGGTCGTCGGCTCGTCCAGCACAAGCAGCCGCGGCCGGTGCAGCAGGGCCATCACCACACCGAGCTTCTGCCGCATGCCGCCGGACAGCTCGGCGCCGAGCCGGTCGTCCACTCCGGACAGTCCGGTGCGGGCCAGCAGCCGTTCCGGATGCCGGTCGCGCACGTGGTAGGCCCGAGCGGCGAAATCCAGGTTCTCGCGCACGGTCAGATCCGGGTACACCCCGGTCCCGGCGCTCAGGTAGCCGATCTGGGAGACCGCCGGCCGCAGCACCGCGCCGTGCGTGATCGGGGCGCTGCCGACCAGGGCGCGCAGCAGGGTCGTCCTGCCGGCGCCATCGCCGCCGACAACACAGGTGACCATGCCCGGCTCGACCCGCACACTGACGTCCGACAACGCGGTCCGGCGGCCGTACCGCACGGTCAGGCCGACCGCGCCCCACGTCATCGCAGCGCCTTCGGCGCGAGGTCGCGGCCGAACCGCAACACCGAAAGGCTGAACACGGCGACGCCCAGCACCGCCAGCATCACCAGCGGAAACCACAGCGCGCCGATCGGCGTGGCCTTCACCAGCACGCCGCGCGACACCTGGATGAAGTACGTCAGCGGCAGGAAGTACGAGATCCACCGCACGCCGGCGGCCATCGACGCGATCGGGAACAGCAGCCCGGACAGCAGCACCTGCGGCAGCAGGGTCATCATCGCCAGCTGCATGGCCTGCCCCTGGTTCTGCGACACCGTGGAGATCAGCACCCCGATGCCCAGCGTCACGAACAGGAACAGCAGCACGCCGAGCGTGAAGGTGCCGACCGAGCCGTTGAACGGCACGCCGAACAGGGTGATCCCGGCCGTCACGACGATCCCGGTGTCCAGGGTCGCGACCAGGAAGTACGGCACGACCTTGCCCAGGAACACCTCCCAGGCGCGAAACGGCATCACGGCCAGCTGCTCCAGAGTGCCGGCCTGGCGCTCCCGCACCACGCCGAGCGCGGTGGCGAGCGTGCCGACGAACACCAGCACGATGCCGATCAGCCCCGGCACCATGGTCACCGAGGTGGTCAGGTCGGGATTGAACAGCACCTCGACCGGCAGGTGCGCGGCGTTCCCGCCGGCCGACACCGCCCGAGCGGCGAACAGGTCGGTCCCGTCCACCAGCACGCGTGTCGTCCCGTCGGCGGCCGTCACCACCGCCGCGGTGGCGGTCCCGTCCCGCAGCGTGTCGACGGCGTCGTCCCGGCCCTGCCCGGCGTCGGTGCTCCGCACGTCGAACAGGCCGGGCAGCCGGGCGGAGACGGCCTCGGCGTGCGGGCCGACCACAACCGTCGGCACGGCACTGACGTCGAAGCTGGCGGCGTAGCCGAACACCACCAGGAGCAGCAACGGAATCGCGACGAGCATCGCCAGCATCCGCCGGTCCCGGCGCAGCTGGTTGAACTCCTTGGCGGCGATGGCCCACATGGCCGGCTCACCCGGCGCGTTCGGTGTTCAGGGCATCGGCGCAGGCCTGCACCAAGGCGGCCACGTGAACGGCGGCCATGTGCGGGTTCAGCCCGTCCGGCACCGTCGCCGCACGGTCCTCGTCGGCATCGACGAACACGACCTGGCGGCGAGCCCGGATGCCGCACACGGCGCCGAACTCGCGGGCGGTGAGCTCGCCGCCGCCGTCACGGACGTCCACGACGACACCGGCGGGATCGTGGCCGTCGAGCGGGCAACCGCCGCCGGGTGCCACCGCACGGCAGGCGGTGCCGCCGTCGTGGCAGGTGCTGACCCGGCAGCCCAGTTCACGAAGTCGCGCCACCAGGCGGGTTGACGCACCGAGCCTGGACTCGGTCACCAGGATGTGCATGACACTCAGCTCCCGGCCGCCGCGGGCGACTCGATGTGGGCGTCCGGACCGGGGAAGACGATCGCCTCGTGGCCGTTGTCGGTCCAGCGCACGACGTAGGGCGGCGTGCCGTCCGCGCCGTGCACCTCCGTGATCAGCCCACGCCGGGTCGGCCTGTCCAGCGCCGCCGACTTGATCACCAGCCAGTCACCGGGTTTCGCGTGCACAGCTCCTCCTTGACGGTCAGCGGGCCGACAACTGGGCCCATTCGAGATCGATGGCGACGAACCGGCCGCGCTCGATGCGCCAGCGGGCGACCAGGTACAGCGCGAGCAACAGTCCCTCGACACCGGCGGCGGCGGACATGCCGGCGGTGACGCCGTTGACGATCGCGTCCTCAGGGGTCAACAACTGCGTGGCGATCGAGCCGCTGTCGTCCAGCCACACCGGCACCTTTGTGCCGCTGGGAAAACCGACGGCCTGGTCCATCCGGCCGGTGCGGACGACGCCGATCTGGTCGGTGTACCGCACCTGCACCGACATGAGCAGCACGGTGCTGCCGGGCGCCGCCACCGAGCTGTCGAGCATCACTCCGGTCGTCGGGTGCAGCCGGGCCATCTGCTGGGCCGACGTCACGAGATCGGACTGCGTCACGGAGAACCCGAACACGATGCCGCCCAACGCGATCACCATGCTGGCCAACCACATCAGCACCACCAGCGACGCCTCGACCCGGTCGACGGGCCGGCGCAGCGAATTGCGGCCCAACCCGATCCGTCGGGCCAGTCCCAGCAACGAAACGTAGCTGTGCATCGTCGATTCCCTTCTCGCTGGCCACGAGCATCCCGGTCACGCCGGCCGTCGCCACAGAGTCGTTGGCCGGCAAGGGGGTCCCTGGCCGACAGGGACTTCCGGCCCCGTCGGACGTGCCGGATGGCGGCCAGCGGGGGGCCTTCTCCTCTGCGTCCCGAACCCCGTCGAGGAGTCCGATGGAGAAGCAGGACCACCGATGAGGAAAGGAGGCCGAGATGGTGATGCCGGCCCGCAGGCAGCACGGCCTGGTGCCGGACCTGATCGACTGGGCCGAGTCCTTCCCGTCCGTGTTCGGGTTCCGGCCGACGCCGGGCATCCAGGGCATCCGGGTCGAGGACTTCGTCGAGGACGGCAAGTACGTCGTGCGCGCCGAGCTGCCGGGCATCGACCCGGGCAAGGACGTCACGATCACCGTCGACGACCGGCTGCTGACGATCACCGCCGAGCGCAGCGAGGAAACCACCGAGAAGAACCGCGCCGAGTTCCGGTACGGCTCCTTCTCGCGGACCCTCGCGCTGCCCGCCGACGCCAACGAGGAGGACATCAAGGCCAGCTACGCCAAGGGAATCCTCACCGTGAGGGTGCCGGTCGACGAGATGGCCAAGGTGCACCGCAAGATCGAGATCGAGACCGGGGACGAGAGCTGACGTCCCCGGGCCGTGGTCGCCGCCCCCGGCGGCGGCCACGGCGCCCGGCCCGTCGGTGGAAAGGAGAAGACCGTGAAACACCGAGAAGTCAGCACCGTGATGACCACCGCCGTGGCCGTGGTGCGGGAGGACACCCCGTTCAAGAACATCGTCACCCTGATGGCCGAGAACCACGTCAGCGGCGTGCCGGTGATCACCGAGGACCAGCTGGTGCTGGGCATCGTGTCGGAGAGCGACCTGCTGCACGGCACGACCGAGCACCACAAGCCGTTCTTCGGTCGGCACGAGCACCAGCAGCGCAGCACCGCCGCCGACCTGATGACAACGCCCGCGGTGTGCGCGCACCCGGACACGACCGTCGCGCACGCGGCGAAACTCCTGGCCGAGGAAGGAGTCCGCCGACTGCCGGTGGTCGACGCCGACGGCCGGCTGGTCGGCATCGTCAGCCGCCGCGACGTGCTCGGCGTGTTCCTGCGGCCCGACCAAGAACTGCGCCAGGAGATCCTGGACGAGGTCTTCCGGCGTTCGCTGTGGATGGATCCCGGCGAGGTGTCGGTCGAGGTGGCGTCCGGCGTCGCGACGCTGCGTGGGCAGGTGGAGACCGAGGCGCTCGTGGACATCGCCGGCTCGCTGACCCGCGGCATCGACGGCGTGGTGGACGTGCACAACCTGCTCACGTTCCAGCGTGAGACCGACCGGATGGACCGGGCCCACGGCCGGTTCGTCGAGTTCGACCATGAGCCGCTCAAGCCCATGCCGCATCGAGGAGGCACGTCGTGATGCCCTGGGGCTACTACGGAACCGACGCCGGCTGGCTGATGCCGCTGACGATGGTGATCGGCATGGCCGTGTTCTGGGGCGGCCTGGTGACGGTGGTCGTGCTGGTGCTCAAGCACTTCGGCGGGCGTCGCCACCAGGGCGCCGAGCAGACCCTGGCCGAGCGGCTGGCCCGCGGCGAGATCGACGAGAACGAGTACACCCGGCTGCGCGACATCCTGCGCACACACTGAAGGAGCTGGCATGTCGCGCTACGTGAAGAACTTCGGCGAACTCGGCAAGGACGACGCCGCGGTGGCCGGCGGCAAGGGCGCCAACCTGGGCGAGCTGACCCGGGCCGGGCTGCCGGTGCCGTACGGATTCGTGGTGACCGCGCAGGCGTACCTGGACTCGCTGGATCGCTCCGGCCTGCGTGCGGAGATCGCCGAAGCGTTCCGCGCGGCGCTGGCGGTGTCGCAGTCGCCCGAGCTGCCGGCCGCCTGTGAACGGATCCAGGCGCTGGTGCGCAAGGCCGGTGTCGCCGACGAAGTCCGGGCCGAGATCGAGGCGGCCTACCACCGGCTCGGCGACGACGCCGAGGTGGCGGTGCGGTCCTCGGCGACGTCCGAGGACACGGCCGGCACGTCCTTCGCCGGCATGAACGCTACGTACACCAACACCACCGGCAGTCACGAGGTGCTGAGCCGCCTGGTCGACTGCTGGGCCTCGCTGTACGGGCCCCGGGTGGTGGCCTATCGCGAGAGTGCGCAGCTCGACGAGGAGCCGGCGATCGCGGTCGTGGTGCAGCTGATGGTCGACTCGGCGCGATCGGGGGTGGCGTTCACCGCCGACCCGTCCACCGGCGACCGCGGCCGCATCGTCATCGAGGGGGCCTACGGCCTCGGCGAGGTCGTGGTCAGCGGCGCGGTCGAGCCGGACACCTACATCGTCGCCAAGCAGGGACCGCGCCTGCTGCACTCCCGCACCGGCCACCAGACGCACAAGATCGTGCGCGGCCCGGACGGCCATGACCTGCGGATCGACCTCGACGAGCAGACCGGCGCGAGCCGGGTGCTGACCGACGACGAGGCCATCGAGCTGGCCCGGCTGGCGCTGCGGGTGGAGGAGCACTACGGCAGCCCGCAGGACATGGAGTGGGCCATCGCCGACGGCCGGACCTGGCTGGTGCAGTCCCGGCCGATCACCACGCTGCACGACGAGCCGGCCGCCGGCTCCGAGTTGGCCACCGGCCTGGCCGCGTCGCCGGGTCGCGCCGCCGGCCGGGTGCGCCGGCTGTCCGATCCCAGTGAAGGCAACCGGTTCCAG
>DATJJB010000687.1:0-38951 GCA_035492655.1 Kutzneria sp. | reverse complement strand
TTGGTAGGGCTCGCCTTCGTGCACCGGGAACACCGTGCGCAGCGCCTCGTGCCGGCCGATGACGTCCCGCAGCGCGTCGCCGAGCGCCTTGGCGTCGACCCGTCCGATCAGCTTCACCGCCACCGGGATGTTGAAGGCCGGACTCGGCCCCTCCAACTGGTCGATGAACCACAACCGCCGCTGCGCGAAGGACAACGGCAGCCGGTCGGGCCGTGGGCCGGCGACCAGGGCCGCCCGGGTCGGCACGTCATCGCCAAGACGGACCGCCAACTCCGCGACCGTCGAGGCCTCGAACAGCAGCCGCATCGGCAGCTCAAGGCCCAACAGCGCGCGGACCCGGCTGACCAGGCGGACGGCCAGCAGCGAATGGCCACCCAGCACGAAGAAGTCGTCGTCCACACCGACCCGGTCCAGGCCGAGGACGTCGGCGAAAGCCTGACAGAGCTGTTCCTCACGGGCGTTGCGGGGTCCCCGGCCGGCACCGGCGCGGCCGTCGAGCGCGTACTCCTGCTTGGCCAGCGCGGCCTTGTCCACCTTGCCGTTGACTGTCATCGGCAGGGCATCGAGCAGCACGACGGCGGACGGCACGAGATACGCCGGCAGCCGGGCGGCGACGAAGTCGCGGATGGCGTCGGCATCGGCGGACTCGTCGGCCGGCACGGCGTAGGCGACCAGTCGCCGGTCCCCGGGCACGTCCTCGCGGACGATCACCGTCGCCTGGGCGACCGCCGGGTGCGCGGCGAGCGCGGCGGCGACCTCCTCGGGTTCGATCCGGTAGCCGCGGATCTTCACCTGGTCGTCGGCGCGGCCGGCGAACATCAGCTGCCCGCCGGCGGTCCACCGGGCCCGGTCGCCGGTGCGGTACATGCGCTCGCCGTCGGCGAACGGGCAGGCCACGAACCGTTCCGCAGTCAGCCCCGGCCGGCCGGCGTAGCCTCGCGCCAGCTGGCTGCCGGCCACGTACAGCTCGCCGTCCACACCGACCGGCACCGGCTGGAAGGCGTTGTCCAGTACATACATCCGGGTGTTGGCGACAGGCCGACCGATCGGCAGGGTGTCGGGCACCTCGTCGGCGGCCGTCATGGTGTGCACCGTGCAGCCGACGACCGTCTCGGTCGGCCCGTACTCGTTGACCACGACGGTCTCCGGGGCGCGGGCCAGCCAGGCCCGGACGTCCGCGCCGGGCAGCGTCTCGCCGCCGACGACCAGCGTCGCGGCCGCGCCGGTGAGGTCCGGCACCAGCTCGCCGAGCATCGGCAGGTGCCCCGGCACGACCTTGACCAGGCCGAAGCCCCCGCGCCGGTCGAGCAGCTCGGCCAGCCCCTCCGCGCCACCCGCGCGGCTGACGACCACCGTGCGGCCGGTGATCAGCGGCACCACGAGGCTGGTCACTGTCAGGTCGAACGCCAACGACGAGTGCAGCGGGGCGCCGCCCTCCGACCCGTACGTCCGGGCGGCCCAGTCGACGTAGTTGGCCAGGCCGCCGTGCGGCACAGCGACGCCCTTGGGCCGGCCGGTCGAGCCGGACGTGTAGATCACGTACGCCAGCCGCTCGGGATGCGTCGCCACGGCCGGCGCGGTAGCCGGCAGGGCCAACAGTGCCGTCGCGACAGCGGCATCGTCCAGCTCGATCGTGCGCAGCCGGCCGATCGGCAGCTCATCGAGCACGTCAGCGGTGCCGACGACCACGGCAGCGCGGCTGTCCGCGAGCATGAACGCCAGCCGGTCTGCCGGATACGTGGGGTCCAGCGGCACGTACGCGGCGCCGGCCCGCCACACCGCCAGCACCGCGACCACGAGGTCGATGCTCGGCGGCAGGCACAGGGCGACCAGGCTCTCCACACCGACGCCGGCCGACCGCAGGTAGTGCGCCAGCCGGTTGGCCTTCGCCTCAAGTTCCGCGTACGTCAGGCTCACGCCGTCGCAGGTGACGGCAACGGAGGTCGGCGTGATTGCCGCCTGGGCGGCGATCAGGTCCGGCACGAGGGATTCCGGCACTTCAGCAGACGTGTCGTTCCAGTCCGTGACGAGCTTGTGCCGCTCGTCCCCGGCCAGCACTTCGACGGTGGCGAGGCTGCGCTGCGGCGACTCCTCCAGCGCGGCGACCAGGTTGCCGAGGCAGGTGTGCAGCAGGGCCGCCACCCGGTCGGGGTGCACCGCGTCGACGGCATCGACCGTGAGGACGAAGTCGCGGCCGTCGTCGCCGATGGACACGTCCAGCGGGTAGTTGGACCGTTCCCAGAGCGACAGCGTCCGCACGCCGTCCAGGCCGCTCGGCTCCTCGCCGGCGCCATGGCTGTGCCGGTAGTTGAAGACGGACGTGAACAGCGGCGCGTTGCCCGGCACGGCGCTGGCCTTCTGGGCAACGGCCAGCGGCGCGTGTTCGTGGAGCAGCAGCTCGGCGAGCTGGTCGCGGAGCGCGGTCAGCGCCTCGCCGACGCCCTGGCGGCCGACCCGAACCCGCACCGGAAGCGTGTTGATGAAGGGGCCGGGCACGCGATCCGCGCCTTCGCCGGCGTTCATCCGTCCGAACAGGACGGTGCCGAAAACGACGTCGTCACGGCCGGAAACCAAGGCCAGCAGCCGGGCCCAGGCGAGGTGGAAGATCGTCGCCGGGCTCACGCCCAGCCGCCGCGCCAGTCCCCGCACGCGGCCGGCGAGATCGGTGTCGACGGGCGTGTCCGTGCGAATTACACCCGCGCCGTCGCCGTAGACGTCGACCAGGCCGAACGGGGCGGTGGTCTCGTCGACGTCGCCGAGCAGGTCGGCGAAGTAACGGCTGTGCTCCTCCTCGGACACGCCGAGTCGCGCCTGCGCCACGAACTCGCGGAACCGCAGCGGCGCCGGCAGTTCATCGCCGCGGCCGGTCATGAACGCGGCGAGCTCGCCGAGCAGGATCCGCAGCGTCGTGTGGTCGCGGACGAGGTGATGGATCCGCAGCAGCACCATCCAGCGGTCACTGTCCGGGTCGGCGGCGATGTGCACGCGCAGCAGCGGGGCCTTGTCCAGCTCCATCCTCGGCACGTCCGCGGCGACCAACTGGGCCACCACGTCCTCGCCGGCCGCGAGCGTCAGCTCCTCGATCGGCAGCGTCACGGTCCGGGCGACGACCTGCACCGGTTCGCGCAGGCCCTGCCAGGCGATCGACGTGCGGTAGATGTCGTGCCGGTCGATCACCTGCTGCAGCCCGGACAGGAAGGCGTCCAGGCGGTCGCGGGAGTCGACGCCGAGCACGATCCGCGAGACGTAGACGTCCACGTCCGTGTCGTCGCTGACCAGGTGGTGGAAGAAGATGCCTTCCTGCAACGGGGCCAGCGGATAGACGTCGGCGACGTTGGCCGCGCCGCCCGGCACGGTCGCCACCAGCCGGGCGATCTCGGCGGCGTCGAGTGTCACCAGCGTCAGCATCTGCGGCGTGATCTCCCCCGCGCCGTCGGGGATCTCGTTCGGCGGCACGTGCACCCGTTCCGGCGCGGCGGCCTCGGCCAGGCCGGCGACGGTCGGCGTCTGGAACAACGCCCGTACGGAGATGGCCACGCCACGGGGGCGCAGCGTCTCCACGAGGGCGACAGCCAGCAACGAATGCCCGCCCAGCTCGAAGAAATCGTCGTCGATGCCGACACCGTCCAGGCCGAGCACCTCGGCGAAAGCGGCGCACAGCAGCTCCTCGCGCGGCGTGGACGGTCCACGACCGCCGACGGTGGCGCCGGCCCCGTAGTCGGGCTCGGGCAGCGCCTTGCGGTCGAGTTTTCCGTTGCCGGTCAACGGCAACGCGTCCAGCACCACGACCGCCGCCGGCACCATGTAGTCGGGCAGCCGGCCGGCCGCGAACTTCCGGATCGCGGCCGGATCGGCGTCGTCGGCGACCACGTAGGCCACCAGCCGGTCGTCACGGACCAGCACCGCCGCCTGGTCCACCATGGGGTGGCCGGCCAGCACGGTCTGGATCTCGCCGGGCTCGATCCGGAAGCCGCGAACCTTCACCTGGTCGTCGGCCCGGCCTATGAACACGACTTCGCCGTCACGCCAGCGGGCCAGGTCGCCGGTGCGGTACATCCGGCCGCCGAACGGGCAGGCCACGAACCGCTCCGCGGTCAGCGCGGGCTTGCGGAGGTAGCCACGGGCCACCCCGGCGCCGGCGATGTAGAGCTCGCCGACCACACCCGGGGCCACCGGCTGCAACCGCTCGTCCAACACGTACAGCCGCGTGTTGGCGATCGGCGAACCGACCGGCACGACGTCGCCGCCGACCAGCTCGGTCGTCGCCACACCGATCGTGGCTTCGGTCGGTCCGTAGTGGTTGAACACCCGGCACCGGCCGACAAGTTCCCGCACCCAGGCCGCCGGCGCGGCCTCACCACCGAGCACCAAGGACTTCCTCGGCACCACAGTGGACAGTGCCATCAGGTGCGAGGGCACACCCTTCACGTAGTCGATCTCGTGATCGGCGAGGTAGTTCGCGACGGCGATCGGATCGGTCACCACGTCGGCATCGAGGATGTGCAGTTCGCCGCCGAGCACGAGGCTGGCGAACACCGTGGTGTTGCCCAAGTCCGTGGCCTGCGCCTGCAACAGCGCGTACCGGCCGTCGCCGAAGCCCAGCCGGCCGGGCACCGACGACACGTAGTTCGCCAACGAACCATGCGTGACGGCAACGCCCTTCGGCTGCCCCGTCGAACCGGACGTGTAGATCACGTAGGCGGTGTTGCCGGACTCGACCGGCGTCAGCGGCGCGGTCGACGGGAACGTCGCCAGCAGTGCCTCGTTGTGCACGTCGATGGTGAGCAGCCGACCGTTCGGCAGCTCGTCGAGCACGTCGGCCGTGCCCAGCAGCAGCGACACCCGGCTGTCGGTGAGCATGTAGGTGATGCGGTCGACCGGCAGCCCGGGATCGATCGGCAGGTACGCTCCGCCGGCCTGCCACACCGCCAGGATCGCCGTGATCATCTCGACGCCGCGGGGCAGGCACAGCGCCACCACCGCCTCCGGGCCGACCCCGGACCGGGTCAGCAGGCCGGCCAACCGGGTGGACCGGGCGGCCAGCTCGCCGTACGTGACCTCGACGCCGTCGCTGACCACTGCGACCCGGTCCGGCGATTCCTCGGCACGGGCCGCGACCATCTCGATCACGGTGGTGGACGGCACGGCGGCGGCCGTGTCGTTCCACTCCGTCAGCACGGCACGGACCTCAGCGTCGTCGAGGACCGGCACCTCGCTCAACCTCGTCGCCGGATCGGCGGCCAGCGCCTCCAGCGTGCGGACGAAGCGGCGGGCGATCAGCTCCGCGGCCGGCGCGTCGAACAGGTCGGCGGCCACGCTGATCGCACCGCGCACGCCCGCCGGTGCGCCGTCCTCGAACACCTCGCCGATCAGCACGTCCAGGTCGAACTTGGCGACGGGCTTGCCGAGCACCACCGGCCGGCACCGCACACCGTCGAGGTCCAGCGTCGGCGAAGAGTTGTCCAGCACCGTCAGCACGGTCTGGAACAACGGGTGGCGGGCCATCGACCGGGTCGGGGCCAGCTCCTCCACCAGCCGCTCGAACGGCACGTCCTGGTTCGCGAACGCCGCCAGACCGCGCTCCCGCACCCGCGCCAGCAGCTCGGCGAAGGTCGGGTCACCGGACACGTCGGTGCGGACCACCAGCGTGTTGACGAAGCAGCCGACCAGGTCGTCCAGTGCCTCGTCGGTACGGCCGGCGATCGCCGAGCCGATCGGGATGTCCGCGCCGGCGCCCAGCCGCGACAGCAGGCCGGACAGGGCCGCGTGCAGCACCATGAACAGCGTCACGCCCTCGGCCCGGGCCACCGCGCGCAGTGTCCGGTGCAGCTCGGCCGGCACCCGGAACGCGGCGGTGTGGCCGACGTGGCTGGCGACCGCCGGGCGCGGCCGGTCCGCCGGCAGCCGCAGGTCCTCCGGCGAGCCGTCCAGCGCGGCTCGCCAGTACTTGACCTGGCGCGCCATCAGGCTGTCCGGATCGGCGTCGTCACCGAGCAGTTCTCGTTGCCACAGGGCGTAGTCCGCGTACTGCACGGGCAGCTCCGCCCAGCTCGGGGCGGAACCCGACCGCCGCGCCTCGTACGCCGCCGACAGGTCCCGGGCCAACGGGCCCATCGACCAGCCGTCGCCGGCGATGTGATGCACGACGAGCAGCAGCACGTGTTCCTGCGGTGCGGCGCCGAACAGCCAGGCCCGTACGGGGATCTCCGCGCTGAGGTCGAAGGCGTGGCCGGCCGCCGCCACGGCGGCGTCGATCAGGCTGCCCCGGCCGGCGGCGGACAGCTCAGGGGCCGGCTCGATGACGGTGTGATCCGTCGCCGGCAGGTCCCAGGCGAAGTTGTCCAGGCCCGCGAGCTGCGCCGCCCCGTCCGGGATGTCGACGACGGCGAGTTCCCAGTCCAGCTCGTCGAGGCCCAGGACACGCTGGTAGGGCAGCCCGTTGTGACTGGGGAACACGGTCCGCAGCGCCTCGTGGCGGCCGAGGACGTCCCGCAGCGCGGCGGCCATCGCCGCCCGGTCGAGATCACCGGACAGTCGCAGCACGATCGGGCTGTTGTACGTCGGGCTCGGGCCCTCCAACTGGGTCAGGAACCACAGCCGTTGCTGCGCGAACGACAGCGGCACGCGGTCCGGCCGCTCGGCTCGGACCAGCGCCTGCCGGGCCTGGTCGGCGGCGTCCAGCCGGGCGGCGAGGCCGGCCGGCGTGGGAGTGTCGAACAGCAGACGGATCTCCAGCTCCACACCGAGCAGCGCCCGCACCCGGCTGACCAGGCGCGTCGCCAGCAGTGAATGCCCGCCCAGCTCGAAGAAGTCGTCCTGCGGGCTGACGTGGTCGAGGTCAAGGACCTGGGCGAACGCGGCGCACAGGATCTCCTCGCGCACGGTCGCCGGGCCACGGTCGGTCGCCGCCGCGCCCGTGCCGTAGTCCGGGGCCGGCAGCACCTTGCGGTCCAGCTTTCCGTTGCCGGTCAACGGCAGCGCGTCCAGCACGACGATCGCCGCCGGCACCATGTGGTCCGGCAGTCGGTCGGCCACGGTCCTCCGGATCGCGGCGGCCAGGTCCGGGTCGTCGGCGACGACGTAGGCCACGAGCCGGTCGTCGCGGACGAGCACCGCCGCCCGGTCGACAGCCGGGTGGCTCGTCAACACGGCTTCGATCTCACCGGGCTCGACCCGATGGCCACGGACCTTCACCTGGTCGTCCACCCGGCCGGCGAACACCACCTGGCCGTCACGGGTCCACCGGGCGCGGTCACCGGTGCGGTACATCCGGCCGCCGAACGGGCAGGCCACGAACCGCTCCGCGGTCAGCGCGGGCTTGCGGAGGAAGCCCCGGGCCACCCCGGCGCCGGCGATGTAGAGCTCGCCGACCACACCCGGGGCCACCGGCTGCAACCGCTCGTCCAGCACGAACAGCCGCGTGTTGGCGATCGGCGTTCCGAGCGGCACGACATCGCCGCCGACCAGCTCCGTGGTGGTGACGCCGATGGTGGTCTCGGTCGGTCCGTAGTGGTTGAACACCCGGCACCGTCCGACGAGATCCTGAACCCACCCTGCCGGGGCGGCCTCACCACCGAGCACCAAGGACTTCCTCGGCACCACAGTGGACAGTGCCATCAGGTGCGACGGCACGCCCTTGACATGGTCGATGTCGTGCTCGGCGACGTAGGCGCTCATCGCGTCGGCGTCCATCGAGGTGTCGGCGTCCGGGATGTGCAGCTCTCCGCCGAGCACGAGGCTGGCGAACACCGTGGTGTTGCCCAGGTCCGTGGCCTGCGCCTGCAACAGCGCGTACCGGCCGGCATCAAAGCCGAGCCGCGCGGGCACCGAGGACACGTAGTTCGCCAGCGAACCATGCGTGACGGCAACGCCCTTGGGCCGCCCCGTCGAACCGGAGGTGTAGATCACGTAGGCGAGCTGGTCGGGCAGTGGTTCGTGCCGCGGACGCTCAGCTGGTTGCGCGGCAAGCAGCTCGGCGGCGTTGTCCAGCTCGATCGTCCGCATCCGCCCGACCGGCAGCTCGTCCAGCACGTCGGTGGTGCCGAGCACGACAGCCGCCCGGCTGTCGCCCAGCAGGTACGAGATACGGTCGGCCGGCTGCGCCGGATCGATCGGCAGATACGCGCCGCCGGCCTTCCAGACGGCGAGGATCGCCGTGATCATGTCGGCCCCACGGGGCAGGCACAGCGCCACCACCGACTCGGGGCCGACGCCGACGGCCCGCAGGTAATGGGCAAGCTGGTTCGCCCGGGTGTCGAGCTCCTGGTACGAAAGGGAAACACCGTCACTGACGACCGCGGGCGCGGCCGGCGTGCGGTCGACCTGGGCCTCGATCATCGCCGGCAGCATCGAACCCGGCCGGGCCGCCGCGGTGTCGTTCCAGGCGTCCACGACCTGCCGGCGCTCGGCCTCGTCCAGCACCCGCGCCGCGCTGAGCCGCCGTGTCGGCTCGTCGGCCAACGCCGCGAGCACCCGCACGAACCGGGTCGCGAAGAGCTCCACCGACTCGCGGTCGAACAGGTCGGCGGCGGCGCTCAGACCGCCTCGCACGCCGGCGGGCTCGCCATGCTCGTCGAACGCCTCGCCGACCAGCACGTCCAGGTCGAACTTGGCGACCGGGCGACCGACGAACAGCGTCACGCACTCGACGCCCGGCAGCCGCAGCTCGGCGGACGCGCTGTTCTGCATGGTGAGCACCACCTGGAACAGCGGATGGCGGGCCATGGACCGGGCCGGGGCCAGCTCCTCCACCAGCCGCTCGAACGGCACGTCCTGGTTCGCGAACGCCGCCAGGCCGCGTTCCCGCACCCGCGCCAGCAGCTCGGCGAAGGTGGGGTCGCCGGACACGTCGGTCCGCAGCACCAGCGTGTTGGCGAAGTAGCCGACCAGGCCGTCCAGCGCGCCGTCGGTGCGGCCGGCGATCGCCGAGCCGATCGGGATGTCCGTCCCGGCGCCCAGCCGCGACAGCAGGCCGGCGACCGCGGCGTGCAGCACCATGAACAGCGTGACGCCCTGTGCCCGGGCGACGTCGAGCAGGCGACGGTGCAGCTCGGCCGGGATGTCCAGCGGCACCGTGATGCCGCGGTGGCTGGCCAGCGCCGGCCGGGGACGGTCGACCGGCAGCGTGAGCTCCTCCGGCGACCCGTCCAGCGCGCCGCGCCAGTACCGAAGCTGGCGCGCGGCCAGGGATGCCGTGTCGTTCTCGTCGCCGAGCAGCTCGCGGTGCCACAGGGCGTAGTCCGCGTACTGCACCGGCAGCGCGTCGAACTCCGGCGCGATGCCGGCTCGGCGCGCCACGTAGGCGGCGGACAGGTCGCGCATGAGCGGGCCGGTCGACCATCCGTCGCCCGCGATGTGGTGCACGACGAAGACGAGCACGTGCTGGCCTTCGCCGACGCCGAACAGCGTCGCGCGGATGGGAACATCGACGGCCAGGTCGAACGGCAGCGCGCCGAATTCGGCGACCTGCTCGTCCAGCTCCGCAGCGTCGATGTCGCGCACAGCGAGCTGCCAGTCCGGGTCGGCCAGTACTCGCTGGTACGGCTGCCCGTCATCGGCCGGGTAGACCGTCCGCAGCGCCTCGTGGCGTGCGAGCACGTCCCGGAGCGCGTCGGCGAGCGCCTCACGGTCGAGGTCACCGGACAGTCGTAACGCGACCGGCGTGTTGTATGTCGGGCTCGGCCCCTCCAGCTGCGTCAGGAACCACAGACGCTGCTGCGCGAACGACAGCGGCACGCGCTCCGGGCGCGGCCGCGGAGTGAGTGCGGCGCGGGCTCGGCCCGCGGCAGCAAGTCTGGTGGCCAATGCGCCGGGAGTCGGCGCTTGGAACAGGTCCCTGATGCCGAGCTCCACGTCGAGCAACGCACGGAGCCGGATCGTCAAACGCGTGGCGGCGAGCGAATGGCCGCCCAGTGCGAAGAAGTCGTCGTCCAGTCCGACCGGGGCGGTGCCGAGCACCTCCTCGAAGGCAGCGCACAGCACACCTTCCTCCACGCTCACGGGGGCTCGGAAGGCAGTGCTGCTGCCCCAGGTCGGTGCCGGCAACGCCTTGCGGTCCAGCTTGCCGTTCACCGTCAGCGGCAGTCGGTCCAGGCCAATGATCGCCGACGGCGTCATGTGCGCGGGGAGCCGTTGCGCGGCAAAGGCATGCAGCGCTTCCTCGTCGACGTCGCCCACCGTGTAGGCGACCAGCTGGTCGTCGCGGACCAGCACGACGGCCTGGGCCACATCCGGATGCGCGGCCAGCACCGACTCGATCTCGCCGGGCTCGATCCGGAAGCCGCGGATCTTCACCTGATCGTCGGCCCGGCCGGCGAACACCAGCTGGCCGTCGACCGTCCACTTGGCACGGTCGCCGGTGCGGTACATCCGGCCGCCGAACGGGCAGGCCACGAACCGCTGCGCGGTCAGGGCCGGCCGGTTCAGGTAGCCGCGAGCCAGTTGCCCGCCCGCCACGTACACCTCGGCCGTCACTCCCGGCGGCACCGGCCGCAGGGAGTCGTCCAGCAGGTACACGTGCTGGCCGGCGATGCCGCGGCCGATGACACTGCCGGCGTCCGCCGGCACGAGCTCGCGGTAGGTCACGTGGACCGTGGTCTCGGTGATGCCGTACATGTTGACCAGGCGCGGGCGGTGCGTCCGGCCCTCCCACCAGCGGGTCAGCTTCGCTGGGTCCAGTGCCTCGCCGCCGAAGACCACCGCGCGCAGGTCGGGCAGCTCGCCCGGTTCGACGTCCAGCAGTTGGTAGAACGCCGACGGCGTCTGGCTGAGCATGGTGACCCGCTCACGTTCGAGCAGGTCCAGGAACTGTTGTGGGGAACGGGACACGTCGAACGGCACCACCGCGACGCGGCCGCCGTGCAGCAGCGCGCCCCACAGCTCCCACACCGAGAAGTCGAACGCGATCGAGTGGAACCAGCTCCACACGTCCTCCGCGCCGAAGCCGAATCGCGGCCGGGTGGCGGCGAACAGATCCGTCACGTTGCGGTGCGTCACCACGACGCCCTTCGGGCGCCCCGTGGAGCCGGAGGTGTAGATCACGTACGCCGGGCTGTCGACGGACAGCCTGGCGGACAACGGTTCCGCGCTCATCTCCGCACCAGCGTCCGTCAGCACCACCGGCAGGTCGGTCACCGGCGCGAGGCCGGCCTCCGTCACGACGGCCACCGCGCCGGCGTCGGCGAGCATGAATGCCACCCGCTCGGCGGGATAGTCCGGGTCGATCGGCAGGTACGCGCCGCCGGCCTTGAGGATCGCCAGCATCGCGACGACCAGTTCCGGCGACCGCGGCATGAGCAGGCCGACCACCGACTCCGGACCGACGCCGATCTCGGTCAGGCGCCGGGCGAGCCGGTTCGACCGGGCGTCCAGCTCCGTGTACGTCAGCCGGTCCGTGCCCGACGACACGGCCACCGCCGACGGATCCCGCCGGACCTGCCGGCCGAACAACTCCGGCAACGTCACGGCGGCCGTCACGGGAAGGGCTTCATTCCAGTCGGCCAGGACCGTGCGCCGCTCGTCGTCGTCCAGCAGCTCCAGGTCGCCGACGAGATCGGAGCCGGACGCCGTGGCCAGCCAGCCGAACACGCGATCGAGCCGGCGGACGTGCGCCGGGGCGGCCTGGCCGTCGCCGCTGACGTCGACCCGCAGCTGGAGTCCCGGGTGGTTGACCCGGTTGTAGATATCGACCTTCACGCCGTCGACCGGACCGCTGGCCAGGCCGCGGGCGGTCACCGTGCAGTCGCCGAACCTGGCCGGATAGTCGACCGTCATCACGTTCACCACGAAGTCGCCCGGGCCGGCAGCCAGCTCGCGGGCCATGTCCTCCATGGGATAACGCTGGTGCCGCTGGGCATCGACCAGCGCGCGGGACGTCTGCCGCAGCAGATCGGCCACGGTGGTGGTCGGCGCGACCGCCAACCGGACCGGGACGACATTCGACGTCATGCCGACCACCGCGGTCGCCCGCCGGCTGACCCGGCCGCCGACCGCGACGCCCACCACGACGTCCCGGTCGCCGGTGATCCGGTGCCGATACGCGGCCGTGCCGGCGATCAGCAGGCCGGCCAGGCCGATCCGCAGCCGCTTGGCCGCGGCGACGAGGTCGTCCGAACGGCCGGGGTCGATGTCGGCGAACTGCCGCTCGGGCAAGGCCAAGGACCGGCGGCGGCCGGCCTCGGGCAGACCGGCCAGGCGTTCCCGCCAGAACTCACGGTCACGTGCGACCTCGGACGAAGCCCGATAGGCGATGTCCTCGCCCAGCAGCACGGCGACCGATTCCAGTGCGACGCCTTGGATGTCGCGGCCGTCGACCAAGGCGGCGTAGACCTCGGCGAGCCGCCGCGCGAACACCGCGAGGCTGCCGCCGTCGAGCACCAGGTGGTGCACCCGTTGGTACCACAGGTGAAGCTCGGGTCCGAGGACCAGCACCCCGTGGGCGTACAGCGGACCTTCGGTGACCTGCACCGGCCGCGCCAGGTCCGCCCGCATCCAGTCCTCGGCCGCCGCGCGGGGATCGGGCCGGTCGGAAAGGTCGACCACGTCGATCGGGTAGTCGCGCGAGTCGTCCACGTGTTGCCACGGCACGCCGTCGCGCACCTCGAAGCGCAGCCGGTAGGCGTCGGCCTCGTCGAGCGTCCGCCGCAGCGCGGTGACGAACGCCGGCACGTCAAGGCGGCCGCGGATCTCCGCGCACTCACCGACGTTGTAGACCGGACTGGCGGGGTCGAGCTGCTGCCCGTACCAGACGCCGAGCTGTCCGGCCGTCAGCTCCCCGTGGCTGCCATCAGACGCGACCATGCCCGCGCTCCCCATTCCTGTCCCCCGTTGCCAGTTCGATTCAGCGCCCGGCCCGCTCGGCGACCATGCCGGCGAGGTGCGGGATCAGCGCGTTGAGCGTGTCGACGTCCCAGAGCAGCGTCGGCTCGACCCGCAGGCCGAGCACGTCCTCGATCTCGCCGCACAGCGCGAAGGCGTACACCGAGTCCAACCCGTACTCGGCCAGCGAGACGTCCGGGTCGATCTCCGAGTCCGGCCGGTCGAGGTAGTGGCCGACGCGGTCGACCAGCCAGGTCCGGATCTGGTCCGGGGTGTGCTTGTTCTCAGGCATCCGGCACCTTCCTCAGCCCGGGATTCGCCGGGCGGACAGATCGAGCAGACGGTTGTCACGCACCCGGCGGACGGCCTCGTCGAACAGGTGCCGCTGCACGTGTGCGCGTTCGGCCGGCAACAGCACGCCGGCGCCACCGAGGCGACCGTCGAGCCGGTCCAGCACGCCGAGCAGAGCGGTGTCCGGGCGCTCGCCCCAGACACCCAGCGCCGCCGCGGCGGCCAGTACGACCGTGTACCGGTCGGCGAGCGCGAAGGCCGCCGGCCGGGCGTCCATCGTGATGTCGGACGGCCGCAGGTCGGCGCATTCCGCCCGGAGCAGCCGGAGCGCGCCCTGGAACTTGGCGACGAACCGGCCGATCGGGGTCGCGTCGGCGGTGCGCTCGGCCAGCGACCCGATGACGCTGTCGGTGCGGGTCATGCCGGCCGTGAGCCGGTCAAGGTTCAGCGGCGGCAACGGGCCGTCCACGGCGAACACCGCTTCGTCGGCCGCCGCATCGTCGAGCCAGGAACGTCGGGCCAGCCGCGGCAGCTGCGGCAGCAGCATGACCTGGCAGGCCGTGCGGGACACGTGGGCGAAGGTCGCCGGCGCGATGTCCCGGTGGAGTTTCTGGAACATGCCGTACCGGCCTTCGCGCAGATATGCCTGCGCGCCGAGGACCGATCGCAGGTCCTCGAAGGCGTCCAGCACGATCCGCGAGGTCAGGTACTTCGCCGCCGGCGCCCAGATCCCCATCTGAGCCGGCAGCAGGTGCAGCGCGCGCAGGGCGACCGCGGAGAAGGCGTCCACCGCGAGCAGATCCGCGAAGGATCGGGCGAGAGTCGCCTGGACGTAAGGGATGTCGGCCGCCGTGCCGCCGTAGAGCCGGCGTTCGAGGGCGAACTCGACGGCCAGCCGCAGCGCGGTGTCCAGCGGGCCGACGCTGATGGCCGGGAACACCGCCCGGGTCACCTGGTAGGCCCGGAGCGCGATCTCCATGCCCTGACCCAGCTCGCCGAGCAGAGCACAGCTCGGCACCGCGCAGTCGGCGAACTCGGCCTGTCCCAGCTGCACGCCCCGCATGCCGGAGCTGCGCAGCCTCGACCCGTGCCGCACGCTTTCCACCGGGAGGCCGGCGGTCTCGACGAGGAACTGGCTGTGTCCCCGACTGCCGGCGGCCGAACTGGTGCGCGCGAACAGCACCAGGGCATCGGCGCGCCGCAGGTTCGTCACGACCTCCTTGCGACCGGACAGCAGCCAGCCGCCGCCGTCGGGGCGGGCCGCGAACCCGGCGTGCGCGAAGTCGTTGCCGTGGTCCAGTTCGTGGAACGCGGCGGCGATTTTTCCGTTGTTCAGCAACAGCTTTGCCGCGTGGCGCTGCTGCTCGTCGTCGCCGGCGGTCCAGATGTTCATGCCCGAGATGAAGGAGCTGAAGCCGTAGCCGAGGCCAAGACAGGGATCGCGCCGCCACACCGTCCGCAGTTGCGCCGCGACCCGGTCGGCCCGGTCGAACCGGCCGCCGAGCCTGGTCGGCACGAACTCGGCGTTGAAGCCGTGGTCGTCGAGCAGCCGCTCGCCGTCGGCCAGCATCTCCTGCCGCTCGTCGGCCGCCAGCACCGCGTCGAAACTCAGCGGATTGCCCGCGTCGCGCGGATCCCCCAGCAACTCGTCAATGGCCACGGGAGTCCTCCGTACCGAACGGAGTGATCGGGCCGCCGGTCATCGCGGCCGTCGCCACCAGCGTGGCCAGCCCGTCGTAGTCGATGGCCTCCGGAGCCGGCATGCGCAGGACGACCGCCAGGCGGGTCAACACGGCGTGCAGCGCAACCCTCAGCCACACGTCGTTCCGCTCCGTCCAGAGGTGCAGGCAGGCCGCGCCGGCGTAGCAGAGTTCATACGCCGCAGCGAGTTCGTACGCCTCCATCACCGGTCGCGCCGCCGGCCGGATCCCCGCCATCAGGTCGACAACCTTCGCCGTGACGGCGCGCAGCGAGCGCGCCATCGCGACCAGCTCCGGCTCATCCGACAGGGCAGCCACCCGTGCGGGCACAGACTGCACGACCGAGCAGCCGCTGCGGGACAGCAGAACCAGCTCGTCACGGTCCAGTTCGGACGGTCGAATGCCGATGTCGATCGCCTCGGCCAGCCCGCCCCGGTCCACCGTCTCGGTCACGTAGCTCCGGGCCAGCCGTGGGAACTGCTGCGCGAGGGCGCTCCGGTTGACCGGCGTGCTGCCGTCGAACACCGAGACGATCTGGTGGTCACGAGCCAGCTTCTGAAACGCGCCGTGCTCGTACACATCGGTCAGGTACGACCGCGCGCCCAGCAACTCGGTCAACTCACCGATGACCAGATCGGTCAGCGCCGGCACCACCGACTTGACGATCGCGGACGTCACGCTCATCTCGCCGGTGAGCGCGTGGATCGACCGCGCGCCGACCAACGCGGTGGCCTCCGCGGCGGCGAGCAGTCCCGCACAGCGGGCCAGCACCGACCGTGGCTGCGCCCGGTCGATCAACGGCTTCCGCTGGATGATCCGGGTGCTCACGAACCGACCGGCCAACCGCAGCGCATGTTCGCCCGCGCCAAGGGAAAGCCCGCCGCACATGGTCCGCGTGAGTTGCAGGGCCCGCAGCACGGTCTCGACACCGGTGCCCTGCTCCCCCAGCAACTCCGCCGGCGCGCCGTCGAAGCCGATGCCCGAGATGTCGACGCCCCGGATCCCGTGCGTCGCGACCTTCGGCAGCTGACGCCAGGTTTGTCTGGCCAGCAACGACTTGTCGATGAGGAACAGACTCTGCCCACGGGCCGAGCCGGCGGTTCCCGTACGGGCCAACACCGTCAGCAGGTCGGCCCGGGTCGCGTTGTTGATCGGCCACTTCTCGCCCGTCAGCCGCCAGCCGTCGACCGAGCCGTCAGCGGTGAGCGCCCCGTTGAGAAGGTCCGCGCCGTGCTCCCACTCCGACAATGCCCACGCCACCGGAGCTCCACCGAGCACAGCCTTCGCCACCGACGCGGCCTGATCGTCACTGCCGGCCAGCCAGACACAGGCCGTGCCCAGATAAGTCTTGCCATGGGCCACTATCGTGCTCAGGTCGCGCCTGGCGACGGTTCGCCACAGCCGCAGCAGCACCTCGTGATCGTCCAGGCGACCGCCCCGCTCCGGCGGCACGTAGTACGCCGGCAGGCCGGCGGTGTCGAGGCGGGCCAACAGTTCCGACGGAAATGTCTCGGTGGCGTCGAGCTCGGCGATGCGCGCGGCGTCGCCGAGCGCCTTGTCGACCACAGTGCCGTCAAGCATGGGCACTCCCCGCCAGCGCGGACACCGCCGGGTCGAGATCGGCGTACACCGGGATGATCTCGCCGGCGAGGAAACGGTCCCGCATCACGACTCGCTGGATCTTGCCGCTCGTGGTGCGCCGCACGGTGCCGCGGCGGACCAGCATCACGTTGCGGATCGGCGCGCCGAACTCCACGGTCAGGCTCTTGGTGACGGCGGCGACCACGCCGGGCAGGTCAGCCGCCGGCAGCGCCGGGCTCACCTCGTGCACGAGCACGATCCGGCTGTCCGGCGCGGGCACCTCGAACGCCGCCCCGGTGAAGCCGACCAGCGCCTCATGCGCGGCACGGGCGTGCCGCTCCACGTCCTGCGGGAAAACGTTGCGCCCATGGACGATCAGCACTTCCTTGAGCCGCCCGGTGACGAACAGCTCACCGTCCACAAGGGCTCCGAGATCCCCGGTGCGCAGCCAGTCCAGCTCAGATCCGGCCAACCGGGCGCGGAAGATCTCCGCGCTCAGCTCCGGCCGGTTCCAGTAGCCGACCCCCACACTGTCGCCGTGCAGCCAGATCTCGCCGATCTCGCCGTCCGACACGGGTCGCAGGCTCCGCGGATCGACGATCCGCACCTCGTGTGCGGCCGGCCGTCCGTTGCCGACGAGCTGCTTGCCGGCGCCGGCAACCGCACGCACCAGCGGCGTTTCGGCGGATTCGGCCGCGACCGGATCGACGGTGAGCACGGTCGGCGGCACGCCGATCCGAGCGCAGCACACGTACACGGTCGACTCGGCCAGGCCGTAGCCCGGGGACACCACGTCCGGCCGCAGTCCCGTCGCGGCGAAACGCCGGGCGAACGCCGCCATCGTCGGCGCGTGGATCGGCTCCGACCCGTTGATCGCCAGTGTGAGCCGCGACAGGTCGACGCCGGCGAGCATGTCGTCGGAGATCAGCCGCAGGCACAGGTCGTAGGCGAAGTTGGGGCCGGCCGTGACCGTGATGCCGAAGCGGTCCACCAACCGGAACCACTCGATCGGCCGGCGCACGAAGTCGGCCGGCGGCATCAGCGTGTTCGACGCGCCGAGCACCAGCGCGGCGGTGAGCTGGCTGAACAGGCCCATGTCATGGTGCAACGGAATCCAGCCGCCGAACACGTCGGTCGGCCCGATGCCGGAACCCCGTTGAAACCCGGCGATGTTGCCGAGCAGGTTGCCGTGCGTCAGCATCACGCCCTTGGGCGTGCCGGTCGACCCGGAGCTGTACTGGAGCACGGCGACCGTGTCCGGCCCGGCGGCGTCGAGCGCGGCGGCCTCGCCGTCGCCGGCATGTCCCACCGCCTCCACAACCGTGTTCGGCAGGTGGTCGGCCAGCTGGCCACACGCGGCCGAAGTGGTGATCGCGAGCGCCGGCGTGCAGTCGACGGCGACCGCCGCCACGCGGTCGGTGGCGCTGGCCGATCCGCCGGGCACCGGCACCGGCACCGCGATCAGCCCGGCGAACAGGCAGGCCAGATACACCTCGGCGAACTCGACGCAGGTGGGCAGCGCGATCATCACCCGGGAGCCGGGGGCAAGCCGCGACGCGAGTCGGACGGCACGCAGCCGGGCTCGCCGGGCCAGCTCGCCGAACGTCAGAACGTCCTGGGCGCCCGCGTGGACCACCGTGAGCGCGGCGCGATCGGGGTGGGCGGCGGCCCGGTCGAGAAAAGCGGCGCCCACGGTGCGGTGGACAGTAAGGTCGATTGTCACGGCGGTACCCCCGGTCCTGGCGTTCGCGCGCCGACTAGTGCTGCTCCATCGCCGCGATCAGGCTCTTCGGCCGCATGTCGGTCCACGACTTCTCGATGTGGTCCAGGCAGTCCTGGCGTCCGGCCGCGCCGAACACGGTCTGCCAGCCCTGCGGCACGGCGATGAACGCCGGCCACAGCGAGTACTGCCCCTCGTCGTTGACGAGCACCAGGTAGTCGGCGTCGGGATCGTCGAACGGATTCGTCACCGTGCAGTCCTTTCCTCGGCCGGGCCGCCGCGCAAAACCCAGCGAAAACCCCTTGTGCCGCAAGGCGATCCGCCGCGCGGCGGGCCATCGGTGGACATGACTACCCGACCCGCCGCACCGGCCACAACCGCACCGTGACTTCGCCCGCGCTGTTCAACCCCGCCAGTCGCCGCAGTTGCACAGGCCGGGGTCACGGTCCCGTTGTCGCCCGGCGCGACCGCTGCGACACTGAGCGCGCCGACGTCCCCGATGACGCCGGAATCCCTTGTCCCGTCGCAATTTCCGTGCGCGGACGCCGTCACACGATCGAAGGGACCTTCATGGGTGACAACGGCGAGCAGAGGTATCTCCGCTCGAACGTGATCATCGAGCCACTGGTGGACCGGTTCTACGCCTGGCTGCACACGGTCGCGCCGGTGCAGGCGTCGATGAACCTCGCCTTCGTGCAGGTGCCGCTGCTGGAGTCCTACCTTCAGTCGCCACAGGTGCACGTGGCCGCAACCAACAACCCGCATCTGCGCGGCGGCTACTTCGTCGGCGTGCCCGAGGACCGCAGCCCCGAGGTCGCCGAGCTGCTCGACACCATCAAGCGCGAGCGCGCCGACATGCTGGCGTTCGCCGCCGCGATCGCCGAGGGCGAGGAACTGGTGCGGCAGAACGCCATCGGCTACGACCTCAGCCCGCTCTACCCCAAGCTGCCGGCGGCGCTCAACGGCCTGGTCGAGCTCGCCTACGACACGAGCAACCAGGCCGCCCTGCACTTCCTGGAGCCGCTGGCGTACCACAGCCCGGCCTACGACGAGCGCCGTCAGTCGGTGCAGGTGTCGCTGGACGACGGCGTGGAGCGGCCGTTCATCCTCAGCACGCCGCGCCTGCCCGGCCCCGACGTGCTCGACCTGGAGCTGCCGTTCCGGCACGACGGCCTGCGCGAGCTGGTCGAGGCCCGCATCAAGCCGACAACCGCCGGACGACTCCGTGAGGCGCTCGGCCTGACCGACGCCCAGGCCCACCAGCTGGACCGCTTCCTGGACACCACGCCGAGCCTGTCGCCCGACCGGCACATCGAGGCCGGCGGCCGGATCCGCTACTACGGGCACGCCTGCGTGGTGTTGCAGACGCCGGACGCCGCGGTGGTCACCGACCCGTTCATCAGCACCGACAACCGGCACGGCGACCGGTACACCCTGGACGACCTGCCCGACCACATCGACCTGGTGCTGATCACCCACGGCCACCAGGACCACATCGTGCTGGAGACCTTGCTGCAACTACGCGGCCGGGTCGGCGCCGTGGTGGTGCCACGGTCCTCGCGCGGCAACCTCGTCGACCCCTCGATGGGTCTGTACCTCAAGCACCTCGGCCTGCCGGTGATCGAGGTCGACGACTTCGACGAGGTGCCGTTCCCGGGCGGCAAGGTCGTGGCCACTCCGTTCCTCGGCGAGCACGCCGACCTGGACATCCGCGGCAAGTCCACGTACTGGGTGGAGCTGGCCGGCAAGAAGGTGTTCGTCGGCGCCGACTCCTCCGGCATCGACCCCGTGCTCTACCGCTACATCCGCACCCACCTGGGCAAGGCGGACATGGCGTTCCTGGGCATGGAGTGCGACGGCGCGCCGCTGACCTGGCTGTACCAGGGGCTGCTGACCAAACCGGTGCCGAAGAAGATGTCCGACTCCCGCAAGCTGTCCGGCTCCAACGCCGCGCAGGCCGGCGACATCATGACCGAGCTCGGCGCGGACGAGGCCTACATCTACGCCATGGGCGAGGAGAGCTGGCAGGGCCACATCATGGCCACCACCTACAACGAGGACACCTACCAGCTCAAGCAGATCGACGAGTTCCTCGGCTGGTGCAAGGACCGGAACATCAACGCCGAGCACCTGTTCAACCAGCGCGAATGGCGCTGGTGATGCCGTTCCTGCACAGCAACGGCATCCGGCTGGCCTATGAACGGGCGGGCGCGGGCGAACCCGTGCTCCTCGTCATGGGCCAGTCGGCCGCCGCGCGGTCCTGGACCGTGTACCAGACGCCGGCGCTGCACCGGGCCGGCTACGAGACGGTCGTCTTCGACAACCGCGGAATGGCCCCGTCGGACGCGCCGCCCGGCCGGTACTCGATCGACGACATGGTGGCCGACACCATGGGCGTGATCGAGGCGCTCGACCTCGCTCCCTGCCGGATCGTCGGCACGTCGCTGGGTTCGACCGTCGCCCAGGAGCTGGCCCTCGCGCATCCGGAGCTGGTCCGCTGCGCGGTCCTGCTGGCCACCTGCGCACGGTCGGACGTGTACCGCACCGCGATGACCCGGGCCAGCCGGGCGCTGCGGGACAGCGGCGTGACGGTGCCGGCCGAGTACCGGGCGACGACGTCCGTGCGGGAGATGCTGTCGCCGGCCACGCTCGACGACGAGATCGTGGTGGCGCAGTGGCTCGAGGTGTTCCAGTTGGCCGAGGACGACCCGGCGCCCGGGCAGTCCTGGGTGGATGCCGGCGACCGGCGGGCGGCGCTGCGCGAGGTCGCCGTGCCGTGCCGCGTGATCGCCTTCGCCGACGACGTGATGGCGCCACCCCACCTCGGCGCCGAGGTCGCGGACGCCATCCCGGACTGCGACCTGGTGGAGATCAGCCGCTGCGGACACCTCGGCCATCTGGAACGGCCGGACGAGGTCAACGCCGCGATCATCGAGTTCCTCGACAAGAACTGACGGTGCCCGTGCTGCGCGACGAATCCATGACCCGACAGCGAATCCGGCCCGGCACGGTACGGCGGATCCTGCCGTACGCGCTGCGCCACCGCTGGCCGCTCGCCGCCCTGTTGGCCGCCACCGCGGTGGACGCGGTGATCACGGCGGCGAACCCGCTGATCCTCAAGACCCTCATCGACGACGGCATCTCGCCGGGGCGCCTGCCGGTGGTGGTGTGGCTGTCGCTGTCCATCGCCGGTCTCGCCCTCGTCGACGCGGCCGCGGTGTTCGTGCAGACATGGTTCTCCGGACGCGTCGGCCAGGGCCTCGTCTACGACCTGCGCACCGCCGCGTTCGACCACGTGCAACGGCAGCCGCTGGCGTTCTTCACCCGAGCGCGGACGGGGTCGCTGGTCAGCCGCCTCAACACCGACGTGGTCGGCGCGCAGCAGGCCGTCACCTCGCTGCTGTCGCAGACCCTGTCCACCGTGCTCACGCTCGGCCTGGTGCTGGCCACGATGTTCTACCTGTCGTGGCAGATCACGGTGGCCGCGCTGGCGATGGTGCCGTTCTTCCTGTTGCCCGCCAAGGCGATCGGCCGTCGAATCCAGCGGCTCACCCGCGAAGGCATGCAGCAGGACGCCGAGATGGGCGTGCTGATGAACGAGCGGTTCAACGTGGCCGGCGCGATGCTGGCCAAGCTCTACGGTCGTCCCGAGGAGGAGTCGGCCGAGTTCGCCGGCCGTGCCGGCCGAGTTCGCGACGTGGCCGTCGCGACCGGCGTGTACGGCCGGATGTTCGTCATCATCGTGTCGGTGCTGACCGCGCTGACCACGGCGCTCGTCTACGGCGTCGGCGGCGCGCTCACGATCGCCGGCACGCTGCGACTCGGCACGCTGGTGGCCATGGTGACGCTGCTGCTGCGGCTGTACGGTCCGATCAACCAGCTCACCAACATGCAGATCAACGTGATGACGGCGCTGGTCAGTTTCGACCGGGTCTTCGAGGTGCTCGACCTCGAGCCGCTGATCGCCGAGCGGCCCGACGCCCGTACGGTGCCCGGCGACGGCCCGGCGCCGGACATCGAGTTCGACGGCATCTCCTTCCGCTACCCGAGTCGGGACGAAGTCGGCCTCGCGTCGCTGGAATCCACCACGACCGGGCCGGAACGCGGCATGGCGACGATCCTCAGCGACGTCACCTTCCGGGCGCCGGCCGGGCGGCTCACCGCGCTGGTCGGTCCTTCCGGCGCGGGCAAGACGACGATCACCCACCTGGTGCCGCGGCTGTACGACCCGACCGGCGGCACGGTGCGGATCGGCGGCCATGACGTCCGGGACCTCACCATGGGCTCGCTGCGGGACCTGGTCGGCGTGGTCAGCCAGGACGCGCACCTGTTCCACGACACGATTCGGGCGAACCTGAGCTACGCCCGCCCGGACGCCTCCGAACGCGAGATCGTCGAGGCGTGCGAGGCGGCCCGGATCTGGGACACCATCGCCGCGCTGCCGGACGGGCTGGACACCGTGGTCGGCGACCGCGGCTACCGGTTCTCCGGCGGCGAGAAGCAACGGGTCGCGATGGCCCGGCTGCTGTTGAAGTCGCCGCCGATCGTGGTGCTGGACGAGGCGACCGCGCACCTGGACGCGGAGTCCGAGGCAGCGATCCAGCGCGCGCTCAAGACCGTGCTGGCCGGCCGGACGTCGCTGGTCATCGCCCACCGGCTGTCGACGATCCGGGATGCCGACCAGATCCTGGTCATCGAGGGCGGCCGGGTTCGGGAACGGGGCACCCACGAGGAGTTGCTGTCAGCCGGCGGCCTGTACGCGGAGCTCTACCGCACCCAACTGGCCGACCAGGCCGCCGGCTGACCGCTGTCACGAATCGGCCGCGGGCCGATCCTCCAGTTCGTCGGACAGTTGCAGCCACCGCTTCGCCAGCTGGCTCGCGAGCTGGCTGACCAGCGCCACACAGTGCGGCGGCACCAACGGCACCAAAGCGGACAGTTCACGGACGCTGCCCGCGTTCTGGCGCAGCAGACGCAGCAGTTGCCGTCCGTTCTCGGTCTGTCTCAGGGAAGGATCTCTCAGCAATGTGTCCAATGCGGCGGCCGGACCGGCCTCGGCGGTGTGCACGACCGGCGCGGGGGCGGACTCCGGCACCGCCGCCTCGCCGCGCTTCAGCCGCAGACGCACGTCCCGTGCCGTCGCGGGAGAGATGCCGGCCGTGCGTGCGACGTCCCGCAGCGACTTCTCCGGGTGCGCGGCGATGACCTCCGCCGCCCTGGCCCGGCCTTCGACGCCGCTGAGCGGACGGGCCTTGCCGTCCTTGCCGATCCGGGTGCTCGGCTGTGCGCCGGTCCCCGTGCGGCCGCGCACCCGGGCGACCGTCCGGGCGCCGACCCCGGCGACCTCGGCGATCGCGCGGTCGGACATGCCCGGGTGCAGGTCGATGATCCGGGCCACCGCCGCCCGACGGTCGGCCTGGGTCAACGGAAAGCCGTGCGCGATGTTCGCCGCGACACCCCGCACGTAGGCATCGGCCTCGGTGCCGTCGAAGAACTCGACTTCGATCGATTCCCGGCCGGCGCGCCGGGCCGCCATCAGGCGGTGCATCCCGTCGATGACCCGCATGGTCATCCGGTCGACCAGGATCGGCGGCAACGGTGTGTCGATCTCCGCCAGCCGGGCGACGTGCGCTTCGTCCTGTCCTTCCAACCGCGGCGATTCGCCGGATTTGAGTAATATTATCGGAACGGAGACCACACCACGTTGCGAACTCCCGACATCCCTCCGTTCAGCCCCCCGTTCAGCCGCTGTTTGCGCGTCCGCGCGCACACCTGAAAGCACCGGCGACACTCTCCGGTTCACACCGTCCTCCCCACCGGACACCCAGCGCGCACCGCGACGGACGGCATTCCACCCCTCGTGCCACAGCCGTCACGCGCATTAGTGGAGCACTGGAGAAAACATATGAACGGAACACGAATTCACAAAGCCCGGGACGCCGAAGTCCCGCTGCCCGCTGCCACCTCCGCGGCGACGGGCACCCCACCGGCCTGCGACACGGCCCGAATCAATCGTCCCCGTTCGACGATTCGCCCGTCTCGTTCCAGATCACGTCGAAGCCGACCACGTGCTGCCGTGACCGGCCGAAGTAACAGCCTCCCTTCAGCGCCCTCCACGCACCGAATCCAGACTGCGTTAACTGTTCACCTTTATTTTTACACCACTGTAGACACCCCTGGTAGCGATAGGCCCACTCTCGACCGAATGGCCCACAGATTGCCGCCGAACCGGGGACACGCCAGCCGGCGACAACGACGTTCATTCGATCAATGGCCGGCCGGGACGTCGGCCTGCCTCATCTCACCAGGAGCAACCATGAACAGCGCATCCCCCGCCTGGACCGCACACGCCCGCACCGAGAGCGCACTGCGCGTGGTCGGAGAACCGGATGCCGTCGACACCGACGCCGCCGAACGGGCGGCCGCCGACCTGTTGCGAGCGCTGGGAATCGAGCACAGCAGCGAAGGGATGCGCCAGACACCGGCCAGGATGGCCCGCGCCTACGCGGAACTCTTCACGCCGCGACCGTTCGACCTGACGACGTTCCCCAACGACGAGGGCTACGACGAACTGGTGCTCGCGCGCGACATCCCGGTTCGGTCCGTCTGCGAACACCACCTGCTGCCGTTCGTCGGCGTCGCGCACGTCGGCTACCTGCCCGGCGACCGCATCCTCGGACTGTCCAAGCTCGCCCGGGTGGTCGAGCACTTCGCCTGCCGCCCACAGGTGCAGGAACGCCTGACCAAGCAGATCGCGGACTGGCTGGCCGACCAACTCGATCCCGTCGGCGTCGGCGTCGTCGTGCGCGCCGAGCACAGCTGCATGACACTGCGCGGCGTGCAGGCGATCGGCTCCTGCACCGTCACGTCCACCCTGCTCGGCAGCCTCCGCGAGGACGCGCGGTCGCGCCACGAGTTCTTCGCGCTGGCCGGCGTCATGGGGTGAGCCTCAGCGTGCTCGGCCGGTGGCCATCCGTTACGCATTCCGTTGGCATCGAAAGGGAATCGACAGGTCCGCGGGGGCTTGTCCGTACTGAGCCCGATCTCAGCGACAGCTTTTGCCTGCCGCGCCCAGCCGTGTCAACCTCCTGGCGTGCCGGTGTCCGGCACACACACCGCAGGGACGAGGACCCCATGATCGAAGTCGTCGGTGTCACGAAGCGGTACGGCGACCGGGTCGCCGTGGACGATGTGACCTTCACCGTCCGTCCCGGCATGGTCACCGGTTTCGTGGGGCCGAACGGGGCCGGCAAGTCCACCACCATGCGGATGATCCTCGGCCTGGACGCTCCCACCGCAGGCGAGACGCGGGTCAACGGCAAGCGGTACGCCGACCATCCCGCACCGCTGCGCGAGGTCGGCGCGCTGCTCGAGGCCAAGGCCGTCCACACCGGACGGTCGGCGTACAACCACCTGCTCGCGCTGGCGTTGACGCACGGCATTCCGCGCCGGCGCGTCGATGAGGTCATCGAGCTGGTCGGCCTCCGAGAAGTGGCCCGTAAGCGGGTCGGCGGCTTCTCGCTCGGCATGGGTCAGCGCCTCGGCGTCGCAGCGGCGCTGCTGGGCGATCCACACACGCTGGTGCTCGACGAACCGGTCAACGGCCTGGACCCCGAGGGCGTGCGGTGGATCCGGCAGCTGTTGCGGTCGCTGGTCGCCGACGGTCGCACGGTGTTCCTGTCCTCGCACCTGATGAGCGAGATGGAGCTGACGGCCGACCACCTGGTGGTCATCGGCAAGGGCCGGCTGATCGCCGACACCTCGATGGCCGAGTTCACCAACCGCTTCTCCCGCAAGGTAGTGCGCGTTCGCGCCCAGGAAGCGGGCACACTGCGGGACCTGCTCGTCGGACCCGAGGTGAGCGTGACCGCGCTGGACGGCGGCCTGCTCGAAGTGCACGGCCTGACCAGCGGCGAGATCGGCCAGATCGCCTGCCGCAACGCGATTCCGCTGGATGAGCTGACGCCGGTCGTCGCATCGCTCGAAGAGGCGTTCATGGACCTCACCCAGGACGCCGTCGAATTCGCCGTCCACCAGGACGGGCTCACCGAAAGGACCGCGTCATGACCGCGACGCTCCCCGAGGCCCAGCGGTCGTCGGCGCCGCAGCCGCTGCCGGACGACATCCGCGTCACCCAGCTGCGCGTGATGCGCTCGGAGTGGCACAAGTTCTGGTCGCTGCGGTCGTCGTACTTCACCCTGGCCGCGACGCTGATCGCGATGATCGGCTTCGGCGGCCTGTTCGCCGCCGTCACGGCCAACCGCTGGCCGCACATGCGGCCGGTCGAGCAGGCGCACTTCGACCCGACCGCGGTGAGCCTGCGCGGGTTCTACCTCGCCCAACTGGTCGTCGGCGTGCTCGGCGTGCTGATCGTCACCGGCGAATACAGCACCGGCATGATCCGCTCCAGCCTGGGTGCCGCACCGAGGCGACTGCCCGTCCTGGTGGGCAAAGCCGTCGTCTTCGCGGTGATCACGTTGGTAGTGACCGTCGTCACCGCGTTCGTGGCGTTCTTCCTCGGCCAGTACCTGCTGAGCTCGCAACACATCGAGACCACCATCGGCGCCGACGGCGTCGCGCGCGCCGTCGTGGGCACGGCCCTGTATCTGACGGTCGTCGGGTTGATGGGTGTCGGTCTCGGGTTCGTCGTACGCAGCACAGCGGGCGCCATCGCCAGCCTGTTCGGCATCCTGCTGGTGCTGCCGGTGCTCGGCGAGGCCCTGCCCACCGACTGGGCCACCAACATCGACCCCTACCTGCCCAGCAACGCCGGACAGCAACTGATGGTCGTGCATCCCGACCCGGCGGCTCTGCTCGGACCATGGTCCGGATTCGCGGTTTTCTGCGGCTACGCGGCCGTTGCGCTGATCCTCGGCGCGGTGCTGCTACGCCGCCGCGACGCCTGACGTCACGTGACGGCGTACCGGTGCACCGGGCGGCCGGCGCGGCCGTACTCCAGGTGCAACTGGACGGCGCCGCGGCGGTGCAGCTCGCTCAGGTAGCGCTGGGCGGTGGGGCGGCTCAGGCCCAGCTGGTCGGCGAGGGTGCACGCGCCGACCGGCTCGACGGACAGCCGCACGGCGTCGAGGATCTTCCGCATGGTCGGCGGCATCATGCCGTCGGCCGACTGCGACGGGGTTGCGCCGCGCAGCAACGTGTAGAGGGCGTCGACGGTGGCCTGGTCGGCTTCGCCGCCGCCGCTGGTCTGCGACCGCCACAGCCGGTATGCGTCGAGCTGGCGGCGCAGCTGCGGCAGGCCGAACGGCTTGACCAGGTAATAGATCGCACCCATGTGCATCGCCGACCGCACGGTGGCCAGGTCGCGGGCGGCGGTGACGATGATGCAGTCGGGCGCTGCGCCGTCGTCGGAAGCCAGGTCACGCAGCAGGGACAGCCCGTCGCCGTCGGGCAGGTAGAAGTCGAGCAGCAGCAGGTCCGGTCCGGAGTCGACGACCGCTTGTCGGGCCTCAGCAACGGTGTGCGCCTCACCCACGCATGTGAAGCCGGGTATGCGCGCCACGCTGGCGGCGTGGATACGGGCAACCCGGTAGTCGTCGTCCACGACAAGCGTTCTGATCATCTGGCCACCTCCAGTTCGGCGGTGTGCAACGGAAGCGTGATCTCGAACCGCGCGCCGGGTCCGGCGGCCACCTCGATCGAGCCGCCTGCGCGCAGCACGAGCCGGCGGACCAGCGCCAGTCCCAGTCCACGCCGCATCCCGTTGCGCGTGGACTTGGTCGAATAGCCGTCGAGGAAGACCTTCTCGACCTCCGTCGCCGGAATGCCCGGCCCGGTGTCGCTGACGAGCACCCGGGCCACGTCGTCGGCTTCGGTGATCCGCACGGTCACCTCGCGCGGCTCCGGGCCCCCGGCCACCGCGTCCACGGCGTTGTCGATGAGGTTGCCGAGCACGGTCAGCAGCGGCCCGGTCTCGGCGTACCCGCGGTCGAGCCGCGACTCAGGGTCGACGACCAGGCGGACCCCTGATTCGGCGGCGGTGGTCACCTTCGCCACCAACAACGCGGCGAGTTCGGCCGGCGCGATCCGGACCTGGATGTCGCCGGCCTGCGCGGCGGCTCCGCCGGCGACCTCGGCGAGGTAGCGCGCGGCTTCGTCGGTCTCCCCCAGCCCGAGCAGGCCGGCCAGCACATGCAGGCGGTTGGTGAACTCATGTTCCTGGGCCCGCAGGGCGTTGGTCAGGCCGGTCAGCGCGTGCAGCTCCCGCATCAGACCCTCCAACTCGGTGCGGTCCCGCAAAGTCACCACATGACCGGCCGGCCGCCCGGCCAGCAGGACGGGCATTCTGTTGACCACCAACAGGAATTCATCGGTCAGCACGATCTCGTCGTTGCCGAGCGGACCGTCGACGAGCAGATCCCGCAGGCGTCCGGCCGGCACCAGCTCCGAGACCGGGCTGCCGGTGCCGGCTCGGCGGATACCCAGTAGCCGGCGGGCCTCGTCGTTGAGCACGCTCACCCGGCCCCTGGCGTCGATGCCCACGACGCCTTCCCTGATGCCGTGCAACATCGCCTCGCGTTCCTGCAACAGCGCGGCGATCTCGGACAGCTCCAGTCCAAAAGTGACTCGTTTCAGGCCGCGGGCGAGTAACCACGACGCCAGCACGCCGATGGCCAGCGCCAGCAGCGAGTACAGCGCGATGTCACGGATCTGCAGGAAGATCTGGCTGCTGACCCGCTCCTCCGGGATGCCGACGGACACCTCGCCGATGATCGCGCCGCCGGACGCCCGCAGCGGCACCTTCGCGTTGGCGGAGTTGCCGAGGCTGCCGGGATCGATGCCGGTGTGGACGTTTCCGTCCAGCGCGACAACGGGTTCCTCCAGGCGCTGACCGATCAACGCCAGGGTGGGGTGCGAGTACCGCACGCCGTTGCGGTCAGCCACCACCACGTAGCTGGCGCTGGTGTTCTCGCGCACCTGCTCGGCCAGCGCCTGGATGCGGTGGTCGGGATCGTGCTGGGCCAACGCATCGGCGACCTCGGGGAGCTGCGCGACGGTGTTGGCGATGTCCAGTGCCCGCTGCGTGTACTGGACGTCCAGGGTCTGGTCGGTCAGGTTCGCGTACAGCACGGCGCCGGCCGCGCTGGTCGCCAGCAGGATGGCCAGCACACAGAGCAGGATCTGGGTCGCCAGCGGGCGGGTACGCCACATGGCCACTCCGATCTGCCACGTCTCGTCGGGGCGTCGGCGAATGACATCACGCCGTCACACCAATGCCAAGCCGGCGGACCGTTTTGCCGGAATCGTGACTGAACGAAACGAGCAGAACTCGGGGAAACGCACTCCTCGACGGGTATCGAGCGTTATCTGTCGGCCCGGTCCCGGCCTGCCTACCGTCCTGCGGCAACGCGAACGAAACATGCTGGCAGTGACGGAGGGAATCCTACCGTGTGCGCAGAGAAATCACCGCCCGCCATCGAGCTGCGACAGGTGACCAAACGGTTCACCACGGACAGCGGCACCCCGTACACGGCGCTGCGCGAGCTCGACCTCACCGTGGCCGAGGGCGAGTTCTGTGCGGTGGTCGGCCCGACCGGCTGTGGGAAGTCGACCACGCTGACGCTGGTCTCCGGCCTGGAACGGCCGTCGGTCGGCTCGGTGGCCGTGCACGGCAGGCCGGTGGACGGCATCACTCCTGGCGTCGGCTTCATGTTCCAGACCGACGCGATCCTGCCGTGGAAGTCCGTGCTGGACAACGTCTCCGCCGGCCCGCGGTTTCGCGGCGTGCCGAAGAAGGAGGCGCTGGAGTCGGCCCGCGACTGGATCAGGCGGGTCGGTCTGGCCGGGTTCGAGGACCGCTTCCCGCACCAGCTCTCCGGTGGCATGCGCAAGCGGGTCGCGCTGGCCCAGAACCTGATCACCGAGCCCCGGGTCATCCTCATGGACGAGCCGTTCTCCGCGCTGGACGTCCAGACCAGGGCCAAGATGTCCGACGAGCTGCTGGCGCTGTGGGACCTGACCCGACCGGCCGTCGTGTTCGTCACGCACGACCTCGAGGAGGCCATCGCGCTGGCGGACACAGTCGTGGTGCTGACCGCCGGGCCGGCCGCCACGGTCAAGGCCAGGTTCCGGGTGGACCTGCCCCGCCCCCGGGTCGTCCAGGAGATCCGGTTCGAGCCGCGGTTCCTGGACATCTACCACCAGATCTGGGAGGCGCTGCGCGCCGAGGTGGACATCGCCTACTCGCAGAGCACCCGGTTGGACAGGGCGTCGTGATGACCGCGCAGCAAGCACGAGTCGAGGTGGCGCCGGTCGAGTCCGCGCATCGCCGGGCCGCCCGCCGGCACCGGGTGCTGGTGCACCTGACCCAGGTGGCGGTGCTGCTCGCGGTCGTCGGCGGTTGGCAGCTGACCGTCCAGGACAGCCCGCGCAGCGTGATCCTCTACGGCCTGCCGTCAGGCATCGTGACCCGGTTGACGACCTGGATCACCGAGGGCACCGCGATCGGCTCGCTCGGCGACCAGATCACCACGACGCTGGAAGAGGCGCTGATCGGGTTCGTGATCGGCACCGTGCTGGGCATCGTGTGCGGCGTCGCGCTGGGCCGGGTGCGGTTCCTGTCCGAGGTGTTCGGGCCGTTCATCAAGGTGCTCAACGCCATTCCGCGCATCGTGCTGGGCGCGGTGTTCGTGCTCGCCTTCGGCCTCGGCATCGAGTCGAAGGTGCTGCTGGTGATCGTGCTGGTGTTCTTCGGCGTGTTCTTCAACGCCTTCCAGGGCACCCGCGAGGTGGACCGCAACTTCATCGCCAATGCCAGCATCCTCGGCGCGTCGCGCTGGCAGGTCACCCGCCAGGTGGTGCTGCCGTCGGCGTTCACCTGGATCATCGCCAGCCTGCACGTGAGCTTCGGTTTCGCGCTGATCGGCGCGATCGTCGGCGAGTTCCTCGGCGGCACCTCGGGCCTGGGAGTCCTGATCAAGAACGCGCAGGGCACGTTCGACGCCAACGGCGTCTGGGCGGCGATGGTGATCATGGCCGTGGTCGCACTGATCGCGGAATGGCTCATCACGCGCCTGGAGAACCGCCTGCTGCGCTGGCGCCCGGCCCAACTGGCCGGCCCCGACCTGTGAATCGCCCGCTGTCAAAGGAGATCGTCGTGGTGAAGAAGTCGTTGGTAGGTCTGGTGACGGCCGCGCTGCTGCTGGCCGGGTGCGCGAACACCGCGTCGCAGAGCGCGGGCAGCGGGTCGTCGGGGGGCTCGGGCGAGAAGGTGTCCATCATGGTCGGTGGCCTGAACAAGCAGATCTACCTGCCGTTCATGCTGGCCGAGCGGCTGGGCTACTACAAGGAACAGGGTCTGAACGTCACGCTGCAGGACGAGGGCGCGGGCGTCGACGCCACCACGGACATGGTCGCCGGCAAGGTGGACGGCGTGGGCGGCTTCTACGACCACACGATCGCCATGCAGGGCCTCGGGCAGCAGATGGAGTCCGTGGTGTCCATGCTCACCACGCCCGGCGAGGTCGAGCTGTGCCGCAACGAGGTCAAGGACCAGATCCATTCCCCGGCCGACTGGAAGGGCCACAACCTCGGCATCACCGACGTCGGCTCGTCCACCGACTTCCTGACCCAGTTCCTGGCGCAGAAGAACGGTGTCGATCCGGCCACCACCCACCGCGTCGGCGTGCAGTCGGGGGCCACGCTGATCGGCGCCATGCAGCACGGCAACGTGGACTGTGCCATGACCACGGAGCCGACCGTGTCCACACTGCTGGCCACCGGCGACGCGTACATCCTGCTGGACATGCGCACCGCCGCCGGCACCGCCAAGCAGCTCGGCGGCGAGTACCCGGCGACCTCGCTCTACATGACCACCGACTACGTCACCAAGCACCCCGACATCGTGCAGAAACTGGTCAACGCCTACGTCAAGACCCTCAAGTGGATCCAGGACCACAGCGGCGCCGACGTGGCCGCCCAGATGCCGGCCGACTACTACGCCGGCTCCGGCAAGGACGCCTACGTCAAGGCGTTCGACAGCGAGAAGGGCATCTACAACCCGACCGGGATCATGCCGCCCAACGGGCCTGCCACCGACCTCAAGGTGCTACAGGCGTTCAACCCGGACGTGAAGGGCAAGTCGATCGACCTGAGCAAGACCTACACCGACAAGTTCGTCCAAGCCGCCAGGTGACGGCTGCGCGGCGCTGACCACCCCGGCGGTCAGCGCCGCGCACCGGCTCGGCCCCGGGTATGCGCGACCGACGCGGCAACGAACAGCGGCGGGGCCGTCGCGCAGGCGACGTAGAGCAGCTTCAACGGCTTGCCGGGTTTCGCCCGGATGTCCGTGCCGGGGATCGGCGGTCCGGCGTTGAACGCCAGGGACGGCTTCACGTGGTGCCACCTCGTGATCTCCAGGTACATCAGGTACCAGGACCCGATCCACACCGCACCACTGAGCCATCGCACCAGGCGCATCCACCAAGACTCCGCCGTCGACCGGCCGAGGTCCAGCGGACCGCCGGATCGACAGCCCGTCAACAGCAAACTACTACATGTCTGTAGTAGTTTGGCGTCATCGTTGCCGCACGACGACGGGACGCGCGCATGACCTCCACAGCCCAGGACCCGCTGGTCACGGCGGGGGCCACGACACGACATATGCGTGTGGTCATCGGGGCCGACACCTACCCGCCGGACGTCAACGGTGCCGCGACCTTCGCGGCGCGGCTGGCCGTCGGCCTGGCGGAACGGGGCCATGACGTGCACGTGCTGTGCCCGTCGACGAACGCGCACGCCGGCCGGGCGACCGCCGGCGGCGTCACCGTGCACCGCATCTCGTCGATGGGGACGCCGGTTCACCCCACGTTCCGGATCTGCCACCCGGTGCAGGCCCGTCGAGCCGCACGGGCCCTGCTGGACGAGATCAAGCCGGACCTGGTGCACATCCAGGCGCATTTCATCGTCGGCCGCGCGCTCGCACACTCCGCTCGCCGACGGCGCGTTCCTCTGGTCGCCACCAACCACTTCATGCCCGAGAACCTGCACGGCTACCTACCCGTGCCGAAACGCCTGCGGCCACTGGTGTCACAGCTGGGCTGGTGGGATCTCCGACAAGTCCTCCGTCACGCCGACGCGGTCACCGCCCCGACGCCACGAGCCGTGCAACTGCTGGCCGACAACGGTGTTCCCGCGGCGACCGCCGTGTCGTGCGGCATCGACCTCAACCGCTTCCCCACTGCCGGATCGATGCCGGATCACCTGATTCCGCACGTGCTTTTCGTCGGCCGGCTGGATCAGGAGAAGCGGGTCGACGACCTGCTCCGCGCTGTGCACCTGATCCGCGCCAACGTCCAGGTGCGGGTCGAGATCGTCGGCGACGGCAAGCGACGCGCCGCGTGGCAGGAGTTGGCCGGCCGGCTGGGCATCTCGGGCAACGTCACATTCCACGGCCACGTCGACGAAGACGCGCTCATCGCCGCGTACCGTCGGGCCGACGTGTTCTGCATGCCCGGCGTGGCGGAGTTGCAGAGTCTGGCCACAATGGACGCACTGGCCGCCGGCAAGCCGGTCATCGCGGCCGACGCGATGGCCTTGCCGCATCTTGTGCGCCCCGGCGAGACCGGATGGCTGTACCCGCCGGGCGATGTCGCCGCACTCGCCGGCCGCCTGCGCCAGTTGCTCAACGACGGCGCGGGCCGGGCGCGCATGGGCGCCGCCGGTCGTGAGCTCATCTCGCAGCACACGATGGCGAGCACGCTCGACCACTTCGAGGACCTGTACCGCGATGTCGCGCCGGTGGCGCTCTCGCAGTGAAGTCGACAGTTCTGCTCGCGGCGGCCAGCATCATCATCACCATTGCGGTCGCGTTGTCCTTCGGGCCGTTGATCGGCGTCGACCATGCCGTCGCGGTGGCCTTGCACGGCTACGCCCTTGATCATCCTGCTTTCGTTGTGGTGATGCAGGTATGGACGGACGTGTTCGACCCGTGGACATTTCGAGGGATGCTCGTCATCGTCGCGGCATGGTTGTCGTGGCGACGCCGTTTCGCGCTGGCCGGATGGGTCGTGGTCACCATGGCGCTGGCCGGGGCAGCCGAAGGCGGCTTGAAGGCGTTGATGGACCGAACTCGGCCGCTCTGGGATCACCCGGTGTCGCACGCCACCGGTGGTTCATTCCCGTCAGGCCACTCGTTGACCTCGGCGATGGGATGCGCCGTCCTACTCGCGCTGGCTTGGCCGTCGCTCGGCCGGCGGGCACGAGTCGTCTGCGCGGTCGCAGCCGTCTCGGTGCCCGCCATCACCGGCTTCACCCGACTCGGCCTCGGCGTGCACTACCTCAGCGACGTCGTCGGCGGTTGGTTGATCGCCGTCACACTGGTGGCTGCCACGACGCTGACACTGTCGCGGTGGCAGGGGTTTCCACCGTCTGCACGTCCCGCTTCGTGACGGCTCACCTGACTTGAGGCGGATACGACGCAGCTGTAGATGGTTGCAGCCCCGCGAAATGTCCGAATCTCCACCAACCCGTAACGGGGCCCCGCGTCGAACGAACTACTACAGTAATGTAGTAGTTGAGGTCCCGAGCGAAGGTGAGAACGATGTCCGCCCCGACCTACCTCGAGCTGGCCGTGGTCGGCCTGCTGCAAGGCGTCAGCGAGCTCTTCCCGGTGTCCAGCCTCGGCCACTCCATCCTGGTGCCGGCCCTGATCGGCGGTCAGTGGGCACGCGACCTCGACATGTCCGCCCAGGGCTCGGCCTATCTGGACACACTGGTCGCCATGCACGTGGCCACCGCCGCCGCGCTGGTGATCTTCTTCTGGCGGGACTGGGTCCGCATCATCGGCGGCTTCCTCAGCTCCATCCGCGACCGGCGGATCGCCACTCCCGACCAGCGGCTGGCCTGGCTGCTGATCGCCGGCACGATCCCGGTCGGCATCGCCGGCATCGCACTGGACAAGGTCATGCGCGAGCATCTCGGTCGGCCGATTCCGGCCGCGGTTTTCCTGCTGCTCAACGGAGTTGTGCTGATCACCGTCGAACGGCTCTACCGACGCCAGCAGCGGGCGCGACACGACCCCGAGGCGACGACGGTCATGAGCACGGCGCACAGCGAGGTGATGACGGCCGTGTCCAGCGACATCCGCCTGTCGAAGCTCGGCTTCTGGTCGGCCATCGGCATCGGCGCGGCGCAGATCTTGGCTCTGCTGCCCGGCATCAGCCGCTCCGGCGCGACCATCGCCGGCGGTCTGCTCCGCGGGCTGCGCCACGACGACGCCGCCCGCTTCGCCTTCCTGCTGGCCACCCCGGCCATCGCCGGCGCCGGCCTGCTCAAGCTGCCCGAGCTCGCCCGTCCCGAGATGCACGACGCGATCGGGCCCACCATCGTCGGCAGCCTCATCGCCGGCGTCGCCGCCTACGTCTCGCTGCGATTCCTGGTGCGCTACTTCGAAACCCGCACCCTCACACCGTTCGCCATCTACTGCGTGCTGGCCGGCCTGGGCTGCCTCTGCTACTTCACGCTCGTTCAGGCCTGACGCTGACGCGCCCGCCACAACTCCAACCCGACCGGGATCAGCGACACGATGACGATCACCGCGATGACCGGCAGCAGGTACTGGTCGATACCAGGGATGCTCGCGCCAAGCCCGTAGCCGGCCAACGTCACCCCGATCGTCCACACCAGACCGCCGACCACCTGCCACAGCGCGAATTCCTTGGCGGGCACCGACAGGATGCCCGCCAGGGGGTTCAGCACCGTGCGGACGATCGGAATGAACCGGGCCAGCACGATCGCCTTGCCGTGGCCGTAACGGGCGAACATCTCCTCCGCCCGAGCCACGCCGTTGGCCAGCTGCCGGTTGTTGCCGCGCGCCAGCAACGCGCGGCCGCCGCGCCGGCCGATCTCGAAGCCGACCTGCGCGCCGGCCAGCGCGCCGACGACAGCGGCCAGCAGCACCAGCGGCAGCGACAGGTGCACCGGCGCGGCGGCGCTCGTCGCGCACAGCACGCCGGCGGTGAACAGCAGCGAGTCGCCGGGCAGGAAGAACCCGATCAGCAGGCCGGTCTCGGCGAAGGTGACGATCAGCACGCCGAGCGCACCCAGGCTGCTCAGCCAGAACGACGCGGACAGAATTCCCATCACGGGTTACTCCATTGTGGACGAATATGTTCACGAGCGAGCAGGATCACCCCGGCGACAGCCACCGCCGCGCAGGCGACCAGGACCGTCGCCGTGGCCCCGGGCAGGCCGCCGGCCTCACCGAACAGGCCGAGCCCCACACCGACGCCGAGCATCGGGTCGACCACTGTCTGGCAGGCAATCACCACCTGCGGCGGCCCCGTGGCGTAGGCGTGCTGCACGAACCACAGGCCCACCGGCAACGCGACCAGCAACCCGACGACTGCCAACGGATGCAGGTGCGCGATGCCGTCAACGGCAAGGGAGTGGACGTACACCGACACCAGCCCGTACGCCAGACCACCGGCCGCGGCGTAGGCCAGGCACCGGACGCGACCGGGGACGGCGGTCCCAGTCGTGGCCAGCACCACGACACCGACAGCGGTCAATATGCCGGCCCGCGCCTCCGCCGCGGCCGACAGCGTCGGCATCACCGCATGTCGCGCTGAAAGCAGCACGAACAACCCGACACCGAAAGTGCTGGCGACCACGGCCAGCCAGGTCGACCGGGTCGGCCGAGCACTGCCGGACCGGCTCGCCAGCATCGTGGTCAGGGTGATGGCGATCGCGCCCACCGGCTGGATCACGGTCAGCGGCGCCAGCCCGAGGGCACAGGCGTGCAGGCCGGCGGCCACCCCGGTCAACCCGAATCCGGACAGCCACCGGCGGGCCCGCAGCACCCGCAGCCAGCCCGAGAACCCCAGGCCGCCGGCGTCGACCACCGCGGCCTGCTGAAGCCAGGCCGCGACCGCGAAGCAGAGCGCGCCCAGCGCCGCAAGGGTGATGGCCAGCCAGGTCAACGAAGGAATCCTTCCACCAGCTCCTACATGTCTGTAGTAGCTCAGCTCAATCTACTACAATGGCGTAGGAGGTGTGGCGATGGCGCGTCGTAGCAAGGGCGGTCTGGAGCGAGAGATCCATGCCGTGCTGGCCGAGGGTGCACAGCCGATGACGGCTGCTCAGGTTCGGCTCGCGCTGGGCGGCGACCTGGCCTACACGACCGTGCTGACGGTCCTGTCCCGGCTGTTCGAAAAGGGCGAGGTCGCCCGCGAGCAGGTCGGCCGCAGTTACGCCTACACCGCGCCCTACGACTCAGCCGAGCTGACCGCGCGGCGCATGACGCTGCTGCTCGACGACCGCGGCACCGACCGCGCTGCCGTACTCACCCGATTCGTCGACAGCCTTCCGGCCGACGACGAACTCCTGCTGCGCAGTCTGCTGGACCGATGACCGCCGCCACGCTGGCCGCACTCACGGCGATGCTGGTCTTCACCGCCGTCGCACCTCGCCTCGGCCGCCGGCTGCCGCCGGCCATCGCCACCATCGCCCTGACCGTCGGCAGCCTGCTGGTCGCCGGGTCGACCGGCTTCGTGCTGACGGTGCTTGCCCTCACGTGGCTCGGGCAAGCACCGCTCATCGCCTGGTTGGCCGAGTGGTCCCCAACTGCCCTCGGCGCCAGCACACCGATCCCCACTTTCGTCGCCGCCGGCTGCCTGGCGTTGTTGGTCGCCGCCGTTGCTCGGACGGCGATTCGTGCGTTCCGCCGCGGTCGTGCGCTGGTCGCCGTGCGTCGAGCCCACCGCGGCAGTCCCAACGCCGTGATCGTCGTCGACAGCGACCGCCCCGACGCCTTCGCCACCCCCTCCCCTGGCGGCCGCATCGTGATCACGTCCACACTCATGGCCGCCTTGACCCCCGCCGAACAACAGGTCGTGCTCGCCCACGAACGCGCCCACCTTCGGCACTGGCACGCCTGGTGGCTACTCCTAGCCGACCTCGCCGAGGCAGCAAACCCGTTGCTACGCCCCACTTTCGCCACCGTCCAGCACGCTGTCGAGCGCTGGGCCGACGAGAACGCCGCCCATCACACCGGCGACCGCACCCTCGTCGCCCGCACCATCGCCCGCGTCGCGCTCCTCCGCCACGGCACCGCCACCCGCCCCGCCGCCCTGGCCGCCACCGGCGGCCAGGTCCCGCAACGCGTCCGCGCACTGTTGGCACCTCGCCCGGCCCGCCGCACCCTGCTCGCCGGCGTCCTGGTGGCGCTGCTGGCCTTCAGCACGCTCGCCACCGTCGCGGTCGAGCGCACCGGCGACGCCCTGTTCGACCGCGTCGCCACCGTCCAGGACCAGTGACCGACTCCTCGTAATCTCCACTTCGGCCGGCTGGCTGCCGCGCTGATCATCACCTGCCTCGTCTTCACCGCAGCAGCATTCGTGGTGTGGGCCGGGCGCTTGATGCCGCTCTGGCCGGTGGTCTTCGCCGCCATCCGAGCCGTGCTCCAGCTAGCCAGCGTCTCCGCGTTAATCACGGCCGTGCTGGTCTCCCTCGTCCTGACCGGCGCGTTCCTGCTGCTCATGGCCGTTGTCGCCACGGCGACCTCGGCCGCGCGAACCGGCCTCGGGCGGCGCGGCGCACGGGTCGGCCTGGCGATCCCCGCCGGCGTCATCCCGGCCCTGGCCCTGCGGCTCGGTACCGGCCTCCTGCCGGCCACGGGCATCGCCCTGGTGCCGATGGGCGGCATCCTGATCGGCGGCGGCATGACCGCCACGACGCTGTCGGTCCGTCGCGTCCTCGACACTGCGCCTGCCGATAACCTCGTCCATGCAGCTCGGGTGGCATGCAGGTATTCGTGGAGGACGCCGCCGAGCTGGTCGTGTCGGCGTATGTTCAGGTGGGCGCTTCGGTCTGGATCGGTGATGGGC
>DATJJB010000686.1:0-3649 GCA_035492655.1 Kutzneria sp. | reverse complement strand
CAGGGCGACCTGCACGTCCGCATGGTCGCGCGGTCCAACGACGACCTGCAGCGCGTCGTGGACGAGGTGGTGGCGGTGCCGGGTGTGCAGCGGACCTCGACGGCGATCGCGTTGTCCACGCCGATCGAGCCGCGGGTGCGGCCGCTGCTGCGCCGGGTCGCCAACGAGCAAAAGCCCTGATCACCGGGTTCGGTGATCAGGGCTGCCGGCCTTGGCGTCAGGCTGCGGTGTAGGGCACCGCCTTGACCAGGGTGACCTTCATGCTCTTGCCGTTGGGCAGCTCGTACTCGCGGGTCTCGCCCTCCTTGGCGCCCAGCAGCGCCCGGCCGAGCGGCGACGCCGGCGAGAAGACCTCGATCGGGCCCTCCGCGCCCTCTTCGCGGGTGGCCAGCAGGAACTGCTCGGTGTCGGTGTCACCCTCGTAACGGACGGTGAGCACCTTGCCCGGCTCGGCGATGCCGTCGTTCTTCGGGGCCTCGCCCACCTTGGCCGCGCGCAGCAGCTCCTGGAGCTGCCGGATCCGGCCCTCCTGCTTGCCCTGCTCCTCACGGGCGGCGTGGTATCCGCCGTTCTCCCGGAGGTCGCCTTCCTCACGCCGAGCGTTGATCTCGGCGGCAATGACCGGGCGGTTCGCGATCAGCTCGTCAAGCTCGTGCTTGAGCCGGTCGTAGGATTCCTGGGTCAGCCAGGTCACCTGGGTCTCGCTCACGGTCACCAACTCCTCGTTTTACTCCGGGCCCGCGCCGGACAGGCGGGCGCCGGTATGCCCCTGGCATACCGAGAACTTCCGGGCCGTGAGGCCCGGAACGGAAAAACACGGCCCGTGGAAAGGGGCCGTGCTGTCGAGCGATTCTAGCACGCCGCCAGTGCCCGGCGGCGAGATTTTCGCAGGTCCACGACTGCTTGCGGGCCGGTTCACCCGCTTGGCGGCTAGCTGGCCGTGAGGTATGGGGGGACCTGGTAGGAGCAGCCGTACACCTCCACGCTCACTGCTCGTTTCGAGGTGTGCACCACCGTGTCGACCGTGCGTTGACCACCGCCGGCGGGCACCAGCACCTCGCGCCGGCCGGCCTCGTCACCGTCGGCGGCGCGGGTCCGGACGATGCAGTCGGCGGCCTTCGACGGGTCGTCGCGGGTCACCGTGAAACTGAACTTGACGGTGCCGTCGTCGACGATCTGGTAGTTGGCCGGCTCGGTCGTGATCGGGCCGTCGCCGAGGTTGACGTAGGCCGTGTAGGCCACCACCAGGCCCGCCACCACGAACACACCGAGTAAGGCCCAGTACACCCAGCGCGGACCGCGACGTGTGTCCCGCGAGCCGTAGCGGCCGGCCGGGCGCTCACGCTGTGTCACCATGCCGCCTCCTCGCTCGGGACTGTCGGACCGGTTTGGAACAATGCCTGCGACCGTCCGGTTGAGTATCCCTGGGCCCCCGGTGGAGACGGCGGGCAGGGTGGATACGAGGATGAGGGGACCATGGCCGAGAAGCTTCGCCTGATGGCAGTGCACGCGCACCCCGACGACGAGTCCAGCAAGGGCGCCGCGACGATGGCCCGCTACGTCGCCGAGGGACACGACGTGATGGTGGTGACCTGCACCGGCGGCGAGCGCGGCAGCATCCTCAACCCGGCGATGGACCGTCCCGAGGTGCTGGCGAACATGGCGGAGATCCGCCGCGAGGAGATGGCCGCCGCCGCCAAGATCCTCGGCATCCGGCAGCGCTGGCTGGGCTACGTCGACTCCGGGCTGCCCGAGGGCGACCCCAAGCCGCCGCTGCCCGAGGGCTGCTTCGCGCTGGTGCCGCTGGAGGAGTCCACCGAGACCCTGGTCCGGGTGGTGCGCGAGTTCCGGCCGCACGTCATCGTCACCTACGACGAGAACGGCGGCTATCCGCACCCCGACCACATCCGCTGCCACGAGGTGTCGGTCGCGGCCTTCGACGCCGCCGCCGACCCCGACCAGTACCCCGACGCCGGCGCGCCGTGGCAGACCATGAAGCTGTACTACTCGCACGGTTTCTCCAAGGCCAAGCTGACCGCGTTCCACGAGGGCCTGCTGGCCCGCGGCCTGGAGTCGCCGTACGAGGAGTGGCTGGCCAACTGGGACCCGAACCGCAAGGACAACATGGAGCGGGTCACCACCCGGGTCGTCTGCGCCGACTACTTCGAGCAGGGCCTCGAGGCACTGCGGGCGCACGCCACCCAGATCGATCCGACGTCGCGCTGGTTCGCCGTACCCTTGGAGATGCAGCGCGAGGTGTGGCCGACCGAGGAGTACGAGCTGGTCCGGTCGCTGGTCGACACCACGCTGCCCGAGGACGACCTGTTCGCCGGAGTTCGAGAGAAGGTGCATGTGTGAGCGGTCTGCCGGTCCCGGTGGTGTTGGCCCAGACCACCACCGCCACCACCACACCCGCCAGCCCCGACCAGGGCGGCCAGGGGGAGGACTTCGGCAAGTCCACTCCCGTCGGCTTCGTCGTGCTGATCCTGTTCTTCGTGGCGGTGGCGTTCCTGATCCGCTCGATGACCAAGCACCTGAAGAAGGTGCCGGCCAGCTTCGACGAGCCCGCGGACCAGTCGCCGAAGTCCGGGGACTAGGTGGAGCACGAGGAAGTCGTCCGGTGGTACGGGCCATGGGGCCTGATCAAGCCGGACGACGCCGCCGCCCTGTGCGACGGCTTGGACGTGCCGTGGTGGGTCAACGGCGGCTGGGCCATCGAGGCCTACGCCGCCGTGCGCCGTGAGCACGGCGACATCGACCTCGGCGTCTTCCGCCGGGATGCCGACGCCGTCATCGAGCACTTCGCGCCGCGCTTCCACGTCTGGGCCGTCGGCGACGGGGCCATGCGTCCCGTGGTCTGGCCCGAGGGCGTGCCGTCGTGGGCGTCTGGGCTGTGGCTGCGGGAGAACGCCACCTCGCCGTGGCTGCTCGATTTCCAGCTCACCGAGGACCGGGACGGCGAGTGGGTGTGCGGGCGGGACCCGTCCATCGTGCTGCCGCTGTCCGAGGCCACCTGGGAGGGCCGCGGCATCCGCTACCTGCGGCCCGAGCTGGTGCTGCTGTTCAAGGCCAAGCACAACGCCGCCAAGGACGAGGCCGACCTGGTCGCCATGCTGCCCTGGTTCGACGCCGCCGGCCGGCACCACTGTGCCGACCTGATCAAGGCCGTGCACCCCGACCACCCCTGGCTGAAACTGCTCGGCTGACCTGCCCCTGGTTTGGCGGGATGCAGACCGCGCAGGCCGATATCGATGCCGGCGACCGCGTTTCTGGCGAGGACCTCGCCGCTGAATTCCTCGGTGACCGGTGAGTGACGCGTCCTACCAGGTGGTTGTCGCGCCTGGCGTTCGCCGTACGCTCCGACGCCTGCCGCTCGGCTGGACGTCCCCGTCCGTACGCCGGACTGCCGCCTGCGGACGGACGCCGCTATCGCCGGGGCGCGGCACGGCTTCGAGTCATGCCAAGGGGATTCGCGTATCTGATGATCGTGGAGGCGGCCACCTTCCTGGTGGCCTCGCTGCTGCACGCCACCGTGGCCCGGGATCCGGGGGCGTCCCTGCCGGAGGCGGCGATCGGCGTGGTGCTCATGATTCGGGCCCGCCGGGTGGCGATGGTTCGATAGCCTCATGCCCATGCGGGGGACCTATCG
>DATJJB010000685.1:0-2034 GCA_035492655.1 Kutzneria sp. | reverse complement strand
CCCACACCTCGGCGCAGTCCGACAGCGGCGCGGCCGGCGCGGGGGCGGGCAGCGGCTCGTAGCCCGGCAGCTCGGCCGACTCCAGCGTCACCCGGGTCACGTCGAAGCCGTCGATCGGCTCCACCGACGTGCCCTGGCCGGCCGGCAGATCCAGGTCCAGCACCAGCAGGTGCTCCACGAACTGCGGCGCCCGGGCCAGCAGCTCGCCCTGCGCGTCGATGACCAGCGAGTCGCCGTCGAACACCAGCTCGTCCTGGCCGCCGACCATGTTCACGTAGGCGATGGGCGCGCCGGCCTCGGCCGCCCGGGAGGCCACCAACTTGGCTCGGACGTCGTCCTTGTTCCGCTCGTACGGCGAGCCGTTGACGCACACGACCAGGTCGACGGCGGCCTGGCCGAGGGCGGCGATCGGGCCGCCGTCCTGCCAGATGTCCTCGCAGATCACGAACCCGATGTCGGCGCCGTGCAGGCGCACGATCGGCAGCTTGCTGCCCGGCACGAAGTAGCGGTACTCGTCGAACACGCCGTAGTTGGGCAGGTGGTGCTTGGCATAGCGGGCCACGACCTGGCCGCGGTGGATGATCGCCGCCGCGTTGCGCACGCCGGCCTCGTCCCGGTCCAGGTAGCCGACGACGGCCAGCAGCTCACCGCAGCCCAGGTCGGCCAGCCGCTCGGCCAGTTCGTCCACGGCGGCCCGGGAGGCCTGCGCGAAGGAGTGCCGCAGGGCCAGGTCCTCGACCGGGTAGCCGGTGAGCACCATCTCCGGGAACGCCACCACGTGCGCGCCGGACTCGGCGGCCTTGCGGGTCCACTCGACGACCAGGTCGGCGTTGCCGGCCAGGTCGCCTACCCGGGGGTTGACCTGAGCGAGGGCGATGCGCAGTTGCGGCATGCGGTGATTCTCCCTTACCTGCCCGCTGACCGGGCGGGATCTGTGGCGCAGAGATCACGCCGATCGCCCGCGTGTCCCTCGTTCGTGGTTCCCGGATGGCACGATCGACGGGTGCGCCCACGTCGTTCTCACTCCCTGCCGCTCGTAGCGCTACTCGCCGTGACCGCGTTGGCGGCCGGCGGTTGCACCGCCCTGTCCGGCGGGGAGGCGGCAGCAGGCGTCACGTTCGAGAAGGCCGGACCGGCCGGCACGGTGCCGCCGGGCCTGGAGAAGTTCTACGGCCAGCAGCTCGGCTGGGGCGCGTGCGACGACTTCGCCTCGTCGGACACCGACCGGAAGCTGTTCAAATCCACGCCCGAGCTGAAGTGCGCCCGGCTGACCGTGCCGCTGGACTACACCAAGCCCGACGGCAAGACGATCACCCTGGGGCTGCTCCGCCGCAAGGCCACCGGCCAGCGCATCGGCTCGCTGCTGATCAACCCGGGCGGCCCCGGCGCCTCCGGTGTGGACGCCGCCGCGTCGCTGGCCGGCGCAGTGGCTGGCAACGACCTGGGCAAACGGTTCGACCTCGTCGGTTTCGACCCCCGCGGCATCGGCTCGAGCGAGCCGTCGGTGCACTGCCTGACCGACTCCGAGCGCGACCAGCAGCGCGCCGACGACATCGAGGACTCGTCGGCCGCCGGCGTGGCCAAGGAGGTCCAGCAGCTCAAGGACTACACGTCGAAATGCGCCCAGCGCAGCGGCGCCGACCTGCTGGCCAACATCGGCACCCGGGACGTGGCCAAGGACCTCGACGTGATGCGCTCGGCGTTGGGCGACAAGAAGCTGAGCTACCTCGGCTTCTCGTACGGCACGTTCCTCGGCACCACCTACGCCGAGCAGTTCCCGGCCAACGTGCGAGCCATGGTCCTGGACGGGGCCGTCGATCCCAACCAGAGTCCGGCCGACCAGTCGGTGGCGCAGTCGGCCGGCTTCCAGAAGGCGTTCGAACAGTTCGCCGGCTGGTGCGTGAAGCGCCAGGACTGCGCGCTGGGCAAGGACGCCAGCAAGGCCGTGCAGGCCTATCACGACCTGGTGGTCCCGTTGGTCAAGAACCCGGTCGACACCGGCGACGGCCGCAAGCTCGCCTTCGCCGACGCCAC
>DATJJB010000684.1:0-12262 GCA_035492655.1 Kutzneria sp. | reverse complement strand
TCCCGCACGGCGTTGCGGGTGGCGTCGAACTCGCGGCCGAGAAGTCGCTCGTCCGGCAGCACGCCGTCGGCGAAGTCGCCGTCGAGCACCTGCCGGCGCAGCGCGTCGGCGATCTGCCTCGCCCGGTCCGCCCGGGGCCGTCGCGATTGCGGGTCCATGACGCCGAACGGTCCGGAGCAGCCATTTCCGCCGGATTTCGGAGAAGTTTCCCCGGTGTTACGCCACCTGGTCAGGGCCCCTGACCGGCGGCTCGCCCGAGTTTTCGCCACCGGGGCCGGTGTAACCCCGGTTCATATATTGGGATGTTTCTGTCGGCCTTCGATGTATGTCCGGCGTCCCGCCGGTACACGCTGAGTGGTCCCCTGACAAGGGGGCATCGGGCAGCACTTCGCGGCATGGAGTCACCGTGAAGAGTTCGAGAAGTGGGGCCCGACACACTCGGCTACAGGAGGGATCACGGGGGTCATCCCATAGGAGGAGCAACGGTGGAGCGAGTTCGGGTAGGGGTTCACGCGGGAGACCCGATCACCCTGGCGGGAGTGGCCAGCCACCTGCGCGCACGTCCGGAATTCCAGCTGGTGGGGGAGCGCCAGTTCGGTGAAGCGGCTGTGCTCGTGGTCTGTGCCGACGTGGTGACCTCGGAGGTCATGTCGGCGCTGCGCCGGTTCACCGAGAACTCGTCGGCCCGCTGCGTGCTGGTGACCAACGAGCTGCGCCAGGCCGACCTGCTCGCCGCGGTGGAGTGCCGGGTGGTGAGTGTGCTGCCCAGGGCGGACGCGACCGGCGATCGGTTGGCCGGTGCGGTGGTCGCCGCGGCGAGGGGCCGTGGCGACCTGCCGCCCGATCTGCTGGGCGAGCTGCTGTCCCAGGTGGAGCGGTTGCAGCGGGACGTGCTCGGCCCGCGCGGCCTGACCACGTCGGGGCTGGCCCCGCGCGAGGTCGACGTGCTGCGGCTGATGGCCGAGGGCTGGGACACCGCGGAGATCGCGGAGAAGCTGTCCTACTCGGAGCGCACGGTGAAGAATGTCGTGTATGCGGTGATGAGCCGGCTGGGGCTGCGCAACCGGCCGCACGCGGTCGCCTACGCCTTGCGAGCAGGCGTTATCTAGGCGGCGTCTGGGCCGATCGGTGGTCACCTGATCACAATGTTTGGCCATGGGGGTGTCAGGCGGCCACAATCGCACGGTGCCGAGTACCTCGACCACGAGCGAGCCCCTGCGGTTCACGCTGCTCGGCCCGGTCCGGGTGTGGCGTGGCGACCGTGAGCTGACGTTGGGTCCGCCGCAGCGCAAGGCCATCCTCGCGACCCTGCTGCTGCGGGCGGACCAGGTGGTGACCGCCTCTGAGCTCGTCGACGCCGTCTGGGGTGAGTCGGCGCCGGCGAGCGTGCATGGGGTCGTGCAGACGCACGTGTCGATGCTCAGGAGTGTGCTCGAGCCGGAACGGCCCCGCCGCGGCCAGTCCAGCGTGCTGCGGTCGGTCGGCAACGGCTACTCGCTGGCCGTCGATGGCGCGGGCTACGACCTCAGCGAGTTCGAGCAGACGGTGGAGTTGGCCCGCCGACAGCGGGAAGAGGGCAACGCCCGGGACGCCGTCGAGTGGTACGCCAAGGCACTGGCCCTGTGGCGCGGCGAGCCGCTGTCGTCCATCCCGGGCCCGGGCGCGGTGATCGAACGGGCCCGGCTGAGCGAGATCGTGCTCGGCGTCCAGGAGGAGCGCCTCGAGCTGATGGTCGCGCTCGGCCGGCACACCGCGGCCGTCACCGAGCTGGCCGCGCTGACCTCGGCCCATCCCGTCCGCGAACGTTTGCGGGCACTGCACATGAAGGCGCTGTCGCGCAGCGGCCGCCGGGCCGACGCGCTCCAGGTCTACACCGACACCCGCCGCGTGATGGTCGACGAGCTCGGCATCGAACCCGGCTCCGAGTTGCGGGAGCTGCATCACCGGCTGCTGGCCGTGGACGAACCGCGGCCGGCGCAGCCGCAACCGCCGGTAGCGCCGCCGGCGGCCCAGCCGAGCCGCCGGCCGATCGTGCCGTTCATGGACGAACCGCTGCCGGCCCCGGTCTCGCCCGCACAGCTCCCGGCCGACGTCGCCGACTTCACCGGCCGCACCGCGCTGGTGAAGCGCCTCACGGCAATGCTGACGCCCCGTACGCACCGAACCGCGCCGCCTCGGGCGCTGGTCGCCGGTATCGGCGGCGTGGGCAAGACGGCGCTGGCCGTGCACGCCGCGCACCAGGTGCGCCAGCACTACCCCGACGGCCAGCTGTACGTGGACCTGCGTGGTGCCGGCCCGGACGCCGCCGACCCGCTCAACGTGCTCAGCGCCTTCTTGCGGGCCTTCGGCGTCTCCCCGAACTCCACGCCGGCCGACCTGGACGAGCGGGCCGCGATGTACCGCTCGGTTCTCGCGCAGCGGCGGGTCCTGGTGGTGCTGGACGACGCCGCCGACGCGGCCCAGATCCAGTACCTGCTGCCCGGCTCCGCGACCTGCGGCGTGCTGGTGACCAGTCGCCGCCGACTGCCCGAGATGCAGTGGGACGAGCAGGCCGAGCTGGAGGGCATGTCCCGTGAAGAGGCCCTGACCCTGTTCAGCCGCACCATCGGCGCCGAGCGGTCCGGCCAGGAGCCCGACGCCGTGGCCGAGGTGGTCGACGCCTGCGGGCGGCTGCCGCTGGCGCTGCGCATCACCGCGGCCAAGCTGGTCGACCGGCCGCAGTGGACGGTCCGCTCGCTGGCCGACAAGCTCGCACGAGAAAGGGGCAGGCTGTCGGAGTTACGGGTGGGGAGCCTCGAGGTCGAGGCCACCTTTCACCTGGGCTACGGGCAGCTCGACGCCCCGTCCGCCCGCACCTTCCGGCTGATGTCGCTGGCCGACGGGCCCGGCCTGTCGCTGCCGGCGGCGGCCGCGCTGGTCGGTGAGCCGGCGCTGAGCGCGGAGCCGGTGGTGGAGCGGTTGGTCGACCTGAACATGGTCGCCAGCCCCGCCCCCGAGCACTACGCCTACCACGACCTGCTGCGGCTGTTCGCCCGTCAGCGGGCCACGCAGACCGACAGCAAGCAGGACCGGATCGACGCCATGGTCCGGCTCGGCGACCACTACCTGGGCACCGCGGCCACGGCCGGCTGGCTGATCCAGGCGCCGTCGTGGACCAAGCAGCGCTTCTGTCAGCGGTCCTTCGCCGACGGCGTGGAGCTGTCCGACCTGAAGTCGGCCTTCACCTGGTTCGAGGACCAGCAGCCGGCGCTGCTGGCCTCGGCGCGTCAGTTCCTCACCGACCCGGACCTGCCGTCGGACTACGTCGTCGACCTGATCACGTTCCTCGAGCTGTACCTGGCCAACGGCACGCATTTCGGCGAGATCGGGCAGATCGGCGAACTGGCCGTCCGGGACGCCGAGCGCACCGGCGATCTACGGGTGGAGGCCTGGGGGCGGCGCAAGGTCGGCGAGGCGCACCTGCGGCGGTTCGAGCTGCCGGCGGCCCAGGAGCAGCTGAGCCGGTCCATCGCCGCCGCCGAGAAGGTCGGCGACGCGGTGGCCCTTGCCACTGCGATGGACCTGTTGGGCAGCGTGGAATTCCGGATGGGCAACGCCGAGCAGTCCTTGGCCCATCTGGAGCAGGCCCTTGCCGTCGCCCATGACGCCGGGGACGTGGTCCGTGAGGCGTACGTGCTGGGCACGATCGGCCGCACCCGGTCCGATCTCGGCGACTTCGAGCACGCCATGGCCGCCTGCGAGCAGAGCCGTGACCTGCATGAACAACTCGGCAACGAGACCGGGCTGGCCCGCACCCTGTTCATGATGGGCCTGGTCTACCAGCGCTTCCGCCGGTTGGTGGAGTCGATCGACCCGCTGGAGGAGTCGCTGGCGGTGTGCCTCGGCATCGAGCAGAGCTTCGGCGAGGGCCACAACCTGGTCATGCTGTCCAGGGGCTATCTGGCTGACGGCCGGGCTGAGCAGGCCGTGGCCGCCGCGTCCCGGGCCAAGGAGCTGGGCCAGGCCATCGGCGACGCCCACATGCACGCGATGGCCGTGGCCGAACTGGGCAAGGCGCTGCACGGGCTGGGCAATCACGAGCTCGGCGACGAGCACCTGCACAGCGCCCAAACCCTCCTCACGGAGTTGAACTCGCCACAGGCGGCGGCGATTTCTGCCCTCCTGAACAAGAAGTGACGTACCGCAAGCCACCCAATGGGGTGCCAGATTCCCTCGGATGCGGCAGTGTGACGGTGTGCCGATCAGCGACGGGCCCGATGCGGGGGGCGAGGTCATCGAGTTCGACTGCCGTCAGGTGGGATCCGCGCTTGTCGTGTGCTCCCCGAACGGCGCGAGCAAAGCGGCTCGGGTGCTGGCCAACGCCCTACCCGGGGACCCCGACCGCACGGTCGTGGTGGCCGACTTCCCGCCCGACTCCGGACCCGAGGTGTGGACCGCCCTGGTCGCCGCGCTGCGCAAGCGCGGGCCGATCCGGCTGGCCGTGTCGCGGGCCGGCAGCGGGGACCTCGGCTCGCCCGCGCAGTGGCTGTCCGACCAGCTGAAGGTCGAGGTCGTCGCGCCGGACGGGGTGCTGCTGCCGGTGCCCGGCGGCTCCGCCTTCGTCATCGACTCGCATGGCGCCGGCTGCTGGTACCGCTTCCGGCCCGGCCACCCGCCGGATCCGATGGGCAGCCGGTTCCCGACCCCGGAGTGGGAGCCGATGACCCCGGGCAAGCCGTGGGCCTCGGGCCGGGTGGGCGTGGCCGAGCCGATCCCGGCCGGGCTGTGGATGCACGCCATGCCGTCGGTGACCGAGGGCCCGAGCCGGGAGCACGCCCGCCCGGTGTTCGCGCTGCCCTGCCGGCCCGAGGTGCTGACGATCGTGCTCGGCGGGCCGGAAGAGCGTCCCGTGCCGCCGGAGGAGATCAGGGCGCTGCTGACGGCGCTGCCGATGCCGGCCCGGACCAAGGTGCGCATCGCCCCGTACGGGGTCGCGCCGCTGGGCACGGCCTACTCCGGCGAGCCGATCGGGCAGATCATCGCCGATCTGGTCGGCGAGCGGATCGCCGTCTACTCCGGACTGCCGGTGCTCGGCGCGGACGGCATCGACGTCGTCGCCTACGACGCGGCCGGCCAGCCGTCCTGGCGGCCGTTCACCACGGAGCTGGGCTACTGGCCGCGGACCACGCCCAATGCCATGCCGCCCAGCGTGATCGAGCACCGGCCGCCGGTCGGCGGGCTGGTCGCGCTGCGCCCCGGCGTGTACGAGCTGGCCGAGGGCGCGGTGGTGGAGCTGGTCGACAGCGGCCTGTGGATCCGCGACCCGGCCGAGCCGCCGGCCAACAGTCCCGTCCGCACGCTGCCGATGGACCCGCTGTGGGCGCGGATCACCGTCGGCGTGCCGGGCATGCCCACCTCGCCGGAGCTGTTCGCCGCCGCCACGGACCTGTACTCACGGCTGGACCCGGACACCCAACGGGCGGTCCGGTTCGTCTTCAGCGACGCCTCGCAGCTGGTGGAGGACAAGCCGGCCGCGCCGGTGTCCGCGCCGCGGCCGCTGGCCGTGGTGGCGTCGGCCAAGACTGTGCCGCCGGCCATCGAGGACACCGACGTCGAGCTGCCGCCGGTGGTCGACGACGAGCTCGAGTTCGACGAGGACGACGACTTCGAGCACGGCAAGCACTCCGACGACGGCCCGACCGCGATCGTGCCGCAGCACCTGGTGCAGTCGGCGGTGCCGCGTGAGGAGCCGGCCGAGACCACGGAAGTCCTCGAAGAGCACTTCGACACAGCGCACACTCCTGATGGCTCACCGTTCGACGAGGTCGACCCGGACGTCGACCTTGGCGCGCCGGAGCCGGTGGCCGAGCGCGAACCCGAGCCGGAGCCCGAGCCGATCTGGCACCTGCGCAGCACCCAGGCCGAACGGGACTGGGTGCGGCACACGCTGGGTGACAAGTACGAGGGTCACGCCGCCGCGGTGCTGCGCCTGATCGCGACGCAGCCGGGGCTGCGCACCCCCGAGGACGCCACGCTGGAAGCGGTGGTCACCGACCTCGTCGCGGCGTACATGTACCTGCACACCAGCGAGGAGATGATCAACTCGGCGTTGCGCTCCGGCGAGCCGGGGCCGCTGATGCCGTTGATCCGCTGTGTGGTCTCCGGGCTGCGGCGGATGCCGCCGTTCGAGGGCGCGGTGCTGTGCTACGGCAAGGAGACCCTGGACATCGGGGATGTCTTCACGGAGAAGGCTTTCCTCAACACGGCGTCCAAACTGGACGCCGAGCTGCCGGGCCCGGTGGAGTACGTGGTGTGGTCGGTCAACGGCCGCAAGGTGGACGGCATCGGCAACGCCGTTGACCGGGTGGTCTTCCTGCCGGACACCAGGTTCCGCGTGGTGTACGCCAGCAAGACCCGGCTGCTGCTGGTCGAGGACGACGTGGCCGAGCAGTCGCTCGGCCGGCTGGAGCGGGCGGTGGCCGACCGGGAGAGCATGTCCACAGTGGACTATCCCGGCGTCGAGTCGCTGGAGTGGCCGTTAGGCTTCGGCCCGTAGCCTGGCGAAGTTCTGGAACGCCTTGGCGGCCGCCGCCCGGCCCGCCGCCGCGTTGCCGCACATCGTCCGCTCGTACTCGGCCAGCGCCGCCAGCTTCTCCTGCTGCCCGTCGCGTACGGCGATCAGCTTGTCCGCCAACAGTTCCGCGTCGATCATGGCCAGGTTGGCGCCGAGGCCGCCGGGCGGCGCCGGGTGGCCGGCGTCGCCGAGCAGCGTGACGGCCCGGGTCGGCCAGGGCTCGATCGGGTCGCCCTCCTTGATCGGTGAGACGCCGCTGTTGGCCGTGTCAGCCTGTGCGATCAGCGCCTTGAGGTCCGGGTGCCAGTCCTCGATCAGGTCCAGGACCGGTTGCAGGTCAAGGGTTTTCGGTGCGCCGGGCAGGAGCAGCACCCAGCGGATGTAGCTCGGCGTGTCCGGCAGCGTGACGTCCGGTGCCAGCTCGGCGGCGGCCTCGACCGGTGGGCGCTGGAACACCATGCGGCCCAGCATCAGCTGGACGTCCTTGGCGCTGACCACCGTGCTCCAGCCCGGGATCAGGTGCTCGAAGCCGGCGATCGGGGTGCGGCCGATCGCGCCGTACACCGGGAGGTCGTGGATGCCGATGTGCGGCAACAGTTGCCGGCGGACCGTGGAGCCCGCGCCGTCCGCGCCGACCAGCACGTCGGCGTCGACCGTTGTGCCGTCGGCGAAGTGTGCCCGGACGCGGCCGTCGGTCAGTTCCTCGTAGCGGTCGAGCTTCAGGTCGAAGCGCAGGTGCTCGCCGAGGCCGGCGATCAGCAGGTGTCGCAGCACGTTGCGGTCGTACATGCGGCCCTCGTCGTCGTCCCGCTCCTGCTCGCCCAGCACGTTCAGCTGCGGGTCGACCGCGCGGCCGGTTCGCTCGACCCGGCCGCTGATCGCCTCCAGCAACGGGTGCAGGCGGGGCTGCACCGCGCCGTAGAGCGCCTTGAGCCCCTCGGCGCCGAAACCGATGCGGTAGCCCTGGAAGCGGGCCTCGATCGCGCTGTCCCGCTCGTAGACCTGCACGTCGAAGCCGTTGTCGAGGAGCCGCTGGGCCAGCGCCAGGCCGCCGAGTCCGGCGCCGATGATCACTGTTTTCATGATGTGCCCCCTGTGAACTAAGTTCACGTGAACTTAGTTCACATTGATCGGGATGGCAAGCTGTGCGGCGTGACATCGCGACGGGACGAGGTGGTGGCGGCCGCGCTTTCGCTGTTGGACGAGGTGGGGCTGGACGCGCTGACCACGCGCAAGCTGGCCGAGAAGCTCGGCGTGCGGCCCGGCGCGCTCTACCGGCACTTCGACAGCAAGCGCGCACTGCTCAACGCCATGGTGGCGCGGCTGACCGCGTCGGGCGCGACGGCCGGCGAGTCGCCTTCGGACTGGCCCGGCATCCTCCGGCACGCAGCCGTCGGCGCTCGGGCGACCATGCTGACCCGGCGCGACGGGGCCCGGCTGATGGCCACCTACCTGGTGCCCGCCGACGAGACCGCGCAGCTGTTCTGGCACCGGCTCATCGGCGTCCTGACCGCGGCCGGCATCGCGGAGTCCGAGGCGATCGTCGCCGTGGACACCGTTTTCGCCTACGTGAACGGCTTCACCATCGAAGAGCAGGCACGCGACGGCCATCCGGCCGATCCGGCGCGGCGGGCCGTGCGGGACAAGGGTTTTCAGGCCGGGTTGGACCTGATCATCGCCGGGGTCACTGCCAGCCGGAACTGACCGACGAGGTGCGGCGCACCGCCGCCACCACGGCCTGCCAGGGCGGCAGCGGCTTGTTCGGCACCGGGTGGTTGATCCAGCGGGCCGTGGCCAGGTTCTCCGGACACGGCAAGGCGATCAGCGAGCCCATCGGGAACAGGCCGACACCGAGTCGGACCAGGTCGGCCAGCACCGAGTTGGAGGTGGAGGTGGCCGGCGCGGTCAGGAAGATCCAGCGTTCCGGGCTGCCCGCGTAGGCCACCACCGGGCCGGACAGCATCGCCATCGACAGCATCGAGTTGACCTCGGCGCCCAACCCGGCCCGCATCCCGATCGCCTCGACCGGATCTCCCACGGTCAGCACCGGTACCGACCAGTCGAGCAAAGTCATGGGGTGCGTCCTTCCGCCGAGGCGGTACGAGGGCCGGGCAGCACGGTGGGGGGCGTGGAGGAGTCGCACCACCCGGCCTTCGTACCGGCGGTGGATTACCACCGCCCGACCACCACGACGCGTTCTGGAACCCACCGGTTCACCGGAAAAACGAGCATGTCCCCGCTCTCATCCGGGAGCGGGGACGCGCGGGTCTTGATCAGGCAAAACTGATCTGGGTCCAGGTCTTTCCGATGTCGGTGCTGCGGTAGAGGCCCGTTCCGGTGGTCTGATACGCCGTGGTGGCGTCGACGAAGGCCAGGTCGGGCGACCAGACCTGGCCGTCAATGGTGAACGTGTTGGTCCAGGTCTGGCCGGCGTCCTCGGTGCGCAGCATGAACGTCACGCCGCCGCCGGTCACCGGCATGACCGCCGCCTTGTCGCTGATCAGCGCGAACCCGGCGACGACGCCGATCTCCGGGGCCTGCGGAGCGCGGGTGAGCTTGCCGCCGGTGGCGGGCCCGATCACCATGGCCTTGTCCCAGTTGCCGGGACGGTTGGGCCCGACGGCCTCGCAGATGGCGGCGATGGGCAGGCCGGGCCGGTGCTCGGCGTAGATCGCGGCCTCACCGGCCAGACAGGGGTACGGCTGCTGGGTGAACGTCTTGCCGTCCTTGCTGCGCCAGGTGCTGGTCGGCCACGACTGGGCGGCGTTGGTCAGGCTGACCTCCAGCGCGTCTCCGCCGGCGATGGTTCCCTGCACGTCGTTGACGGCACGGTGGATCGTCACGCCGGGCACGGGATCGAGCCCGGACGGCCCGGCGGCGTAGAGATCGGTCTGCTCTGGGCCGCCGGCGACGGCGAAAACCTTGCCACGGAAGTACTTGACGTTACCGATCATGAGCGACGGGCTGGTCGCGTGCACCGCCAACTCCGACCAGTGCTGGCCGGCGTCGGCGGTCTCCATGATCCTGTTGTTGTCGTACACGGCAAACCGCTTGGCCGAGGCGGCGATCACCGTGGGGAAGCCGAAGTACTGGTTGTCCGGCCGTTCCAACTGCGGCACCGGGATCTCGGTCCAGGTCTTGGCCCCGTCGATGGTGTGCAGCAACGTCTCGCACAGGTCGGGCTGGCCGCAACCGGCCTGCCCCAACACAAAACCCTCGCTGGCACTGAGCCAGGCGGTGTTCTTGGGTACGAATCCGGGCGGTGCCGCGGCATGCGCGACGGCGACGGTGCCGCCGGCGAGCGCGACGGCCGCCACGGCGACGGTGATGAAGCGACGCATCAGAAGTCTCCTAGTGGGCGACGGGCGTGGCGCCGATGGCCTGCAATGCCGGGCCGGCCATGACGATGCCGTACCCGGTGACGTTGTCGAAGCCGGCCGGGCCGATGTCGACGGCGCTGCCGACGATGGCCTGCCGGATCTGCGCCGGCGTGGCGTTCGGCTTGGCCGACAACAGAAGTCCGGCGATCGCGGCGGCGTACGGGGCGGCGGCCGAGGTGCCGAAGAACGGCTGGAAGCCGGGCACCGTGGTGTTCACGCCGTCGGCGGCGGTGATGTCGGGCTTGGGCCGCACGGTGCCGCCGCTGGACGTCACGTTCCCGCGGGTGATCGGCGTGCCGTCGGCGTTGTAGAACACGTGCCGCGGACCGTCGGAAGTGAAGCGCTCCCAACGGCTGCTGGGCCCGAAGGCGGCGGGATACGGCCCGGTCGGCCCGGCCGGGTCGCCCGGCTCCAGCGGGCCGAGGGCCTTGGCCGCCGGCGCGGCGGCGACGCTGATGGCGGCCGGCACACCGGCGTGCCCGTAGATCGCCCCGGGCGTGGTGTAGGCCTTCACATTGTCGGAGTCGACGAACCGGCCCCGGTTCACGCTCAGCGACAGGTAGCGCTTGTCCTTGCCGGCGTAGCGAACCACGGCCAGGAAGTACGGCGCGTTGTGCGCGTACTGGGCGTCGTCGGTGCCGGGCAGCGTCACGCCCTCGATCGGATCCTGGCCGCCGTCCTGCTTGTCCGCGCCGACCGCGACCACGTTGCCGGCCGGGTCGAGCACGTAGAGGTCGAAGTCGTTCTTGGCTCCACCCAAGGGATCCGACCAGGACAGGATGACGACGTCGCCGAGCGAGCCCTTGGACACCGGCTCCAGCGTCTGCACGGCCGAGCCCGGCGCGAAGTCGTGCGCCGTGCCGAACGTGCCGGCGATCAACTTGGCGGAGTCGACGAAGTCGCCCTCCCAGTGCCCGCCGGTGCCGTCGGCCTTGTTGCCGTTGTTGCCGGCCGAGGTGAAGTACAGCGCGCCGTCGTTGGTGACGTCGATGACCGACTGCGCGACCGGCCCGTCCTGGAACGGCGACTCGTCGAGGTAGGCGGCGTCGTCGACGATGACCGTGCAGTGCGCGGTGTGCCGCAGGGCGCGGATGTTGTCGGCGTAGGAGGCCTCGCCGTTGAACGCGGTGGCGAAGCCGAGCTTGGCCGCCGGGGCGACGCTGTGCACGATCTCCAGCATCGCGGTGCCCTCGTCCTGCACGCCTTCCTGGCCGGGCAGCACGTCGACGTCCTTGGGCAGCTGGCCGGCGGCCTGTGCGGCGGCCAGTGATTCGATGCCGTTGGACAGCACGCAGATCTTGGTGTTGGCCCCGTCGACGCCGTACAGGGCGCGGGCGGCGTCGACGCCATGGGCCTTGTCACCCTCGAACAGCGTGGTCGGCGGCGGATCGGCCTTGTCGGTGACCGCCTTGGCCGATGCCTTGACCATGCGCACGTCGGGCCGGCCGGCGACGGTGTCGATGCCGGCCAGCGGCAACGTGGCCTCGATCGTCTTGAGCCGCGTCGACGCGTACTTCACGGTACCGCCGGCATCGCGGATCGCTGCCTGCACGGCCGGCGTCACCTCGGTGACCTGGACGTCCACGTCGATCGCGTCCGGCTTCGCGCTGGTCTTGAAGCGGGGCAACGTGGTGCGTAACCCGGCGTCGGCGCGCAGATGCTTCTCGATGACGAACTGCATCGACTGCTTCTGCTCGACCGGCGTGAGGTGCTGCTTGATCGCCATCACCGCCGCGATGCCGGCGTCGGTGCGCTGTTCGGTTGCGTCGGCGGCCGGTATGCCGACCAGTGGCGCCGCCACCAGCGCCATGGTCGCGACCAAGGCCGCCCTGCCATGAACTGACATCGTCTCTCCACAGTGGATCGAACCCGTGTTGTGCCGGGGGACGTATGTCGCCCATTGGGTTGATCCCCCGATCGGGGCGATCGTTGCATGGCGTGAGCGCAAAAAGTGTGCATCAGTCGCTTTCGGCGGCCGATGTGTGCCCGTTCGCCAGGCCCGCCGAAATCACGGCAGACTCCTGGTGGACGCGGCTTTTTCTAACGACGTGCGGCGGCGTTCGAGGTTGCCTCAGGCGGCCAGCAAAGCCGCGATCTCGTCGGCCCGCGGGTCACCCAGCTGGGCGAAGATGGCGGCGGCGGCCAGGTAGGTCTCGCGGGCCGGGGCAAGATCGCCGAGGCCCCGCAGCGCGGTGCCGCAGACCTGGAGCGCGCACGCCTCGCCGTGCCGGTCGCCCAGCTCCCGGAACACGCTGCACGCCCAGCGGGCGTTGTTCAGCGTCTCGGTGAAGTTGGCCAGGTCGAAGTGGATCCGGGCCAGCTCCAGCCG
>DATJJB010000683.1:0-10757 GCA_035492655.1 Kutzneria sp. | reverse complement strand
AAGGGCCTTCAGCGCGCGCGGCACGGTCTGGTTGACGATCTGCATGGAGCCGCCGCCGACCAGCTTCTTGAACTTGACCAGGGCCAGGTCGGGCTCGATGCCGGTGGTGTCGCAGTCCATCATCAGGCCGATGGTGCCGGTGGGCGCGAGCACACTGGCCTGCGCGTTGCGCCAGCCGTTGCGGGCGCCGACCTCGAGGCCGCGCTGCCACTCGGCGGTGGCCAGCTTCCGCACGGCGGCGTCGTTGGAGTGGTAGGTGCGCACGAGGTCGTTGGCGGCGGCGTGCTTGCGCATGACCCGCTGGTGCGCCTCGGCGTTCTGCTTGTAGCCCTCGTACGCGCCGACGACGCCGGCCAGCTCGGCCGAGCGGCGGTAGGCGGTGCCGGTCATCAGCGAGGTGATGGCGGCGGCCAGCGCGCGGCCGCCTTCGGAGTCGTACGCGTGGCCGGTGGCCATCAGCAGCGCGCCCAGGTTGGCGTAGCCGATGCCCAACTGGCGGAACTTGCGCGTGGTGTCGGCGATCGGCTCGGTCGGGAAGTCGGCGAAGCAGATCGAGATGTCCATCGCGGTGATGACGACCTCGACGGCCTTGGCGAACTGGACACCGTCGAAGGTGCCGTCCTCGCGCAGGAACTTCATCAGGTTGAGCGAAGCCAGGTTGCAGCTGGAGTTGTCCAGGTGCATGTACTCGCTGCACGGGTTGGACGCGGTGATCCGGCCCGACTCGGGGCAGGTGTGCCAGTCGTTGATGATGCCGTCGTACTGGATGCCCGGGTCGGCACAGGCCCACGCGGCCTGCGACAGCTTGCCGAACAGCGACTTGGCGTCGACGTGCTCGATGACCTCGCCGGTCTGCCGGGAGCGCAGCCCGAACTGGCCGCCGGTCTCGACGGCGTGCATGAACTCGTCGGAGACGCGCACCGAGTTGTTGGCGTTCTGGTACTGCACGGACACGATGTCCTTGCCGCCGAGGTCCATGTCGAACCCGGCGTCCCGCAGCGCGCGGACCTTGTCCTCCTCGCGCATCTTGGTCTCGATGAACTCCTCGACGTCGGGGTGGTCGACGTCGAGGACGACCATCTTGGCCGCCCGGCGGGTGGCGCCGCCGGACTTGATGGTGCCGGCGGACGCGTCGGCGCCGCGCATGAAGGACACCGGGCCGGACGCGGTGCCGCCGGAGGACAGCAGCTCCTTGGACGACCGGATGCGGGACAGGTTCAGGCCGGCGCCGGAGCCGCCCTTGAAGATCAGGCCCTCTTCCCGGTACCAGTTGAGGATCGACTCCATGGTGTCGTCCACGGCCAGGATGAAGCAGGCGCTGACCTGCTGCGGCGAGGCGGTGCCGACGTTGAACCACACCGGCGAGTTGAAGCTGAACACCTGGTGCAGCAGCATCCAGGTCAGCTCGTGCTCGAAGATCTCGGCGGCCTTGTCGTCGGCGAAGTAGCCGTGCTCGACACCGGCCTTCACGTACGTGAGCACCACTCGGTCGATGAGCTGGCGCAGGCTGCGCTCGCGCACCTCGGAGCCGACGGCGCCGCGGAAGTACTTGCTGGTCACGATGTTCGTCGCGTTGACCGACCAGAAGTCGGGGAACTCGACGCCACGCTGCTCGAAGTTGACCGAGCCGTCGCGCCAGTTCGTCATGACGACGTCGCGGTGCTCCCAGGTCACCTCGTCGTAGGGATGGACGCCCTCGGTCGTGTAGACCCGCTGCACGTTCAGCCCCGACTTACTGACGGCCTTCGTCATGACCGTGCCCTCTCGTTCCGTTTTGGTGCGCGTCAACATGGCCGTCCCGCGCACGGGACGGCGAAACCTGCGTTTGCTCATCGTTAGGTCGCAGACTCCCGATCTGCGTCGAACTCGGCACGCTTCAGCTCGGCGATCTCCTTCTCGAAGTCCTCGACCGAGGAGAACGAGCGGTAGACGCTGGCGAAGCGCAGATAGGCGACCCCGTCCAGGTCACGCAGCGGGCCGAGGATGGCCAACCCGACCTCGTGACTGGGGATCTCGGCGCAGCCGGTGGAGCGGATCGACTCCTCGACCCGCTGGGCCAGCTGTTGCAGGGCGTCCTCGTCGACCGGGCGGCCCTGGCACGCGCGGCGCACGCCGGTGACGACCTTGTCCCGGCTGAACGGCTCGGTGACCCCGGACCGCTTGACGACGGCGAGCACCGCCTCCTCGACGGTGGTGAAGCGGCGGCTGCACTGGGAGCAGGAGCGGCGGCGGCGGATCGCCTGGCCCTCCTCGACCTCCCGGGAATCCACCACCCGGGAGTCCGGGTGCCGACAGAACGGGCATCGCACGGCGACCCAACTCCTCCCCGACCTGCACAACGGCTCAAGTCATCCACAGGTTGGGGGCGGTTACCCACAACTTGTGGACAGCTTCAGCGCTGCGACCCACTAGATGTAGGGGTAGAAGGTATGCCTCGCCGAGCCGCTACGCAAACCGCGACACGCCGTCCGACCACGTGTTGAGAGAGATGGTGCGCCAAATGTCACTCAGGCACTCGGGTGAAACACCGATCGAGTGATGTGCTACGCGGGGACCTGGAGCGGCTGGCCGGCGTGCAGCGCGCGGTCGCCGAGGTGGTTGAGCGTGACGATGCGGTCCACGACGTCGTCGACCGGGCTGTTCGGGACGACGCGGTGGGCCAGTTCGGGCAGGGTCTCGCCGTCCTGCGCCTGCACGGTGGCGACACCGGACGGCACGGGCTCGGAGCCGACCGAGGACAGGCCGTTCACGGCGGCCAGACCGAGGCAGGCCAGGAAGGTCAGCAGGCCGACCAGGGCCAACTGCACGCCGCCGGACATGCGCCGCGGGCCACAGGCGGCCGCGGTGGCGACACCGGGGGCGTGGACGGGACGAGGACGGCCAGGAGGGCGGCGGAAGTCGCCCGCGCCGGTGCGCAGCACCCGGGTGCGACGGGTGCCGGGCCTGATCAGCAGCTCCTGGGTCGCCATGACGCCTCCCATGATCGAACAGGCGTTCTATCGAACGTCCGTGCGAAGATGTACCACACGGGGGCGGCCGGGTCGAGTGTTCGGCGGCGTGTCCTTCGAACAGGTGTTTGATCGAATCGGCCCGTCGGGCTACCGTGGGAGCCTGAAGATCACTGGGCATGGGGCGCCGGCGGGGAGGTCGGCGTCGAGGAGGAGGGCAGCGTGATGGCACGCAAGAGCGCCGAAGGCGACGTAGGAGGTCCTGTGGCCGAGGTCGAGGTGATGGACGAGGCGGAGGACTCGCCGTCCCAGGACCCGCGGCTGACCCCGCGTCAGCGCAAGGTGCTGCGCGTCATCCAGGAGTCGGTCGAGCGGCGGGGCTACCCGCCGAGCATCCGCGAGATCGGCGACGCGGTCGGCCTGACCTCGACCTCCTCGGTGTCGCACCAGCTGAAGATGCTGCAGCGCAAGGGCTACCTGCACCGGGACGCCAACCGGCCGCGCGCGGTCGGCATGCTGACCGGCGAGGGCGCCACCATGTCGGGCGCGATGACCACGCCGACCGTGCAGCCGGTGTACGTGCCGTTGGTCGGCCGGATCGCCGCCGGTGGGCCGATCCTGGCCGAGCAGTCCTTCGAGGACGTGTTCCCGCTGCCGAAGGAGATCGTCGGCGAGGGCTCGCTGTTCCTGCTGAAGGTGGTCGGCGACTCGATGGTCGACGCCGCCATCACCGACGGCGACTTCGTGGCCGTGCGCCAGCAGCCGACCGCGGAGAACGGCGACGTGGTGGCCGCGATGATCGACGGCGAGGCCACCGTGAAGACGTTCAAGCGGCGCGAGGACCACGTGTGGCTGATGCCGCACAACGAGGCCTACCAGCCCATTCTCGGTGACGAGGCCGAGATCCTGGGCAAGGTGGTCGCGGTGCTGCGCCGCCTCTAGACCACGAGAACACGACGAGGCCGCCCCGACAGCTGTCGGGGCGGCCTCGTCGTGCGTCTAGCGCCTCAGGCGGTGGTGTGCGGCTGCTGCGCGGGAGTCGTGGGCGTGGTCACCGGCGTGGCCGGGAGCGGTTCGGCGAACTGCGCGGTCGACGCCGGCTGGGCCGGGGTCTCGGCCGGCTTGGGGTCGCCGTCGATGCCCGCCTTCATCTCCGCCTTGAAGATGCGCAGCGACTGTCCGATGCCGCGGGCCGCGTCAGGCAGCTTGCGCGCGCCGAACAGCACGACGAACACCAGCGCCACGATGGCAATGTGCCAGGGGCTGAACTCGCCCATAGCCGTTCCTCCTCACCGCATGAACCTCGTCCCCCTACAGTAACCGGCGCGGCGGACCAGGGGTACCTACGCCGGTGTCCCGTCGACGGCGAACGCCTCGAGAGCGCCCGCGAGGTCGCCGCGGACCCGGGCCTTGAGCGCGGTGCCCTCCGGGGTGTGCTCCTCGGCCAGCACCTCGCCCTCGGCGTGCACCCGGGCCACCAGCTCGCCCCGCGTGTACGGCACCAGGACCTCGACCAGCAGGTTCGGCGCCGGCAGCCGGCTCGCGACCGCCTCACGCAGCGCGGCCACCCCGTCACCGGTGTGCGCCGACACGAACATCGCCCCCGGCAGCAGGTTGCGCAGCCGGGCCAGCGCGACCTCGTCGGCGGCGTCGGTCTTGTTGACCACCACCAACTCGGCCGGCATCGACCGGTCGAGCTCGCCGCCGATCTCGCCGAGCACCTCCCGCACCGCGCTGACCTGCCATTCCGGCCGGGCGTCGGACCCGTCGACGACGTGCAGCAGCAGGTCGGCGTCGGCGGCCTCCTCCAGGGTGGAGCGGAACGCCTCGACGATCTGGTGCGGCAGGTGCCGGACGAAGCCGACCGTGTCGGTCAGCGTGTACGGCAGGCCGTCCGGGGTCTGCGAGCGCCGGGTGGTCGGGTCCAGGGTGGCGAACAGCGCGTCCTCCACCAGCACGCCGGCCGACGTGATGGCGTTGAGCAGGCTGGACTTGCCGGCGTTGGTGTAGCCGACGATGGCCACGTTGGGCACGTCGTTGGCCACCCGCCGGCCGCGCTTGGTGTCCCGCACCACGCTCATCGCGGCGATCTCCTTGCGCAGCTTGGAGATCCGCTTGTGGATGCGCCGCCGGTCGGTCTCCAGCTTGGTCTCACCGGGACCACGCAGACCGACACCGCCGGTCGCGCCGCCGGCCCGGCCGCCGGCCTGCCGGGACATCGCCGAGCCCCAGCCGCGCAGGCGCGGCAGCAGGTACTGGAGCTGAGCCAGCTCCACCTGCGCCTTGCCCTCCTTGGACTGGGCGTGCTGGGCGAAGATGTCCAGGATCAGGGCCGTCCGGTCGACCACCTTGACCTTGAGCCGGTCCTCCAGGTTGCGCAGCTGGCCGGAGGACAGCTCGCCGTCGCAGATGACCGTGTCGGCGCCGGTGGCCACCACCACGTCCCGCACCTCGCGGACCTTGCCCGAGCCGACGTAGGTCGCCGGGTCGGGGCGGTCGCGCCGCTGGATCAGGCCATCCAGCACGTGCGAGCCCGCGGTCTCGGCCAGTCGGGCCAGCTCGGCCATGGAGGCGTCGGAGTCGGCGGCACTGCCCTCGGTCCACACCCCGACGAGCACCACCCGCTCCAGTCGGAGCCGTCGGTACTCGACCTCGGTGATGTCCTCGAGTTCGGTGGACAGCCCTTGGATGCGGCGCAGCGCCGCGCGGTCGGCGAGTTCGAGCTCGCCTGTCGACAACAGCTCGTCGTCGGCTGTGTCGTCAGGATCGAATGCGTAGGTTTCCGTCATCTTGACATCCAGTGTCCCACGTGCTGTCCACTCCGTTACCGATCAGGCGCCGCGGTAGCTGGCCAGGAAGATCGCGGTCCGCTCGGCGGCCGGGTCGAACGGCAGGTCGACGTACTCGGCGAGGACCGAATGCAGCCTGGTCAGCAGCTGTTCGGTCTGCTCCGCCGGCAGTTGGTAGACCACGCGCGTGAGGTCGGCGGCGGCCACCCCGAGGTCGGCGATCTCACCCAGAAAGGCGCCGAGCGCCGCCTCGGCGACCGCCTCCCGATCGTCGCCCTCGTCGAAGCTGAGCTCGATGGACAGCCGCGTGCCCAGATACGGCTTCTCCCGCGAGCCGCGGGTGCCGCGGCGGGGCGGCTGCTCGATCAGGAAGCCCGTCTCCACGAGCTTGCGCACGTGATGCAGCGTGGTGGCCGGGTCCTTGCCCAGTGCCGCCGCCAGCTCCTTGTTGGTCATCTCGCGGCCCTGCGTGAGCCGGATGATGCGCAGGCGCACGTCCGAGGCCAGGGCGGCGGCTTCGGCCCTGGTCGCGGGGCGCTTCTTGACGGCGAGCGGCACCGGCCCAGAGTAACTGATTGACAGTTTCCAATCGGTCGTCGAGGCTGTCGCGCATGTCCCTGCGGCAGCATCGCGACTTCCGCCAGCTGTGGGTCGGCGACACCCTCAGCCAGTTCGGCGCGTCCATCGGCCAGTTCGCGATTCCCGCGCTCGCCGTCACGCAACTGGCCGCCACGCCGTTCGAGGTCGGCGCCCTGTCGGCCGCCGAGACCGCCGCGTTCCTGCTGGTCGGGCTGCCGGCCGGGGTCTGGGTCGACCGGTTGCGGCGAAGGCCGTTGATGTTGCGGGCCGACTTCTGCCGGTTCGCGCTGCTGACGACCATTCCCGTGGCGTGGTGGCTGCACGTGCTGACCGTGTGGCAGCTGATCATCGTCGCGCTGCTGGTCGGGCTGCTGACGGTGTTCTTCGACGTGGCGTACCAGTCGTACCTGCCGTCGTTGGTCGGCCGGGAGCACATCGTCGAGGGCAACGCCAAGCTCCAGGCCAGCCAGTCCGCCGCCCAGGTCTCCGGGCCGGCGCTGGCCGGTCTGCTGGTGCAGGCCATCGGCGCCGCGACTGCCGTGTTGTCGACCGCGTTGGGTTTCCTGTCCTCGGCGTTGTTCCTGCTACGAATCCGTGCCGAGGAGCCTTTGCCCGTACGCAGCGAGCGGCGGAGCATGCGCCTCGAGATCGCCGAGGGCCTGCGGTTCGTGCTCCATCAGCCGACGTTGCGGGCCATCACGTTCTGCACCGGGACGTCCAACCTGTTCAGCGCCGTCTCCATGGCCGCCATGCTGCTGTTCCTGATCCGGCAGATCGGGGTGGACACCGGCCTCGCCGGCCTGCTCATGACCGGCGGCGGCATCGGCGGTGTGGTCGGCAGCCTCGTCGCCACCCGGGTGAGCCGGGCGGTCGGACAGGCCCGGATCATCTGGCTGAGCATGCTCGTCGCCGGTCCGTTCGCGCTGCTCATGCCGTTGACCGAGCCGGGCTGGCGGCTGGCCCTGTTCCCGGTGGCCGGGTTTGCCTTCAGTTTGAGCGCGGTGGTCTACAACGTCGCGCAGGTCAGCTACCGGCAGGCCATCTGCCCCGATCACCTGCTGGGGCGGATGAACGCCTCGGTGCGATTCCTGGTCTGGGGCACCATCCCCATCGGCGGGCTCGTCGGCGGCGCCCTGGCCGCGTGGCTCACGCCGCGCGGCGCACTGTGGGTCGGTTCCGTCGGCGAGATGCTCGCCGTGTTCTGGCTGCTCGCCTCCCCGTTGCGCACGATGCGCGACCTTCCGACCTCGCAGGTCGTCTGACCTGCGTGGACGCCCGTGCGGGCGGTCGCCGGACTAGCACCTGGCGGCCACCCGCACGTGGCTCACAACCGGCCCGCTCGTTTCAGCGTCGAGACCGCCAGAACCGTTGCGTAGCCCCGCCATTCCAGTGCTGCCGCCGGCGAGAAACTGGCGAAGTCCACCGTCCAGCCGCCGTCCTCCTGCTGTCGGCTCGCCAGCCGGTCCAGCTCCGCTTCGATCACTTCTTCGCTCACCACCGGCGCGAAGTCCAGTCCGCGCAGCGTTTCCCCAACGCTTCCGCCCGCCACCGGCACCAGCCCGTCAGCCGGCACGAACCTCCCCAGCCGGGTCAGCAGCTCCTCGTCCCCCACCGCGTCGAGGAACTTGACCGCGAAGGACAGCTCGATGGCGTGCGGCTGTTCTTCCAGTGCCGCAATGCTTTTCAGGCAGTATTCGGTCGCCCTGGCCAGCCACCTGTGCCCCTGCACCGCCGGGTCGTGCTTCGCCACCCGGTGCGCCGTTCCCGCCGCGAACGCCGTGCTCTGCAACGTCGACACCGTCGGATCAGCCTGCGCCCAGAACGGCGCACATCCCGTCGAGTCCTTGACCGGCAACGCGAACGGCAGCCCGCCGTCCTCCAGCGTTGTCTCATCCAGCCAATCGCACAGCTCTTTCGCCCTCGGCGTCGTCACCGGCGCCACCTCCGCGAACACCTCGAACGCGTGCAGCGCCCCACCCGGCTGACTCTCGCCCGCCCGCAGATCCGGCTCCAGCCCCCAGCCGTACCCGCCGTCCGCGTTCCGGTAGCCGTCCACCGCCGCCAGCACCGCCTCGGGATTCCCCTTGCCCACCAGCAGCTCGAACCGCCGCCGGTCCAGCACCCGCCCGTGCCCGGCCAGAAAAGCCCCCGCTCGCTTCAGGTCAACGTTCATGCCCCCAGCATGGACCCTCCGTCTTGAACAGAACGGACGTCAGAGCTGGAGGGCGAGGGTGGCGCGGAGGAGGTGCTCGACGCGGTCGAGCGAGGCGGCGGGGTTGACGAGGCGGCGGATGGCGAAGCCGATGAGCAGGTCGATGACGGCGTCGGCGATGGCGTCCAGGGGCAGCACGGCGGTGAGCTCGGCGGGCAGGCGCTCGCGGATGATGGTGGCGACCAGGTTGGCCCCGTAGCGCTGGCGCTCGACGAAGAACTCGACGGTCTGTGGGTCGGCGCGGGTGTCGAGCGCGAACTCGAGCTCGAAGCGCGGCCAGCCGGAGGCGAACGCGGCCTCGGCCCACTCACGTAGGCCGCGGGCCAGGGCCTCGGGCGTGCGGGCGCGGTCGAGCGCGATACGCACAGCGTCGGCGTGTTCGACCTGAAGTCCTTGCACCACAAGCAGAGCGAGCTCGGGCTTGCCGCTGAAGTTGGAGTACACGACCCCGGTGGAGAAGCCGGCGGCGTCGGCGACCGCGGCGAGCGAGGTGGCCCGGTAGCCGTCACGCAGGAACAACTCCCGCGCGGCGGCGAGCACCTGCTCGCGGTTGCGGGTCTGGGACTCGGCCCGGGTCAGTCGCGGCACGGCGGAAATCCTACCTGTTGACACTATCGAGATATCATGCTTACTTGGATAGCGTCGTTATCTCAAATGGCGGAGGCGGCATGAGGCGCGGTCTGGTGCTCGGATGCGGTGGCACGGTCGGCGGGGCCTGGCAGGTCGGCGCGCTGGCGGCGGTGTCGCGGGCGTTGAGCTGGGATCCGCGCAAGGCGGCGGTGATCGTCGGCACCTCGGCCGGCGCAAGCTTGGCCGCGATGCTCGGCGCAGGCGTCGGCGTGGACGAACTGCTGGCCGCGCACCGCGACGACCCGTCCGCACGGCCGTCAGTCCGTCGCTTCTTCACTCAGCCGCCGGCACCACGTCCGGCCATCCCCTTCGGCCGTCCTTCGTGGCAGCTAGCGTTGCTAGGTATACGCCGGCGTGAACCGCTGGCAACGCTAGCCGGATTGGCCCTGCCGGGGCGCACCGATCCCGGCTTCCTCGACCGGCTCGTGGATGACCTGAAGCCGGATCATCCGGCGGTGTGGTCCGTCGCCGTCGACGCTCGCAGCGGCGAGCGGGTGGCCTTCGGGGCACCCGAAGCGCCGGCCGCTCCGCTGCGGGACGCCGTGCGGGCATCATGGGCCGTCCCCGGCTGGTATCCGCCGGTCACGATCGACGGCCGGCGCTATCTGGACGGCGGGGTCGCCTCGACCGCGTCCGCCGATCTTGTCGCCGGTCTCGGCCTTGACGAGGTGGTAGTGATCGCGCCGATGGCCTCCCCCGACGGTGCTCGGGCCGGCGGGTTCGGCGGACGACTGGAGTCGTTGCTGCGCAAGCCGATGAGCCGCGGCCTGGCCCGCGAGACCGCACTGCTGGAGTCGGCCGGCACGCGCGTGGTGCTGGTGTGCCCGTCGACGTCCGAACTGGCCGAGATGGGCCCGAACTTCATGGATCCGCGACGGCGACTGCCCGCCCTGGAGGCAGCGCTTTCGTCGGCACGACAAGGAGCACCGCGATGACAACGGACGAGTACGAGGTCGTGGTGATCGGCGCCGGCGCGTCCGGCATCGGGGCCGCGGTGCGGCTGCGCCAGCAGGGTGTGCGCGACTTTGTCGTGTTGGAGAAGGGTGATTCCGTCGGCGGCACCTGGCGGGACAACACCTATCCCGGCTGCGGCTGCGACGTGCCGTCGCGGCTGTACTCCTACACCTTCGCGCCCAACCCGGACTGGAGCCGGGTGTTCGCCAAGCAGCCCGAGATCCTGACCTACCTGGGCGACACCGCCGACCGGTTCGGCGTCACCGAGCACCTGCGGCTGGGCGTCGAGGTCCTCAAGACCCACTGGGACCCGGCAGTCTCGCGGTGGCGTCTGTCCACAAGCGACGGCGACATCACCGCGCGGGCGATCATCGCTGCCGCCGGGCCGTGGCACACGCCCAACCTGCCGGAGATTCCCGGCCTGGCCGAGTTCTCCGGACCGGTGTTCCACTCCTCGCGCTGGGACCATGACGTCGACCTCACCGGCAAACGCGTCGCCGTGGTCGGCAGCGGGGCGTCGGCCGTGCAGTTCGTGCCGGCGATCGCCCCTGCGGTGCAACGGTTGCACCTGTTCCAGCGGACGCCGCAGTGGGTGCTGCCCAAGCCCGACCACCACATCCCCGACGTCGAACGGCAGCTGCTTCG
>DATJJB010000682.1:0-2662 GCA_035492655.1 Kutzneria sp. | reverse complement strand
GGGCAGGTCCGGCTCGGCGTCGAGCACCGGACGCAGTTCGCGCAGCGCGTCCAGCGGACGGCCGTTCGACACCAGCGCCTCGGCCCGTCGGAACGCCTCGAAGGTGCTGTCGCTCATGGTCGTTCCCACAGTACGCAAGATCGGCTGTGACTTCGATGGACCATCCGGGCACAACACCGGTGACAGGTGGCGCGCGCGACCAGCGGTTTGATAGATTTACCGGTCTGTACGCACAACTAAAAACCACGAAAACACGTGTCTGTGCCAGAATATAACGGTGAGTGAGGTCAGTTGTCAAGCCCTGCGAGTATTCCGGACAGTCAGGAAATCGACCGAGAGCAGGAATACGTCTCCATGCTCTACGGCCGGCTCGACGACCTCCGGGAACAGACGTCGCGCCGGCTGGCCCGCGTGTTGCTGGAGACGGGCGGCACGCCGCAGGCCCGTTCCGAGCGCGACACCGCGACCGCGATGCACTCCAGCGATCTCGCCCAGTACAGCGCGGTCGAGAACGGCCTCTGTTTCGGTCGGCTCGATTTCGAGAACGGCGAACTTCAGCACATCGGGCGAATTGGCATCTTTCGCACCGAGGGTGACTACGAGCCGCTGTTGATGGACTGGCGCGCCCCCGCGGCCCGCCCGTTCTATCTCGCCACCGCCGCGTCCCCCGACGGCGTGACCCGCCGCCGGCACATCCGCACCCGCCGCCGTGACGTCGTCGGCCTCGACGACGAGGTGCTGGACCTGGCCCAGGCCGTGCCCGGCCGCAACGAGGGCCTGGTCGGCGAGGCCACGCTGCTGGCCGCGGTCGGCGCCAGCCGCACCGGCCGGATGAGCGACATCGTCGCCACCATCCAGGCCGAGCAGGACCGGATCATCCGCTCCGAGCTCAACGGCGTGCTGGTCGTGCAGGGCGGCCCCGGCACCGGCAAGACCGCGGTGGCCCTGCACCGCGCCGCGTACCTGCTCTACACCCACCGCCGCCAGCTGGAGAAGCGCGGCGTGCTGGTGGTCGGCCCCAACTCCACCTTCCTCAACTACATCAGCCAGGTCCTGCCGTCGCTGGGGGAGACCGGCGTGCTGCTCAACACCGTCGGCGAGCTCTACCCGGGGCTCAAGGCGGTCGGCAGCGAGCCGGTCGAGGTCAGCGCGGTCAAGGGCCGCCTGGTGATGGCCGAGGTGCTCCAGGCCGCGGTCCGCGACCGGCAGTGGGTGCCGCGGGACGGCATCGAGATCCCGCACGAGCGCGACACCCTGGTGCTGGACCGCAAGACGCTGGCCGACGCCCGTGGCCGGGCCCGGCGCTCGCGCCGTCCGCACAACGCGGCCCGGCCGGTGTTCGAGCGGGAGATCATCGGCGCGCTGGCCCGGCTCGTCGCCAACCGGCTCGGCTCCCAGTTCCTGGACTCCGACGACGTCGCCGACATCCGCGCCGAGCTCCGTGAGGACCAGCGGGTGATGGGGGCGATCGACAAGCTGTGGCCGATCCTCACCCCCGAGCAGCTGCTGACCGACCTGTACGCGTCGGAGAAGCGGCTCAACGCCGCCGGCCGCGGACTGTCCCAGCAGGAGCGGCAGTTGCTGCGCCGCGATCCCGGCGCGGAGTGGACGCCGGCCGACGCGCCGCTGCTGGACGAGGCCGCCGAGCTGCTCGGCGAGGACGACCGCGCGCTCAAGGCCGCCGCCGCGGCCAAGCGCCGGCAGGACCTGGCCTACGCCCAGGGCGTGCTGGACATCCTGGACCTCCAGGACGAGTCCGATCCCGATGTCCTGATGGCCGTGGACATGCTCGACGCCGACGCCCTGGTCGCCCGCGTGGCCCAGAGCGACTACCTGACCGCCGCCGAGCGGGCCGCCGACGACCGCACCTGGACCTTCGGCCACGTGATCGTGGACGAGGCGCAGGAGCTGTCGGAGATGGTGTGGCGGGTGCTGATGCGCCGCTGCCCCAGCCGGTCCATGACCGTGGTCGGCGACATCGCGCAGACCGGCGACCTGGCCGGCACCACCTCGTGGGGCCAGGCGCTCAGCCCGTACGTGGCCAACCGGTGGCGGCTGGCCGAACTCACCGTGAACTACCGGACCCCGGCCGAGATCATGGCCGTGGCCACCGACGTGTTGGCCAGCCTCGACCCCGACGCGGTGCCGCCGAGCTCGGTCCGTGACTCGGGATTGCCGCCGTGGCACGAGAAAGTCGAGGACCTGGCCGAGGCAGTGCCCAGGGCTGTGGCCCGTGAGGAGAAGCGGCTGGAGGACGGGCGACTGGCGGTGCTCGTGCCCCGCTCGCTGGCCGGCGCGTTCGCGGTCGGCGGCGACGACCTGGAGAGCCCGGTCGTGGTGCTGACCGTCGGACAGGCCAAGGGGCTGGAGTTCGACTCGGTGCTGCTGGTCGAGCCGGAGTTGATGCTGACGGAGTCGCCGCGCGGCGCGAACGACCTGTACGTGGCCATGACCAGGGCGACCAAACGGCTCGGCGTGCTGCATACCGGACAGCTGCCGTCGATCTTGTCGAAGCTGGCCTCTTTCTCCCTCGATTCAGAATGATTACGCTCTCGTTTCGGCACGCGAGCGTGCCGCCTCCGGGTGATCTGTCCACCCGGCTAGGCTGGTCGAGGGATGAGCCCCTGAACGCTGGATAGGAGCTGTTGTGGCGGTCATCGAG
>DATJJB010000681.1:0-17813 GCA_035492655.1 Kutzneria sp. | reverse complement strand
TGCCGCAGCATCCAGCGCAGCGACGCCACCGTCAGGAACCGCGCCTGCTCGGGGTCGCGCCGGCGGGCGCGGCGCCGTGACGCCAGCGATGCGCCCCACATGCTCGTCATACGCTGCACCTTATGACGCCACTGATCATCGACACCGACCCAGGCATCGACGACGCCTTCGCCATCGCCCTGGCGGCCGGCAGTCCCGAGGTCGACCTGCTCGCGGTGACCACGGTCTTCGGCAACGTGGCGCTGTCCCACACCACTCGCAACGCCTTGCGCCTGCTGGAACTCTGTGGCCGCTCCGACGTGCCCGTAGCCGCCGGGGCCGAGCGTCCGCTCGTGCACCCCGTCCCCCACCGCGCCAGCGAGGTGCACGGCGGCGACGGCCTCTCCGGCGCCGCCGACACCCTGCCGCCCGCCACGCACGACGTCGACGGCCGGCACGCCGTCACGCTGATGGCCGACCTGCTTCGCGAAGCGTCTGAGCCCGTCACCATCGCCCCCATCGGCCCGATGACCAACGTCGCGCTGCTGCTAGCCCTGCACCCCGAGCTGAAGCCGAAGATCGGTCGCATCGTCGCCATGGGCGGCGGTGTGCAAGGTGGCAACACCACCGCCGCCGCCGAATTCAACGTCTGGAGCGATCCAGAAGCCGCGCACCGGGTCCTCGCCGAGGAGGACGTGCCCACCGTCCTCGTGCCCCTCGACCTCACCCACCGCTGCGCCGTCGACGCCACTTGGCTCGCCCGCCTCGCCGCCGGCGGCCGCGTCGCCCAGGGCCTTCACGTCCTCACGCCCTCGTACGTCCAGACCTACCGCCGCATGCTCGGCGTCGACGGCATGGTCCTGCACGACGCCGTCGCCCTCGCTGAGGCCATCTCCCCCGGCATCCTGCGCACCACCCCTTGCGCCGTCGAGGTCGACTGCTCCCACGGTCCCGGCCGCGGCGCCACCATCGTCGATCAGCGCCACCACCGCCCGACCACCCGCCGCCGCGTCGACGTCGCCCTCGACGCCGACACCACCGCGGTCGGCGAATTCGTCCTCAGCCGCATCCTGGGCTGATGCCACATGCGCTTCCTATGTGGCATCTGATGCCACATAGGAAGCGCATGTGGTGGACGGTTACTGGGCGTTCGCGCCGGCCACTACGGGCTTGATCTTCAGGGGCTCCTGGTTGGGCACGTGGGCGGAGCAGCCCTGGACGTCGCCGGACAGCGGGACGAAGGCGGCGGCGGTGTTGTTGGGCGGGTAGACGCGCAGGCCGCGCACGCTGACGGGCTTGCACTGGGCGGGGTCGTACACGCCGACGTTGCTGATGCTCAGGGCGGCCGAGGCGGCCTGGCCGGGCTGGAGCGTGACGGCGGGAGCGCTACCCGGGACACGGGTGGCGGGGTCGCCGACCTGACGGCCGTCGTCGCCGGTCACGAAGGACACGCCGGGGTAGGCGGCGATGGTGCACGCGGCCGTGCCGGTGTTGGTGAACACGATGGGGATGAACGAGTGCCCGGCACCCGCGTCGCCACCGCCGGCCGTGACCTTGAGGTTGGCGGTCAGGCACTGGCCGTTGGCCTCGCTCGCCCCGCCGGAGCCGTCGCCCTTGGCGCCGGAGGCCGAGTTGACGCCGTCGGACGGCGCGCTGCTGGCCGTGGTGCTGGTCGCCGTGGTCGAGGAGGACGTGGTCGAGGTGTCGGACGAGGCGTTGCTCGATCTCGGGCTCCCGCAGGCCGCGGTGAGCAAGCCCACCGCCATGACGCCAGCGACCGCCGCGATACCGATTGACCTGGTCATGGACATTCGCCTCCAGTCGTACTCAGCGTTTCGAGTACCCGTAGAGAGGACGTGTGACACCTCAGGTGGTTGCGTGGGCCCGACAGAGCACGGCGGTTGGGGTGTGACCGATCCTCGTGAGCACGACGGTCCCCTCGGCGTCGCCCGAGAGCTTGAGCCGAGGTCGCAGCGTGTTGGGGTCCACGTTAAGGCCTCGGACCAGGATCTCCAGTCGCCCGATCCGGTGGCGTCGCAGCGTCGCCCGCAACGCCTTCTCGCTGTAGTGGCCGTGTTCCAGCACTTCGAACGCCCGGATGCCGGGCGGCGGCGTGTCGCCGGTCAGATAGGCGATATACGGGTCCAGCTGGGCCAAACCGTGCCGGGCCGCGTAGTGCCGGACGAGCCCGGCTCGTACCACGGCGCCGTCCGGATCGACGATCCAGGCGCCGACGGGCGTGACCGGGCAGTCGTCGCCGTCCTCGGAGGTGATCGTCCACTCGGGACCGTTCGTGCGCAGAACCGTTGCCCGCCTGGACACTGTGGCCAACGATCCGGTCCACAGGCAGGCCTCGCGCACCTGGCCGTCCAACGAGACGAGCTCGACCTCGTCGGCCCAGGGCGCCGCGTCGAAGTCCATGCCGGGCGAGCACTTCACGGCCAATTCCCGGCCGCGGTAGGAGTCGACGAGATCGTCCAGCGGCGGCACGAGATCGCCGGCGCGCCACTTGCGCTGCCCGGACGTGTCCCGACGCGCCGGATCCGCGACGACAACAGTGTCCCTAGTGGACGGTCGCAGCGCGTCGGCCCGCATCAGCAGCGGGTCGACGCCAGCCACGGAAGCGTTGTGACGGGCCATCTTCAGGCGGGTGACGTCCACATCGGACCCGACGCAACGGTTCGCGACACGGGCGACCACGGTCAGGTCGGCGCCGATCGAGCACGTCACGTCGTGCACATCGCGGCCACGCAAACGCTCGGCTCGATGCACCGCGACCGGCGTCGGAGTGGCCTGCTGGAGCGCGGCGTCGGTGAACAGCCATTCGTCCGAAGAGGACAGTTTGGCCACGGCCTTTCGGCGCAGCACGGCCGTTTCCAGCACGGCAGCGGCGAACTCCGGCACGATCCGGCGGGCGGCGGCCACGTCGGCCAGCCGCGAGGCCGCGGTCAGCGGCAGCGCGCCGACCTCGGCCAGCGCGGACCGGCCCGCCGCCGACGTCAGGAAGGCGACGTCGGCGGCGGAGAACTCATACCCCACCCGGCTTGGTCCCGGTCACCAGCACGTTGTAGAACAGCTCCCGCGGCATCACCTTGGACAGCAGGTTCTCGTCCAGCCAGGACAGCCGCTGCCAGCCCTTGTAGGCGAACATGGCCCAGCCCCAGCCCAGCTTCTCGCGCGGCACCGCGGCCTCGAAGGTGCGCACCGGCCAGCCGAACAGCGCCGCCGACAGCTCCTCGGTAACGGCCTTGACGTTACGTGCGCCGGCAGCCCGCGCCGTGCGCTCCAGGTCGGCCGGGTCGAAGGTGTGGATGTCGACCACGGCCTCCAGCGCCGCCGCGCGGGAGGACTCGTCCAGCTCCTCCTGCGGCCGCCGCCACGCGTTCAGCGGCTCCAGCTTGGTCAGGTTGGTGGTCAGCCACCAGGTCAGCTGGCCCAGCTTGCGGGCGTAGAAGTCACCGATCTTGGTCGGCTCGCCGGCGAACACGAACCGCCCGCCCGGCTTGAGCACCCGCAGCACCTCGGCCAGCGCGGCCTGCACGTCCGGGATGTGGTGCAGCACCGCGTGCCCGACGACCAGGTCGAACGTGTTGTCGTCGTACGGGATGCGCTCGGCGTCGGCCACCCGGCCGTCCACGTCCAGGCCCAGGTTCTCGGCGTTGCGCAGGGCCACCTGCACCATGCCCGGCGACAGGTCGGTCACCGAGCCCTGCTTCGCCACCCCGCCCTGCATCAGGTTGAGCAGGAAGAACCCGGTGCCGCTGCCCAGCTCCAGGGCCCGGCCGTAGGGCCAGCCGCGGTCGCCGGCGACCGCCCGGAACCGGCCGGTGGCGTAGTCGATACAGCGCTCGTCGTAGGAGATGGACCACTTCTCGTCGTAGGTGCCCGCCTCCCAGTCGTGGTAGAGCACGTTGGCCAGCTTGGGGTCGTCCCAGGCGGCCTGCACCTGCTCCTCGGTGGCGTGCGGGTTGGGGGCAGGGTCCTGCACGTCACTTGCCACTGAACTTCGCCTTTCCCGGACCGTTCTCGATGAACGACTGCATGCCGGCGCTCTGGTCCTCGGTGGCGAACAGGGCCGCGAACAGGTGGCTCTCCAGCTTCAGGCCGCTGGCCAGATCGCCGTCGAGACCGCCGTCGATGGCCGCCTTGGCCGCCGCCAGGGCCCGGGCCGGGCCCTCGACGAACTGGGACGCCCAGCGCTTGGCCGCCTCGAACACGTCGTCCGGGGCGACGACCTCGTCCACCATGCCGATGGCCAGTGCCTCGTCGGCCGCAACGAACCGGCCGGTGTAGATCAGGTCCTTGGCCTTGCTCGGCCCGACCAGCCGGGCCAGCCGCTGCGTGCCGCCCATGCCCGGGATGATGCCGAGCAGGATCTCCGGCTGGCCCACCTTGGCGTTGTCGCCGGCGATCCGCCGGTCGCAGCACAGCGCCAGCTCGAAGCCGCCGCCGAGGGCGTAGCCGGTGATCGCGGCCACCGTCGGCTTGGGGATCTCGGCCACCGCGCCGACCGCCGAGGACAGCTGCTGGGCGCGGGCCGCCATCTCGGCGTAGGACAGCGAGGCCATCTCCTTGATGTCCGCGCCGGCCGCGAACACCTTCTGGCCGCCGTAGACGATCACCGCGCGCACGTCGTCACGCCGCGACGCCTCCGCCGACGCGGCCCGGATCTCCTCCTGGACCTGCATGTTCAGCGCGTTCATCGGCGGCCGCTCCAGGCGGATGACACCGATCCCGCCGTCCACCTCTAGCCGGACGAACTCAGCCATCTGTCCTCCTCGACATCCAGGCCCCGCAGGCTACCCGCCGGTAGCAGGTGACGTTTGGAAAGGACCATTCCTCGCGTTCACCGTGCGAAAGGGCGCTTTCACGCATCAGGCGCTGGTCCGGCGGCGGGCGAAGAAGCGGTTGCCGGCCCGGTCCAGCTCCAGGTCCTGGCCGAAGGTGGCGGACAGGTTCTCGGCGGTGATCACGTCGTCGATCAGGCCCTGGGCCACCACGCCGCCCTCGCGCAGCAGCAGCCCGTGGGTGAAGCCCGGCGGAATCTCCTCGACGTGGTGCGTGACCAGGACCATGGCCGGCGCGTCCGGGTCGTAGGCGAACTCGGACAGCCGGGCCACCAGGTCCTCGCGGCCGCCAAGGTCGAGGCCGGCGGCCGGCTCGTCCAGCAGCAGCATCTCCGGGTCGGTCATCAGCGCGCGGGAGATCAGCGTGCGCTTGCGCTCGCCCTCCGACAGCGTGCCGAACATGCGCTCGGCCAGGTGCTTGATGCCCAGCGCGGCCAGCAGCTCCTCGGCCCGCCCGGTGTCCACGGTGTCGTACTGCTCACGCCAGCGACCGATGACGCCGTAGCCGGCGCTGACGACGACGTCCAGCACCTTCTCCTCCGGCGGCACCCGGCCGGCCAGCGCCGACGAGCACACGCCGATTCTGGGGCGCAGCTCGAACACGTCGGTGCGGCCCAGCTTCTCGCCGAGCACGTGCACCGACCCCGTTGTCGGGTGCATCTCGGCCCCGGCCAGCCGCAGCAGCGTGGTCTTGCCGGCCCCGTTCGGGCCGAGCACCACCCACCGCTCGTCCAGCTCGACCCGCCAGTCGATGCCGCGCACCAGGGTGGTCCTGCCGCGCCGCACGCTGACCTTCTCCATCGCCACGACGAGATCGACATCCGCACTGATCGGCTCGGTCACGAGTCCCATTGTTCCTAACCCTCCGGACGTGGCCTGGCACCGGGGCACCGGGTCGGGGAAGATCGCGACGTGGTTGCCAACCCTGCGCCGGACCCGATGATGTTGGCCGGACGTCCCTTCCCCCTCGGGTCGCACCCCGAGGGCGGCGGGGTGCGTTTCGCCGTGGCCTCCTCGACGGCCGAGGCCGTGGAGGTCTGCTTACTGGACAACGGGTCGGAACGGCGCATCGAACTCACTGAACGCACCTTCGGCGTGTGGCACGGCGTGGTGCACGGAGTGCTGCCCGGGCAGCAGTACGGGTACCGCGTGCACGGGCCGTACGACCCGACACGTGGTCTTCGCCACAATCCGGCGAAGCTGCTCGTGGACCCTTATGCGAAACGCATCACTGGGGAATTGACCAGTCTTGAGGCGACGCTCGGCTACGTGGACGACGCCATGACCGGGCCGGCCTCCACCGTGGACTCGCTCGGCAGCGTGCCGCTGTCCGTGGTGACCTCGCCCGGCGGGCCGGCGACCGGGGTCAAGCCGGACGTGCCGTTCGAGGAGTCCGTCTTCTACGAGCTGCACGTGCGCGGTTACACCAGGCGGCATCCGGACGTGCCGGCGCAGCTGCGGGGCACCTATCTCGGGTTGGCCCATCCGGCCGTCGTTGAGCATCTCGTGCGGCTCGGGGTGACCGCCGTCGAGCTGATGCCCGTGCACACCTTTGTGGACGAACCGTCGCTGATCACGGCCGGTCGCCGCAACTACTGGGGGTATTCGCCGCTGGGCTTCTTCGCCCCGTACGCCGGGTACGCCAGCGAGCCCGGGCGGGAGGTCGAGGAGTTCCGGACCATGGTGGCGTCGCTGCACGCCGCCGGCATCGAGGTCATCGTCGACGTGGTGTTCAACCACACCTGCGAGTCCGGCTTCGAGGGTCCGACGCTGTCGTTCCGCGGTCTGGACGCCCCGGCCTACTACGCGCACGGCGACGCCGGGCGGGGGCTCGACATCACCGGCTGTGGCAACACCCTCGACGCCGGTTCGCCGACCGTCGTGCGGCTCGTCACCGATTCGCTCCGGTACTGGGCCGGCGAGCTGGGCGTCGACGGCTTCCGCTTCGACCTCGCCTCCGTGCTCGGGCGGCCAGGGGCCGGTCAGTTCGACCCCAACGCCGCCCTGCTCACCGCCATCGCCTGCGACCCGCTGCTGGCCAGCTGCAAGCTCATCGCCGAGCCGTGGGACGCCACCGGCGACGGTTATCGCGTCGGCGCCTTCGGCGTGCAGTGGGCCGAGTGGAACGGCCGGTACCGGGACACCGTCCGCGACTTCTGGCGGGGCGCCGTCGGCGTTCGGGACCTGGCCTATCGGCTCACCGGTTCCAGCGACCTCTACGCCGACGACGGGCGGCGGCCGTGGTCGTCGGTCAACTTCATCACCGCGCACGACGGCTTCACCCTGCGCGACATGGTCTCGTACAACGACAAGCACAACGAGGCCAACGGCGAGGAGAACCGCGACGGCACCAACGACAACCGGTCCTGGAACTGCGGGGCCGAGGGCGAGACCTCCGAGCCCGACGTGCTCGCGCTGCGGGCTCGACAGGCCCGCAACCTCGTCGCCACGCTGCTGTTGTCCATGGGCACGCCCATGATCACCGCCGGCGACGAGCTGTGGCGGACCCAGGACGGCAACAACAACGCCTACAACCAGGACAGCGTGATGTCCTGGATGGACTGGTCCCTGGACGCCCCCGCCGCCGAGCTCCTCGCCTTCGTGCAACGTGTCGTCGCCCTGCGCGCCGCCTCCCCCGCCCTACGGCAGCCCCAGTTCTTCGACGGCCGCATCACGCCGTCCGGCGAGCCCGACCTCGTCTGGCTCCGTCCGGACGGCACGGAAATGGCCGAGACCGACTGGTTCGACGACGACCGCCGCACCCTCGGCGTCTGGATCGACGGGGCCAACTGCCTGTCCCGCACCAAATCCGGCGAGCTCGTCTCCGACCATTCCTGGCTCATCGTGCTGCACGCCGGCGCCGACCCCTGCGAATTCACCCTGCCCCGCCCCGAATTCGGCCCCGTCTTCGAACCCGTCCTCGACAGCGGCACCCCGGACGGCACCCCGGCCGACGAAACCCCTTTGGCCTCCGGCGCCCAGCTCCAGTTGCCCGGCCGCACCACCCTGCTGCTTCGGGTTCCCCGCAACAGCAAGTAATTCGACTACGTGAGTGGCTCATTTGGCCTCAGAAGCCAAATGAGCCACTCACGTAGCCGCAAATCCCACCCCGGGAACAGGGCCGTCACATGGCCCACCCTCCCTGGGGGCATCCCCCCGCAACCATCCTATCGGCGGTACCCCGAAGTTGATCTCCGACGACCACGGCCTGTGGACAACCCCCTGACCTGCCCACAGGCTGTGGACAGGTCAGAGTTGGCCCAGGTAGAAGCGCAGGCCCTGGTCGTCGACGCAGTCGGAGGTGATGCCGTAGGGCATCTGCACGGGGTCGGTGGCGGTGCCACCGGCGGCGCGGACACGGGCGACGGCGGCGACGACGTCGGAGACGGCGTACATGGGCAGGACGGCAGAGGATGGGTGGCCGCCCTGGAGGCCGAACATCGGGTGCGGGCCCTGGACCTGCCAGCCGTCGGCCACGGAGCCGGGGGTGAAGGACCAGCCGAAGACGGAGCCGTAGAAGTCCCGGGCGGCGGTGGAGTCGGCGCAGAACATGGTCAGGTAGACGATCTCGCCGTCGGCGGACGACGAGGGGCGGGGGACGGGACCGGACTGGTGCAGGGCGAAGCGCAGGCCCTGGTTGTCGACGCACTCGGCGGACAGGCCGTAGGGCTCCTCAACAGCGGGCGAGGCGGTGCCGCCGGCGGCCCGGACGCGATCGATGGCGGTGTCGATGTCGGCGACGGCGTGGCTGAGGAACGTGGTCCGGTGCGAGGAATCGGACCACAGGCCGAGGTGCTGGGACAGACCCTGCACCCGACGCCCCTCGGCGTCGATGCGCCAGCCGAGCACGGACGAGTAGAAGGCACCGGCACGGGCGGCGTCGGGCGACCACACGGACGCGTAGACGACATCGCCCTGGACGGCAGTGGCAGGCATGGTTCCTCCAGTCAGGAAAGCGGCCTCGAGCAGGGCACGGAGCCGAGCGGCGAAGCGCGGATCGGGATCGGCCGGCACGACGGGCTCGAGCAGGTCCTCGAACGGATCAGTCATCGGGTGCCCTCCTCTCGGCGCTGGTATCGGGCACGAAAGGCGCCGCGGGCCCGGACGAGCAGCGCCTCGGTGGCGTGCACGGTCCGGTCGAGGCACCTGGCCACCTCGGGCACGGGCAGCCCGTCGAGGTAGCGAAGGGTGAGCACGGACCGGTGCTGCGCGGACAGCTCGGCGAGAACCTCCCGCGCCAGCAAGGCGTCCAGCCGCTCATCCCACGGGTCGTCGCGGGAAACGGCGTAACCGCCGAGGACACGCAGTCCCCGCCGCTCGCGTTCCACGCGCCGCCAGTGGTCGACGAGCTTGTGCCGGGCGACTCCGATGAGCCAACTAGTGCTGATCTCGGAGACGTTGCCGCGCCGGCAGGAGTCCATGGCCGCGAGGAACACCTCGGTGGTCAGGTCCTCGGCGACCGGCCGCTGCCCGCAGCGGCCCAGCAGGTAGCCGTAGACCTGGGGCAGCGCCTGTTCGTACAGGTCGAGCAGGGTGAGCCCCGGGTCCGGCCGCACCCCGGACGGTTGGTTCATGCCTACTCATCGTTCCGGCTGGGCGAACTCCGACGGAAAAAACCACTCTTCACGGGGAGCGACCGATCGTGCACGGCCAGCGCACACCCCTGGTCACCTCTGACACGATGACGCCATGCAGCAGCCGTGGGGCACCGACCCCGAGCTTCGCGACCACCTGGTCGCGCAGTTCCTGGAGTGGGCCGAGCACCGGCACACGCCGGTCGAGCACGTCCAGGACGCCATCATGGCCCTGGACTGGAGCAGCCTCGGCCCGAACGACGGCTACTTCCGCTGGACGGTCCGCGACGTCGACCGGTTCCTGCTGGAGTACCTGCCGGACCGGCTGGGCCTGCCGGAGACGGTGTGCGCGAACGGGGCGGTCACGCTGCGTCCGCTGCTGGAGTTCCTCGCCCGCTACGGCATGTTGTCCCCGGACAGCGATCTGCCGGACGAGATGGGCGACCGCTGCGAGGAGGTCTGGGAGGCGGCGGAGCACCGCGTGTCCTACGACGTGCGGGCGAAGGCGTTGTTCCAGCACGTGCGCGGCGGCGAGGAGCTGACCTTCGGCGAGCTGGTGTCGCGGGTGCGCACGATGCCGGTGGACGAGGTGGCCAAGGCGCTGAACGGCCTGGACGAGCGGGCGGTCGGCCCGCTGCGGCTGCCGAACGAGCGTGAGCAGTGGTTCGCGGCGGAGCGGGCGCCGGTGTTCGTGTGGTTCGCGCAGCTGCGGCAGACGTGCGGCGAGGACGGCATCGAGCTGGTCGACAAGGGCCTGCCGGACGAGATCGCCCTGGTGCTGGGCGTCGACCCGGCGGAGCTGCCGCGGATCCTGGCGTGGGCGCTGGCGGCGGGCGCGGTGCGGCGGCTGAAGGGCCGTCTGGTGCAGGTCGCGGCGTGGCGCAAGGTCGAGCGGCATTCGATGAACCTGATCCGCAAGGTGTTCGCGGCCCACCCCAAGCTGCCGGGACGGAGCCTGGTGCAGCTGAGCATCGAGCTGGTGAAGGCGGCCGTGGCCCGCCGGTCGCTCGACCTGTCCGAGGTGCCGGTGCCGGCCGAGGTCGTGGACTTCCTGATGGACTGCGGCCTGATGTTCGCGTTGGGTCGGGACGCCCGGCTGACCGCCTGCGGCATGCCGATCCTGGTCGACGTGGCCGAGGCGAACGGGTTGCCGGTGCGGGTGCTGCCGGTGGCGCTCTGGTCCACGGTGGACGAGCTGATCGACGCGATCGGGGCGGCCGGCGACGAGTGGGCCGACGACGTCCGCGAGTGGAGCATGGAGCAGCCGGACCGGCACAACGCCCGGGAGCTGATCAGCCGGGTCGCGACGCCGGACCGGCCGACCGCCGAGGTGATGGTGGCCATCCAGGCGTGCGGGGACGTGTTCGGCGACCGGCGCACGGTGCCGCCGGTGCGGCTGCTGCTCGGCGGCCCGCACGACGGGCCGGCGCTGTTGTGGCTGCTGCGGCACAAGGCGTTGGACGGCGGCGACGTGCCCGCGGTGCGCATCGCCGACGCGCACGTGGTCGAGCTGGCCGGGCTGTTGGACGGCGGCAACGTGGCGCGGATGCTGGACGCCGTCGCGGAGCACGGCGACACCGCGCAGACCATCGAGTTCCTGAACCTGGTCTGGCGGTCCGATCACCCCCGGACGTGCGACGTGCTGCTGGTCATCGCCGAGCACTACGGAGACGAGACCGTGGCCGCCCACGCCCAGAAACTGGCCGAGCGCCACCGCGGCTGGCACACCCGCGGCTGATCACCGCCGGCCGATGTCACATGCGCGTCGTACTTGCCTCCCTGCGACACCTCCGGACCGCACGTGACAGTCATGGAAACGTCGGTGTCCGACGGGATTTCAGTAGGTGGAAGCTGTCGCGACGCCAGTGGGGGGCGTGCGAACATCGACTTGTGATCCGGCCCCGAACGACCTGGTGCGACCTCGTTGTCGACCTCGTTCGCGTCGCCTCCTGCGGGTGTACCCGCACGCGACGCGGCCGCTGATCCAGCCAAGAGCGAAGGCAAGCCGGCCCGTCGCGTCCGTGCACCACGTCCCAGTGCCGCGACCGCAGGAGCATCCCGTGACCCTCGCCATCGATCTCGACGTCCATCCGGCCATCGACCTGCCCCTGCTGCGGGACCTGGTCCAGCCCGAGCGCCCACTGTGGACGCCGGCGCAGCTGCGCGACCTGACCAGCACGATCGCCACGGAGCTGACGACGCCGCTGCTGGACGTGCTGCGGTTCGAGCACGAGCAGCGCTGGTGGGCGAGGCTGGCGCTGACCGGCGGGGTGGAGGTGTGGTTGCTGTCGTGGCTGCCGGGCCAGGGCACGGAGCCGCACGACCACGGCGGCGCGGCAGGCTCGTTCACGGTGCTCAAGGGGCTGCTCAACGAGGACTACCGCTACCCGGGCGGCCCGATCCGGACCATGCGACGCAACCTGGGCGAGGCTGTCGGCTTCAGCGGCGGCCGGGCCCACCAGGTGCGTAACCTCGGAACCGCGCCGGCGGCGAGTGTGCACGCCTACTCGCCGCCGCTGCTGCCGACCCGCGAGTACGCCAGCCTGGAGGACGTGAAGTGACCGAGCTTGCGAGGGCACCATTCAACACTGGGACCTGGGTCGCAGACCCGCCGAGCGCTGGCGAGGTGGGCCTGTGACCGTCGACGAGTACCTCGACCAGGCCCGCGCCGAGCTGGACCGGGTGGACCCGGCCGAGGCGAAGCGGCTGCAGGACGAGGGCGCCCTGCTGGTCGACATCCGGCCGATCGCCAACCGGGCCGAGGAGGGCGAGATCCCGGGCTCGGTGCCGGTGGAGCGGATCCACCTGGAGTGGCGGCTGGATCCGGCCAGCCCGAACCGGCTGCCCGAGGTCGACGGGGCCACCAGGATCATCGTGCTGTGCAACGAGGGCTACGCGTCGAGCCTGGCGGCCCGGGATCTGCACCGGCTGGGCCTGGACACCGCGACGGACCTGGTCGGCGGCTTCCGCGGCTGGGCGAAGGCCGGCCTGCCGGTGGTGTCAGGCGGCCGACCGGCGGTTCCGTAACCGCCGGACCACATCACTCCGGGCGGTCCTCTTCGGAGAAGCGGTTGTCCCGGATGGTGCTGCCGTAGGCCGCCGGATAGCCGTACTTGCGCAGCCGGGCGTCGTTGGCCTCGGAGGCGTAGCTGAGCGAGTAGTAGAGGCCGACGATCAGGCCGAGGGCCAGCGCCATCAGGATGATGTAGAGCGGCCCGCCGAACCGGGACAGCACGATGAACAGGATGCCCAGCGGGATCAGCAGGCGCAGGAAGGTGCGCAGCAGGTGCCGGACCAGCCAGGTCTTGCTGATCACGTCGCGCAGCACCCACTCACGGTAGGTCTGGGGCAACCGTCCCCCGAGCGAGTACCAGAGCCACAGCGCCGGGTTTGGTCGCTTCACCGCCATACGTGAACCCTAGGCGCGTTCGCCCGGAACCACACGGCACGGGGTAGCGTCTGTAGGTTTCGTGCCCCGTGTACGTCCCGGGACGGTGTTGGCCGTCGCCTCCGTGATCGTCGTCGCCGCGCTGGAGCGCGCTCCGGCGCCGATCCTGGTGGCTGTGGCCGGCCTGGTGCCGGGTGCCCTGATCGGCCTGGCGGTGCTCCAGCTGGGTGTGCTGGCCGGTGGCCTGGCCCTGCGACCGAGGATGCCTCGGGTTGTGATCGGCGTCGGCCCCCGGCTCAAGGACTGGACCGCACCGGGCCGGTCGATCACGCTACGGGCGCTGCCGATCATGCTGTCCGTGACGATCGGGCCGGGCCAGGCCCCGGTGCGGCCGCGCGTCTGGGGCACCTACCTGGTCTCGGCGATCTTCGGGCTCGCCGTCACGGCCACGCTGATCGTCGTCCAGGACGGACCGTTCTGGCTGGGCGCGGCCGTGGGCTGCGCGGCGGCGGTGATCCTGGCCCTGTTGCCACGTCGCGACGCGGCGGCGACCTCGACGGGTTGGGTGCTGCTCAATTACCTGCGGCTGGAGGCCCGCGAGGCGGCCGAGATCGACGCGGCGCCGCTGGTCGCGGCCGTGACGAAGGCCGTGCAGGCCGGCGATCTGCCGGCAGCGCAGGCGGCTTGCGACGCGCTGGCCCAGGTGCAGCCGGACGGCCAGTCGCTCTCGATGGCCCGTGTGGTCGTACTGGAGGCGCACGGCCAGTACGCGGAGGCGATGCAGCTGGTGCTGGGCATGCTGGCCGAGCCGAACCTGCCGCAGCGCGACTTCGCCTTGATCACGGCCGGCCTGGCCGGACTGGCCGCGGCCGCGGTGGAGGCCGGCCAGTTGGAGGCCGAGCTGGGTCTCGGCTGGGCCGAGCGGGCGATCACCGAAGCCGAGCAGTTGGCCTATCCGGCGTACAAGCTCAACGGGGCCAAGGCGCTGGTGGAAGTGTTGCGCGGCAACGTGTCCAAGGCGATCGCGCTGGCCAACGCGGCCATCGAGCTGGGCAACGACGCCCTGGGCCGGGCCGACGACCTGGCCACGCTGGCCCGGGCCCAGATGGCCGCCGGCGACAACGTGACGGCCCGGCTGACACTGGGCGAGGCCGAGCGGATCGCGCCCTGGTGGCCCCGGGTGGCCCGGCTTCGCGACCGGCTCAACGTGTCCTAGAAACGACTTCGGGCCCACCTCCGAAAGGAGGCGGGCCCGAAGAACCAGGCGCCGGGGATCAGGTGCCGGGGATGGTCGGCGGCGCCGGCAGGCCACCGGGCGGGGCCGGGACGCCCCCGCCGCCGGGCAGCGGCGGCGCGCCGGGCACGGGCAGCTTGATCGGCAGGCAGTTGTCGTTGTTGAACTTGGTGATCGCGGCGCCGATCGCGGTCGTCGCGGTGGTGATCGCGGTCGGGTCCGGCGGCACCTTCAGCGCGGCGGCGAGCATCGAGAACAGCGCGGCGCCCGCGTTCTGCAGATCGGTCAGGCACGCCTGCGGATCCCGCAGACGCGTTTGCGGCGCGGCCGCCGGCAGGCAGCCGGCCTTTTGCAGAGCGACCACCTCATTGATCAGATCGCCGGTGACGGCCTGCAGCTTGACGGTGTCGGGCGGCGTCGCGGAGATGGCGGTGACGAAGTCGGCCATGGAGTTGGTCAGGGCCTTGACTTCGGGCGTGTCAGCGGTACAGGCAGCGCGCGCCGCCGGCGGCGTGGTGGATCCGAACACGGGGGCGGCGGAAGCGGCACCCGCGGAGGCGGCGACCACCGCCAGTGCCGGCACGATGACCAGCAGTTTCCTGAACATGAATGAGGTCCTCTCCTGCTTTCTCCAACCACGAGAACGCGAAGAGAATTCACACGTCGAATTCCCCGCGACGGCTGGTTGAACACGAAAACCTGCGGCCGGATCCGACCGTATCCGGATGACGCATCAGCACTGGGCCCTGAGGACACAGTAAGCCCAGATCACACGGAAGCGCCGACTGAGCGACGGCGGTTCACCAATACGAGCGAGATCACGAGTGGCGATCGGCGAGCGGATCTATATTCCGCACAGGGGGCACATGAAGTGAGGAGTGCTCAACCATGCCGATCGCCATTACCGGTGCGACCGGGCTGCTCGGCACCCGGTTGCTGGAGATCCTCGCGGACCGGCACGACTCGGTGATCCTGCTGAGCCGGCCCGGCGGTATTCCGGCCCGTGAGCGGATCGTGCGTTACCTGCGGGCCAGCGGACGGCCGGAGGAGGCGATCGCCACGATCGCCGCCCGACTGCGCACGGTGGTGGTCGAACTGGAGCGGCCGATGCTCGGGCTGACCCAGCAACGGTTCCAGAGCCTGGCCGACGAGCTGGACGAGATCTGGCACTGCGCGGCGTCCATCGACCTCAACTCCGACCCGCAGCGGCTGCACCTGACCAACACGGTCGGCACGCGGCGGATCATCGAGCTGGCCGACGCCGGCGCGCGCAAGCCGATGCTGCACCACGTCAGCACCATCGGCGTGGCCGGCCGACGCCCGGTGGGCCGCATCCACGAGGCGGACCTGGACGACTCGTACGGCTTCACCACGCGCTACGAGGAGTCGAAGTACCTGGCCGAAGTGGCCGTGCGGGAGTGGTCGGCGCGCACCGGCCGGCCCGCGATGGTGCACCGGCCGTCGGTGCTGGTGACCGACGCGCGGCCGCACCCGCACCTGCCGACCCATCCGCTGCTCACCGGCCTGCAGCTGACCCGCAAGCTGGTCAACACGCTGGCGATGACCGGCGAGAGCCGAGAGCGGCTGGTCGTGCGCATCCCCGGCGACCCGAACGCGCTGATCAACATGTTGCAGGTGGACGAGGCCGCGCGGCTGATGGTCGAGGCGGCCGGCCGGCCGCCGACGTCCCGAGTGGACACCTATCACATCGTGCATCCCCGGGACGTGCAGGTTTCGGTGATCGCCGACGTGTTCGAGGAGCTGTTCGAGGACGTCCTGCCGATCACCTGGCGGTTCGTGCCCAGCGCGCCGCAGCAGCCGACGCCGTGGGAGACGATGGTCTACCAGACCATGGGCACCTTCATGCCGTTCATGTCCTACCGGCGGCGCTTCGACGACCTCGGCCTGCGCCGGCTGGGCCTGACCGGCGACTTCACGCCGCCGGTCGACCGCGACTACCTGATGCGAACCTTCGGCAGCGAGCAGTACACGCTCTCCGCCTGACACAGCAACACAAGGGCCGCCTCCCCGCCGGGAGGCGGCCCGCCGTTTTGCCACATGCGCTTCCTATGTGGCACCAGCGGCCAAAACGCCACATGCGCTTCCTACGTGGCACCAGTTGCCACGTAGGAAGCGCATGTGGCGTAAGAGGGGGTTACAAGGCGAGCTGCTCGATAAGATGGTCGCCGAGGGCGGCCGGGGTGGGGTGGGTCCACACGGCCGTCGCCGGGATCTTGAGGGCCAGGTCGGCCTCCAACTGGTTGCGCAGCTGCAACGCGGTCAACGAGTCGAAGCCGAGGTTGGTCAGCGGCACGTCGGCGTCGACGCTGGCCGAGCTGAGTCCGAGGATCACTCGGATCTGGCCGGCCAGGTAGTCGATCATGAAGCGACGGCGTTCCTCGGCCGGTAGCTCGACCAGCTCGGCTCGTACCTTGCCGCCGGCGGCCGGGGTGTCGCCGGCCGCCGACCGGGGCATGGCGGCGAAGAACGAGGACTCCAGGGCCGACGGCAGCATGCCGAACCACTGGTCGGCCTCGAAGGCGAAGACGCCGGTACGGACGCGGTCGTGGTCCAACAACGTGGTCAGCGCGTCGATACCGTCCTTTGTCGACAAAGTGCTGAAGCCACGATCCTTGAACCCGGTGGCCCGCCCGGCCTCGCCCCACGCGCCCCAGTTCACGGTCAGCGCGGGCAGCCCGCGATGGTGCCGCCACTGGGCGAAGGCGTCGAGCCAGGCGTTGGCGGCGGCGTAGTTGCCCTGCCCCGGGTTGCCGAACATGGACGCCCCGGAGGAGAACAGCACGAACCAGTCGAGGTCGTGACCCTCGGCAGCGGAATGCAGGTGCCACGCGCCGTCGACCTTGGGCCGCCAGACCTTCTCCACGCGCTCCCGGTCCAGGTTGAGCACCATGCCGTCGTCGAGCACGGCGGCGGCGTGCAGGATGCCCCGCAGTCGGAACGGCCCGCACGCCTCGACCAGGCGATCAGCAGTGTCCCCGGCCGACACGTCGCCGCAGACGACCTCGACCTGCGTGCCGGCGGCCCGGAGCTCGGCGATGACCTCCTCGGTGTGCACGGACGGCGCGGAGCGGCCGTTCAACACCAACCGCCCGGCACCGAGACCGCCCAACCACTTGGCCATCTCCAGGCCGAGACCGCCGAGGCCACCGGTGATCACGTAGGCGCCGTCGGAATGGGCGATCGGCACCGTGCCCTCAGGTACCACGGCGACCGTGGAACCGGACGCCGGCACGGTCAGCACGAGCTTGCCGATGTGCTTGGCCGCGGCCATCAGGCGGAACGCGTCGGCCGCCTGCTCCAGCGGGAACTCCTTGCGCGGCAACGAGTCCAGCCGGCCGGCGGTGAGCTCCTCGGCCACCTCGGACAGCAGCGTGCAGGCCAGGTCGGGCTTGGTGCGCAGCACCAGGTCCAGGTCGACGCTGCTGACGGTGATGTTGCGCTTGAACGGGGACATGCCGAGCTTGGTGTCGGCGTAGATGTCCCGCTTGCCGAGCTCGATGAACCGGCCGCCGACGGCCAGCACGTCCAGCCCGGCCCGCAACGCCGGGCCGGCCAGGGAGTTCAGCACGACGTCGACGCCCCGGCCGTCGGTGGCGGCCATGGTCTGCTCGACGAAGTCGAGCGACCGCGAGTCCATGACACAGTCGACGCCGAGTTCCCGCAGGTAAGCCCGCTTCTCGTCGCTACCGGCCGTGGCCAGGATCTCCGCGCCACGGCTGCGGGCGATGGCCATTGCCGCCAATCCGAGGCCGCCGGTGGCGGAGTGGATC
>DATJJB010000680.1:0-3991 GCA_035492655.1 Kutzneria sp. | reverse complement strand
CTACGAGAACTCCACCCGCACCCGGGTCTCCTTCGAGGTCGCGGGCAAGTGGATGAGCGCCGACGTGATCAACGTGTCGGCCGGCGGCTCCTCGGTCGGCAAGGGCGAGTCGCTGCGCGACACCGCCCTGACGCTGTCCGCGGCCGGCGCCGACCTGGTGATCGTCCGCCATCCCGCGTCCGGCGCGGCCCACCGGCTGGCCGGCTGGCTGGAAGGCACCGGCACCGGCGTGGTCAACGCCGGCGACGGCATGCACGAGCACCCCACGCAGGCCCTGCTCGACGCGGCCACGCTGCGGGAACGCCTCGGCACCATCGCCGGCCGGCGCATCGCCATCGTCGGCGACGTGCTGCACAGCCGGGTGGCCCGGTCCAACGTCCACCTGCTGACGGCGCTGGGCGCGGAGGTCGTGCTGGTCGCGCCGCCGACGCTGCTGCCGACCGGGGTGGAGAGCTGGCCGGTGGCCGTCTCGCACGACCTGGACCCGGAGCTGCCGGCGCTGGACGCGGTGATGATGCTGCGGGTGCAGGCCGAGCGCATGCACGGCGGTTTCTTCCCGTCGGCGCGGGAGTACTCCATCGCCTACGGACTTAACGAACGCCGGTTCAACCAACTGCCCGAGCACGCCGTCGTGCTGCATCCCGGGCCCATGCTGCGCGGCATGGAGATCGCGGCGGCCGTCGCGGACTCGCCGCGCGCCGCCATCACCGAGCAAGTCCGCAACGGGGTGCACGTCCGCATGGCCGTGCTGTACCACCTGCTCGCGGGAGAGGAAGAAGCCGCATGATGCTGATCAAGGGAGTCCGCCTGTACGGCGAGGGCGACCCGGTCGACATCCTGGTGCGCGACGGCGTGATCGCCGAGATCGGCCCGTGGCTCGATGCCGCGAGCACCCAGGAGCTCACCGATGTCGAGGTGATCGACGCCGACGGCCTGGTCGCCCTGCCCGGTTTCGTCGACCTGCACACGCACCTGCGTGAGCCGGGCCGTGAGGACACCGAGACGATCGCCACCGGCTCGGCCGCGGCGGCGCTGGGCGGCTACACCGCCGTGTTCGCCATGGCCAACACCGACCCGGTCGCCGACAACGCCGTGATCGTGGAGCACGTCTGGCGCCGCGGCCGCGAGGTCGGCCTGGTCGACGTGCACCCGGTCGGCGCGGTCACCGTCGGCCTCAAGGGCGAGAAGCTGGCCGAGTTGGGCACCATGGCCCGCAGCCAGGCCAATGTTCGCGTCTTCTCCGACGACGGCCACTGCGTCAGCGACCCGCTGATCATGCGCCGGGCGCTGGAGTACACCAAGGCGCTGGACGGCGTGATCGCGCAGCACGCCGAGGAGCCCCGGCTGACCGTCGGCGCGCAGGCCCACGAGGGCGAGCGGGCGGCCCGGCTGGGCCTGGCCGGCTGGCCGGCGGCGGCCGAGGAGTCGATCGTGGCCCGGGACTGTCTGCTGGCCAAGCAGACCGGGGCGCGGCTGCACGTCTGCCACGTCTCCACCGCCGGCACGGTCGACGTGCTGCGGTGGGCCAAGGAGCGCGGCACCAAGGTGTCGGCCGAGGTCACGCCGCACCACCTGCTGCTGACCGACGAGCGGCTGGCCACGTACGACCCGGTGAACAAGGTGAATCCGCCGCTGCGCACCGAATCCGACGTGCAGGTGCTGCGGGAGGCGCTGGCCGAGGGCATCGTGGACTGCGTCGCCACCGACCACGCCCCGCATGCCGTGCAGGACAAGGACTGCGAGTGGTCGGCCGCCCGCCCGGGCATGCTGGGCCTGCAGACGGCGCTGTCCATCGTGGTGGAGACGCTGGTGCGGCCGGGCCTGCTGGACTGGCGCGGCGTGGCCCGGGTGATGAGCGAGAAGCCGGCCGAGATCGCCGGTCTGCCCGATCAGGGCCGGCCGCTGGCCGTCGGCGAGCCGGCCACGCTGACCCTGGTCGACCCGCAGGCCCGGTGGACGGTGCGTGGCACCGAGCTGGCCAGCATCGCCGGCAACACCCCGTTCGAGGGCATGGAGTTGCCGGGGGTGGTGCGCACCACGATGCTGCGCGGACGGGTCACCGTGTCCGAGGGGAAGGTCCAGTCATGACGCGCCTGGTGTTGGTGCTCGTCGTGCTGGCCTTCTTCGCGCTGTGCGCCGCGGCGATGTGGTGGGGCTGGCGCAACAAGGGCCGTCGGCAGGCGCAGACGCTGCCGGCCTTGCCGGCCGCGCCGGCCGAGCTGGGCAGCGAGCTGCTGCCCGAGCAGAGCGGTGTGTACGTCAGCACGACGCTGGACGACAGCTGGCAGAACCGGGTCGCGGTCGGCGACGTGGGCTTCCGTTCGGAGGCCACGCTGCACCTGCACGACAAGGGTCTGCTGATCGACCGGGTGGGCGCGAGCCCGGTCTGGATCCCCCGTGAGACGGTGCGGGACGCGCGGGTCGGCCAGGGGCTGGCCGGCAAGGTGATGTTCGGCGACGGTCTGCTCATCGTGCGGTGGCAGGTCGAGAACCAGCTGTTGGACAGCGGGTTTCGGGCCGACGAGAAAGAGCACTACCAGGAGTGGGTGGCCGCGCTGCGGTCCATGGCAGGCGTTGGAGGTGGCGCGCAGTGAGCGCTCGCGAGCAGGCGGCGTTGGTGGTCGAGGACGGCCGGGTCTTCCGCGGTGAGGCGTACGGGGCGCTCGGCGCGACCCTGGGCGAGGTCGTGTTCTGCACGGGCATGACCGGCTACCAGGAGACGCTGACGGACCCGTCCTACCACGGCCAGATCGTGGTGCAGACGGCGCCGCAGATCGGCAACACCGGCTGGAACGACGAGGACGACGAGTCGTCGCGGATCTGGGTTTCCGGTTACGTGGTGCGGGATCCCGCCCGCCGCCCGTCCAACTGGCGGGCCACCCGCTCGCTGGACGACGAGCTGGTCCGCCAGGGCATCGTCGGCATCGCCGGCGTCGACACCCGCACGCTGACCCGGCACATCCGGGAGCGCGGCGCCATGCGCGCCGGGGTGTTCTCCGGCGACGCACTGTCCGATGTGGACACCATGCTGGGCCGCGTGCAGGCCGCGCCGCAGATGAAGGGCGCGGACCTGGCCGGCGACGTCACCACCGCGCAGACCTACGTGGTGCCGGCCGACGGCGAGCGCCGGTTCCGGGTGGCCGCGCTGGACCTTGGCATCAAGTCCAACACCCCGCGCATGATGGCCGCCCGCGGCATCGAGGTGCACGTCCTGCCGTTGAACTCCACGCTGGACGACATCCTGGCCGTCGAGGCCGACGGTGTGTTCCTGTCCAACGGCCCGGGCGACCCGGCCACCCAGGACCACGGCGTCGCCCTGACGAAGGGCGTGCTGGAGCGGCGGATCCCGCTGTTCGGCATCTGCTTCGGCAACCAGATCCTGGGCCGGGCGCTGGGCCGCGACACGTACAAGCTCCAGTACGGCCACCGCGGCATCAACGTGCCGGTCATCGACACCGCCACCGGCCGGGTCGCGATCACCTCCCAGAACCACGGCTTCGCCCTGGAGGGCGAGCCGGGGGAGCGCTTCGACACCCCGTTCGGCGCGGCCACGGTGAGCCACTACTGCCCGAACGACGGCACGGTGGAGGGCCTGCGCTGCTTGGAAGCGCCGGCGTTCTCCGTGCAGTACCACCCGGAGGCCGCCGCCGGACCGCACGACGCGGCCGCCCTGTTCGACGAGTTCTGCCAGCTGATGAGTGAGGCCCGCTGATGCCGAAGAGGACCGACATCTCCCACGTCCTGGTGATCGGCTCCGGGCCGATCGTGATCGGCCAGGCCTGCGAGTTCGACTACTCCGGCACGCAGGCGTGCCGGGTGCTGCGGGCCGAGGGCCTGCGGGTCAGCCTGATCAACTCCAACCCGGCGACGATCATGACCGACCCGGAGTTCGCCGACGCCACCTACATCGAGCCGATCACGCCCGAGTTCGTGGAGAAGGTGATCGCCGAGGAGCAGGCGCTCGGCCACCCGATCCAGGCCGTGCTGGCCA
>DATJJB010000679.1:0-7070 GCA_035492655.1 Kutzneria sp. | reverse complement strand
TATCTGGCGAGCCGGGCGTTCCAGCCGTACGACCCGTACGCGTCCGGACGTCGGCGCTAGACGGAGCGGATGTCGGCCTTGATCAGGTGGGGGTCCTTGTCCTGGTCCTCGGCGGCGATGCCGAAGGCGATGATGCGGCGGGGATGGATCCGGATGATGGGCCCGGGCATCTGACTGCCGCCGTCGGCCGGGTCGACGAGGGCCTCGGCGTCGCCACGGATCTCCAGGCAGCGGACCCGCCACGGGGTGGTGGAGACGATGTCGTCGACGACGAAAGCGGCCTGGCCGTTGGCGGCGACGTTGCGGAACTTGCGGCTGGCGGCCATGTTGTAGCCGCCGATGTCGATGGTGCCGGTGGCGGCGTTGTAGCGGAAGCCGACGGGGTTGGCCTGGAGGGTGCCGTCGGGCTGGGCGGTGGCCAGCCGGCCGAGGGGCTGGCCGGCGAGGTAGTCCAACTCGGCGTCGGTGAAGGACACGATGACGGAACCTTTCCTGTGGTGGAGGCTGCGAACCCAGTCTGCAACCTCCACCTTCCTGGAGATCAAGCCCAGGAAAGGATCAGCTGCCGGCGACGACGGACGCGGGCGTCGGCAGCACGTCGCCGAGAATGGCCTCGCCCTTGGTCAGCCAGGCCACGCCGAAGGCCATCACGGCGATGGTCTCCAGCCACAGCTCGGGATGCAGCCCGGCGGTGGCGGCGGCGAAGAACTGGTGCACGGCGGCGATGGCCAGCAGGCAGCCGATGATCACGACACCGCACGTCAGATAGAGGCGGTTGCGTTGCAGCTTGCGCTCGGTCGGCCCCATCTCGCTGGTCCGGCGGAACAGGACGATCGCGAAGAAGGCGATCGTCAGGAAGAAGATCGACGCGAACACCAGGTGCAGCACGCCGATCAGCGCGGCGGTGCCGGACGGGTCGGCCGGCGCCGTGGGGAACAGCGCGACACCGACGGCGGCGACACCGGCGAGGTTGCCAGCCACGTCGTCGATGACGTCATAACCACGATAGGACAACAGGAACGCGCCCACCGCGCACATGCTGCCGACGAACACGCCGCGCATGTCGGTGTAGAAGTAGGAGCTGATCGAGTCCTGCAACCCACCGCCCTGGACGATCAGTTTGCCGATGATCAGGACCGCCGGCAGGCCAAGGCCGATCAGGCCGATGGCGCGCCGCAGGAACAGGTACGAGTGGACGAGTGTGTCCTCTGGGGATCGAGTAGTCGGGCTCATGGCCGCCTCCGCGCGAAGTCGCTGTCCACTTGATCGGCGCACATGGCCAGAGACCTTAGTCCTGACCTCGGGTTTTCACGTGATCGGCGGACACGCCGCGTTGTCGGACCCCTCCTCCGGTGCGAGGATGGCGGCCTGGTTCCTACCCGAGGAGCACGTCATGGGCGCAAAGCTCGACCCCTATCTCAGCTTCGACGGCGACGCCCGCCAGGCCCTGGAGTTCTACCAGGCCGTCTTCGGCGGCGAGTTGTCGCTCAACACCTTCGGGCAGTACGGCATGGCCGGCGAGGGCGCGGACAAGATCATGCACGGCTCGCTCAACGGCGACTACATCCTGATGGCGTCGGACACGCCGCCGGGGATGGAGTTCAACCCGGGCAGCAACGTCAGCATGTGCCTGTCCGGCGACTCGGAGGACGTGCTGCGCGGCTTCTGGGAGAAGCTGATCGACGGCGGCACCGTGTCGGTGCCCCTGGAGAAGCAGATGTGGGGCGACGTCTTCGGCTCCTGTGTGGACAAGTTCGGCATCTACTGGATGGTCAACATCGCCGGCTGAACCCCCCTTGCCCATAGTCCGGTGATCGGTATATACCGATCACGTGACTGATGGTGCGCTGAGGGAGCCGACCTTCCTCGTCCTGACCGCGCTCGCGGCCGGGCCCCAGCACGGCTACGGGATCCTGCTCGACGTCGAGCAGATCTCGGCCGGCCGGGTCCGGCTGCGCGCCGGCACGCTCTACACCGCCCTCGACCGGCTGGTCGCCGACGACTGGGTGGCGGTGGACCGCGAGGAGGTGGTCGACGGGCGGCTGCGCCGGTACTACCGGCTGACCGACCGCGGCGCGGCCCGCCTCGCGACCGAGGTGGAGCGGCTGCGGGTGACCACCCGGGCCGCCGAGACGCGCCTGCGCGCGCGGACCGTGGGGGGAACGGCATGAGCAGGGAACAGCACTATCGGCGACTGCTGCGGCTCTATCCGCAGGATCATCGGGCCACCCACGGCGAGGAGATGCTCGGCGTGCTGCTGTCCGCGAACGGCGGCTGGCGGGACGACCTTGACCTGGTCGGCGGCGCGATCGCGCTGCACGCGCGGCGAGTGTTCAACCTGGACGGTGCCGTGCCGCTACGGGACGTGATGGCGATCGTCAGCGTGCTCGGCCCGATCGTGCTGCTCGTCGGCGCGGCGCCCGACCTGCACGAACTCGCCTACTCGATCAAAACGAACAGTTCGTTCGTCAGCGTGCCGCAGGAGATGTCGGACTGGCCGGTCTGGGCCGCCTGGCTGGTGGTGGCCTTGCTGACGCTGGTCGGGGCGCGTCGCTCCGCCGCGGCCATGGCCTGGGTGGCATGCGCCGCACACGTGGTGACCATTTCGGCCGTGCGGATCAGCTACGCGGCGCACTACGAGACCATCGGCCTGCTGCTGCTCGGCGTGTTCACGGCGGTCGCGCTGACCTGGTCAGCGGGTCCGGCGCGCGGCAAGGAACTGATCGGCCGGCACAGCGTCCGGCTCGCCTTCGCCGGCGTCGCACTGACCTTGGTGCTGCTGATCATCACGCCGACCCTGTACGGCCTGGGATTCCGGGCCTATCGAATGGGCCCCTGGGTCGCCTCGGTGGTGTTGGTGGTGGGCGCTTACCTGGCCTGCCGCCGCGTGCCGGACCGGCGAACCGGTCGGCACGCGGCGTTCGTGCTGGCGCTGCCCGTCCTCGCCACGCTGGTGGCCGACATGCTGATCGGGTTCTTCGGGACGGCGCTGTTCTGGACACCGGTCGCCGCGGCCGCCCTGTTCTACGGCATCCCGGTCATGATGGTGTTGGCGGGCAACGGGATTCTCAGCCGGATCAGGAAGTCGCTGCCGAGCTGAGCACCTCGTGCAACCGAGCCGCGAACTCCACTGGATGCCGGGCGTAGCCGAGGTGCTCGCCGGGGAACTCGACGAGCGGCAGGCCCAGGCGTTCCGACAGCACGACGTTGGGTCGGTACGCCAACAGACCCCGTGACTCGACGCCGCAGGCGAGCACCAGTTTGTCCTTGGCGGCGTCGAGTGCGGCGAGGTCGGGCCGATGCCGCGGGTAGGGGTTGAACTCGTGGTCGAACCAGAACGGCACGTTGTGCCGCATCCGCTCGAACATCTCCCGCATGGCCGGCGGCGGTTCGAAACCGGCCGGCGGGGACTGCGGCGGGGCGAGGCCGACGACCTTGGCGAACAAAGCCATCGCGGCCTCGTGACCCTCGGCGAGATAGAGCTGGTACACCTCGTCCAGCTCGGCCTGGCGTTCGTCGCGGTCGGGCAGCAGGGAGACGAGCGGCGGCTCGTGCGGCACGGCCTTGAGCACGGCGGACGGGTGCTTGGCCAGCAGCTCCAGCGTCACGATGGCGCCGGAGCTGCTGCCGAACACGTAGCCGGGCTCGTCGGCCAGCAACGCGCGGGCGTCCTCGACGTCGGCGGCCAGCTTGTCGGCCGGCACGGTGTCGACGGGGCTGCGGGCGAAGCCGGCCCGGTCGTACAGCACGACCCGGTACCGGTCGGCCAGCCGGGCGGCGGCGGCCTCGAACACGGTGCTGTCGCCGTTGCCGCCGACGATGAACAGCAGCACCGGCCCGCTGTCGCCGATTCTCTTGGTGTACAAGGTCATTGCGTCCCCCTCAGCTGCTTGAGCGCCGTCTCCACGAGGCCGAGCAGCGGCACCGGAGGGTCCGCCCGCAGCCAGTGGTCGGACGCCACCTGGGTGGCGGCGCCGACCGCCGCCGCCAAGATCTCCGGATACATCCCGTGGTCGCCGGGGCCGAGCCGGTCGGCGATGGCCGCGGCCAGCACCTTCTGCAGCTTCACGTACGTCTTCAGCAGCTCACCGGCCATCGCCGGCGAGCTGAGCACGGGCCGCAGGCCGGCCAGCCACCCAGGCGGCGGCAGCTCGGCCGCCGCCGCGTGCACCTCGAGCACGGCAGCGGTGATCGCGTCCCACAGCGGCTCGTCGGCCGGCCGGTCGAGCAGAGCCTGCCCGACGCGGAAGATGCGGTCGGTGGCCCGCGACGAGATGGCCTCGTACTTGCTGGAGAAGTAGTTGTTGAAGGTGCGTGGGGACACGCCCGCCGCGGCGGCGATGTCCTCGACCAGCACGTTGTCCAGCCCGCGCTCGACGGCCAGCGTCAGCGCCGCCATGCTCAGCGCCTCGCGGGTGGCCTGCTTCTTGCGCTCACGGAGTCCGGACACCCCACCACCCTAGCAAAAGTTGCGGGGCGCGCAATTATTTCCGGAGCAGCTGCCGGTCGGCGGCGCGCAGCGTGACCACCCGGGTCACCTTGCCGTCCTCGCCGGTCACGTCGCGCACGATCTCGAAACCGGCTTTCAGCGCCATCGCCAGCGAGCGGGTGTTCTCGGCGGCCACGCAGCCGTGCACGGCGTCCAGGCCGAGATCGTCGAAGCCGTAGTCGATCACGCGGTAGGACAGCTCGGTGCCGAGGCCCATCCGCCACACGTCACGGACCAGGGCGCAGATCAGCTCGTGCCCGTCGACGTTGCCGGTCTTCTTCAGCTCGGCGTGGCCGATGTAGCGGCCGTCCAGCCGCACCGCCCAGACGTCGAACAGGTTCTTGGCGTACACCTCGGTGAACAGCAACCCGAAGAGCGTTCTGATCGTCTCCTCGGGCTGCCGTTCCTGCCCCATCCACTTGCAGACCTCCTCGTCGCGTAACAGCGCGACGAAGTCCTCCTCGTCCTCGGGCGTGTAGGGGCTCAGCAACAGGCGCTCGGAGCGCAGCGTGGGAGTCACGGCCGAACGCTATCCGCACGCCCGATCGGCGGCAATCATCCCATCGTGCAAGGAAAGTAGCCGATGAGGTGAGTAACGAGGGTTACCGCGCCTCGACATCCAGCGGCAGATGCCGAACACTCACGATCATAGCCGGATTCTGGAACTCGACCGGCTCGTTGCGCGCCACCGAAAACGCCGAGTAACGGCGGTGCAGCGCCTCGAAGGCGATCCGACCCTCCATGCGCGCCAACGGAGTGCCAAGGCAGAAGTGGATGCCGTGCCCGAACGTCAGGTGCGGATTGGGGTTACGGGCGAAGTCGAACCGTTCGGCGTCAACGAAAACGCCGGGGTCCCGGTTGGCCGAGGCGATGTTGGCCATGACGATCGAATTGGCCGGAATCGTGCGGCCGCCCAGTTCGACTTCGGTCGTGGTGCGCCGGCCGAGCTCGTTGAACGGCGGCAGGCAGCGCAGCACTTCCTCCAGCGCCACCGGAATCCGGGCCGGGTCCGCGCGCAGCGCGGCCGACGCCTCGGGGTGGCGGTCGAAGCTGATGGTGGCGTTGCCGATGAGCGCGGTGGTGGTGATGTGCCCGGCCACCAGCAGCAGCGCCACGAAGCCGACGATCTCCTGGTCTGTCAGGCTTTCCCCGTCCACCGAGGCCCGGATCAGCTTGCTGGTCAGGCCGTCGCTGGGGTTGGCCCGGTGATGCCGGATGTGGGCCAGCACGTACTCGTTCATCTCACGGATGGTCGGCGCGATGATCTCCAGCGCCGCCTCGATCTCGGCCATGGTCGAGGTCTCGGTCAACTGGTCGCCGCTGAACAGCACCTTGGCCCACTTCTCGAACAGCTCCCGGTCCTGCGCCGGGATGCCGAGCAGCTCGGCGATGACCAGGATCGGCAACGGATAGGCCAGCTCGTCGACGATGTCGAAGCGGCTCTGCCCGGCCACACCGTCCAGCAGCTGCTCGGTGATCTGCCAGATCCGCGGCTCCAGCCCGGCCACCGTGCGCGGGGTGAAGGCCTGGCTGACCAGGGTGCGCAGCTTGCGGTGGTTGGGCGGGTCCATGGTCAGGAACATGCCGCTGCGGAACGCCTCGAAGTCCTCCTGCACGGGCGCCAGACCGGAGAAATCGCTGGAGAACAGGCCCGGTTCGGACAGCACGCGGGACACCGTGGCGTGGTCGAGCAGCCGCCACATGCCGTTCTCCTCGTCCAGGTAGACCGGTTCCGCGGCGCGGCGGTCGATCCACTGGTCCAGGCGGTCCTCGAAGGCGTACCGCGGCGGGGCGAGCGTCATGGGGTGGGCTCCTTGACTCGGACGGGGACGGGGAAGGCGCGCATGGTGGGGCTGACCGTGACGACCACGGTGACGACGGCGATGCCTGCGGCGCACAACAGGATCGCGTCGGATCCGCCGAACTGCTGCACGAGCACGCCGCCGAGTGCCGGGCCGGCGGCGGCCGAGACGCCGGAGATCACCGCCATCACGCTGGTCATCCGGCCGTGCAGGCGTTCGGGGGTGAGCAACAGCTGGGAAGTGGCGATGGTGGTGTTGGCGGTGGGCGGCAGCAGGGCCATACCGGCGAACAGCAGCCCGAGCAGGTAGCCGTTGTCGATGAACACGGCCAGCGGCGTGAGCACGGTCAGCACCCAGAACACGCCGGCGATGGACAGGAACGGGCTCATGGCCTTCTGCAGCGTCGGCGCGAGCAGGGCGCCCAGCAGCCCGCCGACGCCGAGCATCGCCGCCATGATGCCGATCTCGCCGGACGGCACGTCGCGTTCCTTGGCCAGCACGACGAGAACCACGTAGTAGGCGGAGAAGAAGAAGTTCAGGCTGACCGCGCAGGCGACCGTCGCGCGGACGTGCCGCTGGCTCCACACGAACCGCAGCCCCTCCACCATTTCCTTGGCCAGGTGGCTGCTCGCCAGCTTCTCCGGCCGCCGATAGGGGACTTTCACGAACAGCAGTGCGACGAAGCTGATCAGGTGCGTCAGCACCTCGACCGCGAACGGCACCGCCCGGCCGATCGCGTACAGGAAGCCGCCGGCGGCGGTGCCGGTGAGCTGGCCGAG
>DATJJB010000678.1:0-9936 GCA_035492655.1 Kutzneria sp. | reverse complement strand
CGCGCACTGGCCGTGCTCGGTCGCCCGCACCATGGACCTGCTCGGCGACTGGTGGACGCCGCTGGTCCTGCGCGAGTCGTTCTACGGCATCCGCCGCTTCGACGAGTTCCAGCAGGCGCTGGGCATCGCCCGCAACACCCTCGTCGACCGGCTCCGGCGGCTGGTCGACGAGGGCCTTATGGAAAAGGTGCCGTACCAGTCGGAGCCGGTGCGGCACGACTACGTGCTGACCGAGAAGGGTCGCGACTTCTGGCCGGTGCTGGCGGCGATGATGACCTGGGGCGACCGCTGGCTGGCCGAGGAGGCCGGCCCGCCGATCACGCTGCATCACGACGCGTGCGGCCACGACACCCAGGCCGAAGTGGTGTGCGCGCACTGCAAGGAGCCGCTGACGGCCGACGAGGTGCGGCACCGGATGGGCCCAGGCTACCCGGAGAAGCTGGCCACCCGCCCGGACGTTGTGCGCAGATTCGCCGCCCAAAACGACCGTTGACATGCTGAGTCTATCTAAGAGACGATCCAGGCATGGAGTGGACCGGAGCGCGGTACGCCGACAAGCCGACGGTGCAGGTGCGGACCTGGATCGACGGTCCGCCCGAGCGGGTGTGGGCGGTGGTCACCGACGTCTCGCTGATGCCGGAGATGAGTCCCGAGCTCCAATCCGTCACGTGGTGTGACGGCGCGGCCGGGCCGGCGCTGGGCGCGCGGTTCGTCGGCGCGAGCAAGCACGAAGCGCTGGGGGAGTGGGCCACCACCTCGCAGATCGTCGAGTTCGAGCCGCCGCGCGTGTTCGGCTGGGCGGTGCAGGACCCGGACAACCCGACCGCGCTGTGGCGGTTCACGCTGCGGCCGCGTGACGGCGGCACCGAACTGACCCAGTGGATGCAGATGGGGCCGGCGCGATCCGGCCTGTCGCACGCGATCGACCGGATGCCGGACAAGGAGCAGAAGATCGTCTTCGTCCGGCTGCGGGAGTTCGAGAACGCCATCACCGGCACCCTGGCCCAGATCAAGCAGCGGGTGGAGAACCCGTGATGCGCGCCGCGACGACGATCGAGGCGTCCAGCGACTGGGCCACCACGCTGGATTTCGTGCTGGCGGCGGAAAAGCTCGGCCTCGACACCTGCTGGGTGGCCGAGGCCTGGGGTTCGGACGCGCCGTCGGTGCTGGGCTATCTCGCCGCCCGTACGGACCGGATTCGGCTCGGCAGCGGCATTATCCAGCTCGGCACGCGCACACCGGTGGCCATCGCGCAGGCGGCGCTCACGCTGGCCCAGCTGTCCGGCGGCCGGTTCGCGCTGGGGCTCGGCGCCTCTGGGCCGCAGGTGGTGCAGGGTCTGCACGGCGTGCCGTTCGACCGGCCGCTGAGCCGGATGCGGGAGACCGTGCAGATCATCCGTGAGGTGTTCGCCGGCGAGAAGGTCTCCTTCACCGGCAAGCACTTCACCATTCCGCTGCCCGGCGAGGGCATCCGGCCGATGCGGCTGTCCATGGCCGCCAACCCGGACATCCCGATCTACCTGGCCACCCTGTCGCCGAAGATGCTGGAGCTGACCGGCGAGATCGCCGACGGCTGGCTCGGCACCAGCTTCGTGCCCGAGGGCTCGGCCGCCTACTTCACCCATCTCGACGCCGGCCTGGCCCGCTCCGGCCGCACCCGCCGCGATCTCGACGTCTGCCAGGGCGCCGAGGTGTCGTTCGCGCCGGACGAGGATGCGCTGCGGGCCATGGTCGCCGGCCGCAAGAAGGAGTTGGCGTTCAGCCTCGGCGGCATGGGTTCGGCCAGCGTCAACTTCTACAACGACGCCTACAGCCGGCAGGGCTGGGCCGAGGTCGCCGCCGAGGTGCGGGCACGCTGGCAGGCCGGCGATCGTGACGGCGCGGCCGCGCTCGTCACCGACGACATGGTGCTGGCCACCACGCTCATCGGCACCGAACCGATGGTGCGCGAACGGCTGAAGGTCTGGCAGGACGCCGGCGTCGACCTGGTCCGGATGTACCCGGCCGGCGACACGCTGGACGCCAAGCTGGACAACCTGGGCCGGGCCTTGGACATCGTGCGGGCGCTGGGCTGATCCCAAGGCGTGGTACGGGGTTGGCACCCGGGCGGGGCGGTGTGACGATCGGGTCATGTCCGGCGCCCCCGCCACCGTGCTGCGCGCCGTGCTCCGGCACGGGCCGGTCGCGCGCAGCACGATCGCCCGGCTGACCGGCCTGAGCCCGGCCGGCGTGTCGCGCCACTGCGGCAGCCTGGCCGACCGCGGCCTGCTGACCGAGACCGACGAACCGGTGTCCCGCAACGGAATGGGCCGCCCGCACGTGCCGGTGGACATCGACACCGACCGGCACATGGTCTGCGGCGTGCACATCGCGCATGCCCATGTCACGCTGTCGCTGCTCGACCTGCGCGGCAATGTCTTTGCCCAGCAACGTATCCCGCACACCGATCCCGGCCAGCAGGCCGTGCTCCGGGCGATCATCGATGCCCTGCCCGGGTTTCTCGCCGGCCGGACACCGTTGGCGATCGGCGTGGCCGCCGGCGGCTGGGTCGACACCGACAACGGCGTGATCGTCGAGCACACGTCGCTGGGCTGGCGCAACGTTGCCGTACGGGAAATCCTGGCCGGCGCCACCGGACTGCCCGTGCACACGGACAGCCATGCCCGCGCACTGGTCCAGGCGGAGCAGCTGTTCGGCGAGATCCGGGCCCGCGAGTCGGCGCTGCATCTGTTCGTGGGCAACGTCGTCGACGCGGCCATCGTCACCGGCGGCGAGACCCACCGCGGCCCCCGATCGGCCGCCGGGGACATCGCCCATCTGCCGCTGGGTGATTCCGATGTCCAGTGCCTGCTCGGGCACCGCGGGTGCTTCGAGGCGACGGTGTCCGACGACGCCTGGGCCCGCCGCGTCGCCGGCGTGACCATGCCGGAACTCCTTGCCGAGCAACGAGATTCGACGCCGTTCGTGGACCGTGCCCGGCTGGTCGGCCGGGCCGCCGCGCTGCTGTACGACGTGGTCAACCCGGAGGTGCTGGTCGTCACCGAGCTCGGCGTGATCACCTTCCCGGAGTGCCTGGCCGCGCTGCGCGAGGAGATCGCCGCCCGGTCCCGGCTGTGCACGTCACCCGAACACACCGTGCTGCCCAGCAGTTTCACCGCCGACACGGTGCTGGCCGTGGCCGGCGGCGCGGTCGCGCTTGGCGTGCTCTACGCCGATCCACTGTCCCATGCAGTGGGCTGACTTATTTTCAGCCGACGCAATGTTGACCGTGCCGACGCGCCGTTCACATCATTGCAGCCATGTTGCACCTCAACGCATTCCTGATGGGCGTAGGACACCACGAAGCCGCATGGCGGCACCCGAGAACGGATCCGTCGCTCGTCAATGACGTGCGACATTTCCAGAACCTCGCCCGAATCGCCGAAAGGGGCGCTTTCGACTCCGTGTTCCTGGCCGACGGCGTGCAGATCTGGGGCGACGTCCAGCACACCGCCGCCGGCAAGTTCGAGCCGATCACGCTGCTCACCGCGATGGCCGCCGCGACGACGCACGTCGGCCTCATCGCCACCGCCTCGACCAGCTACACCGAGCCGTACAACCTGGCCCGGCTGTTCTCCTCGCTCGACCACATCAGCGGCGGCCGGGCCGGCTGGAACATCGTCACCTCGGCCGGCGACCGGGCCGCGCAGAACTTCAACCGGGACGCCGTCGCCGACCACGCCGAGCGCTACGAGCGGGCCGACGAGTTCCTGGACGTGGTCACCGCGCTGTGGGACAGCTGGGACGACGACGCGCTGGTGGTCGACCCCGCCAGCGGCGTGTTCGCCGACCCGGACAAGGTGCACGAGATCAACCACCGTGGCCGGTTCTACCAGGTCAGGGGGCCGCTGAACGCGGTGCGCAGCCCGCAGGGCCGGCCGCTGCTGGTGCAGGCCGGCTCGTCGGAGGACGGCAAGGCGTTCGCCGCCCGGCACGCCGAGGCGGTGTTCACCGCGCAGCAGACGTTCGAGGAGGGGCGGGCCTTCTACCGGGACCTGAAGTCCCGGCTGGCCGCCCACGACCGGCTGCCCGACGAGCTCAAGGTGCTGCCCGGCATCGTGCCCGTGCTCGGCTCCACCGAGGCCGAGGCGCGGCGGCTGTCCGACGAGCTGGACGAGCTGATCGTGCCGGTCCGCGCGGTGCGGCAGCTGTCCGAGCTGATCGGCGTCGACCTCAACGACCACCCGCTCGACGCGCCGCTGCCGCCGTTGCCGCCGGTCACCCGCATCAACGGCGCGAAGAGCCGGTTCGAGCTGGTGCGTGACCTGGCCGAGCGGGACAGGTTGACGTTGCGGCAGCTTCTCGGCCGACTCGGCGGCGGACGAGGGCATCAGGTCATCGCCGGCACGCCGGTGCAGATCGCCGACCACATTCAGCGCTGGCACGAGGGCGGCGCCGCCGACGGATTCAACGTGATGCCGCCGCTGTTGCCGTCCGGGTTGGAGGAATTCGTCGACCACGTCATTCCGGAACTGCGTCGGCGCGGTTTGTTCCGTGCCGGTTACAGTGCCGACACATTGCGCGGCCACTACGGTCTCGCCCGCCCGGCCGGCCGTTTCGAGCGGATTTCCCGGTGAAGCGAAGAGCATTTCTCGCGCTGGCCGGCGCGGCCGCGATCAGCACGGCCTGCGGCACCGCCAGCGGCAGCGGCACGAAGACCCTGCGCTACCAGGGCAACGCCGGCGCGGTCACGCTGCCCGAGCTCGCCGCCGACCTCGGCTACCTCGGCGACGTGACGCTGGACTGGGTCGGCAACACGATCAGCGGGCCGCAGGACATCCAGTCCGCCGCCACCGGCCAGACCGACTTCGGCGGCGCGTTCAACGGGGCCGTGGTCAAACTGGCCGCGGCCGGCGCGCCGATCAAGGCCGTGGTCGGCTACTACGGCTCCGACGACCGGGCCTACAACGGCTTCTACGTGCTGGAGAACAGCCCGATCCGGTCGGCCGCCGACCTGGCCGGCAAGAAGATCGGCATGAACACGCTGGGCGCGCACAGCGAGGCCATGCTGGACATCTACCTGCAACGAGCCGGCGTGGACCCGAAGAAGACCGAGCCGCTGGTGGTGCCGCCGGTCAACACCGAGCAGTCGCTGCGGCAGGGCCAGATCGACGTCGCCGTGCTCGGCGGCATCCTGCGGGACAAGGCGTTGCAGACCGGTGGCATCCGCAGGCTGTTCACCGACTTCGAGCTGCTCGGCCCGTTCACCGCCGGCACCTACGTGTTCACCGACCGGTTCATCAAGCAGAACCCGGACACCGTGCGGGCCTTCGTCACCGGCGTCGGCAAGGCCATCGAGTGGAGCCGCGGCACGCCGACCGCGCAGGTCGTGGACCGGATGACGCGGATCGTGGCCAAGCGCAAGCGAAACGAGGACGCGTCCGCGCTGAAGTACTGGAAGTCGTGGGGCGTGGCCGAGAAGGGCGGTCGCGTGGCCGAGCACGAGCTGTCCATGTGGGTGGACTGGCTGGCCGGCCGCGGCGAGCTGGCCAACAAGAAGGTCGACATCTCCGCCTTGTACACCAACGAGTTCAACGGGGTGGCGCCGTGATCAGCCTGCGCGGCGTGACCAAGGACTTCGGCGACTTCACCGCGCTGGACGGCGTCGACCTGGACGTGGCGGCCGGCGAGTTCGTGGTGCTGGTCGGTCCCAGCGGCTGCGGCAAGTCCACGCTGCTGGACCTGCTGGCCGGCCTGACCACGCCGACCAGCGGCCAACTCCTGTTGCACGGCAAGCCGATCGATGGGCCCGGCCTCGATCGGGGCGTCGTGTTCCAGCAGTACGCCCTGTTGCCGTGGCGCACGGCCCTGGGCAACGTCGAATTCGGTCTGGAGGCCACCGGCGTGCCCCGGCGGCAGCGGGCTTCGCTGGCCCGTGAGTTCCTGGATCTGGTGGGGCTCAGCGGGTTCGAGGAGCGGCACCCGCACGAGCTGTCCGGCGGCATGCGGCAGCGGGTGGCGATCGCGCGCAGTCTGGCCTACGACCCTGAGGTGCTGCTGATGGACGAGCCGTTCGCGGCACTGGATGCGCAGACCCGGGAGTCGTTGCAGGACGAGCTGTTGCGGATCTGGGAGCGGACCGGCAAGACCATCGTGTTCATCACGCACGGCATCGACGAGGCTGTCTACTTGGGACAGACGGTCGCCGTGCTGACCTCACGGCCGGGGCGGGTCAAGCGGACCGTGCGGATCGACCTTGGCAACCGACGTGAGGTGCGGGATCTCCGTTCCAGCACTGAGTTCGGGCGGTATCGGCACGAGATCTGGGAGCTGCTGCACGACGAGGTGGCCCGGGCGCAGCGCTTGGAGGTGGCGCGATGAGCACCGTCGAGCTCTCTGTTCCATTGGCACGCAAGGCAACCATCGGCTTCGGCTTCCTGCGTAAGGTCCTCTACCGGTCCGCCGCGATCATTGCCCTGCTGGTGGTCTGGGAGACCGCCCCCCGGCTCGGCCTTGTCGACTCCACCTTCCTGCCGCCGTTCTCCGAGGTGCTGGTCGCGTGGTGGCAGCTGTTGGCCGATGGTCAGCTGCTGGACAACACGCTGGCCAGCTTGGGCCGTTCGCTGACCGGGTTCGGGTTGGCGGTCGCCGTTGCCGTGCCGCTCGGGCTGCTCATCGGCTGGTACCGGCCGGTGGCCGAGCTGCTCGGGCCGCTGCTGGAGGTGTTCCGCAACACCGCCGCGCTGGCCCTGCTGCCGGTTTTCGTGCTGCTGCTGGGCATCGGTGAGACGTCGAAAGTGTCGATCGTGCTGTACGCCTGCGTGTGGCCGATCCTGCTGAACACCATCAGCGCCGTCCGCACGGTCGACCCGACCCTGCTGAAACTGGCCCGCTCCCTGGACCTGTCGCCGCTGCGCCTGTTCCAGAAGGTGATCCTGCCGGCGGCCGCGCCGACCGTGTTCACCGGCATCCGGCTGGCCGGCGCGGTGTCCATTCTCGTGCTGGTGGCGGCCGAGATGGTCGGCGCCAAGGCCGGTCTCGGCTATCTGGTCAACGCCGCGCAGTTCAACTTCGCGATCCCGCAGATGTACGCGGGCATCGTGACCATCTCGGTCATCGGGGTGGTGTTCAACCAGCTGCTGGTCGCACTGGAACGACGGTTCACGTCCTGGCGAAGGGAAAAGTCATGACCGCGACAACGGGATTCGAGGTGCGCCGGGTCGGCGGGCGGATCGGGGCCGAGATCGTCGGTGTCGACCTCGCCGCCGGCATCGAGCCGGCCATCGTCGCCGAGATCAACGCCGCCCTGGTCGAGCACAAGGTGCTGTTCTTCCGTGAGCAGCACCTCGACGACGCCGGCCAGACCCGGTTCGCCTCGCTGTTCGGGGAGCTGACCGGTGCGCACCCGACCGTGCCGTCCGTGGACGGGCAGCCGCATGTGCTGGCCGTGAACGGGGAGGAGGGCGTGCGGGCCAACCGTTGGCACACCGACGTCACCTTCGTGCGCACGCCGCCCAAGGCCAGCACGTTGCGGGCGCTCGTGGTACCGCCGTACGGCGGGAACACCTTGGTGGCCAACGCGGTCGCCGCTTATCACGATCTGCCGAAGCCGCTGCGGGAGTTCGCCGACACGCTGTGGGCCGTGCACACCAACGACTACGACTACGCCGATCCGCCGGCCAACTCCGTGGCGGCCGAACGCCGCAAGGTGTTCACCTCGCGCAAGTACCGCACCGCGCATCCGGTGGTGCGGGTGCATCCCGAGTCGGGCGAGCGGGGCCTGTTCCTCGGCGGCTTCGCGCAGCGCATCGTGGGGCTCAACGCCACCGAGTCGCATGACATCCTGCGCCTGTTCCAGTCGTACGTGACAAGGCCGGAGAACGTGGCCCGCTGGCGTTGGTCGCCCGGCGACGTGATCTTCTTCGACAACCGCAGCACGCAGCACTACGCCCCGGACGACTACGGCGACCTGCCGCGGTTGTTGCACCGCGTGACCCTGGCCGGCGACGTGCCGGTCGGTGTCGACGGCGCCGCCAGCTACGTGATCGAGGGCGATGAGGCGGAGCACTACACGTAATCGTTGTCCGCCAGGGACAATTGGTAAGTCCGCCGTTCGGCGGGTCGCCTGGGGCGGGATTTTCGGGATCATGGCTGGGCCCGTCAACGACGATGGAGGCCCCGCCATGCCCGATTCCCTGTCCCGCCGCCAGGTACTGCGTGGCTCGGGTCTTGCTGTCGCAACCACCCTGTTGAGCAACTTTCCCGCCGGCGCAAGCAGTGTGCCGGTGCTCGGTGAGTACGACGTTGTCGTCGTCGGCTCCGGCGCCTCCGGCATGACCGCCGCGCTGACCGCCGCCAAGCGCGGGCTCAGCTGCGTTGTCGTGGAGAAGGCCCCGACCTTCGGCGGTTCCGCCGCGAGGTCCGGGGCCGGGATCTGGATTCCCAACAATCCGGTGGTGTTGGCCGCCGGCGTGCCCGACACGTACGCCAAGGGCGCGCAGTACCTGGCCGCCGTTGTCGGCAACGGCTCATCGCCGGCGCGGCAGAAGGCGTTCCTGGACAACGGTCCCGCGATGATCTCGTTCGTGCTGGCCAACAGCCCGCTGCGGTTCCGGTTCATGGACGGCTACAGCGACTACTATCCCGAGCTGCCCGGCGGTATGCCCAACGGGCGGTCCATCGAGCCCGACATGTTCGACGGCAACCTGCTCGGCGCCGAGCTCGCGCACCTCAATCCGTCCTACCTGCCGGTGCCGGCCGGCCTCGTCGTCTTCAGCTCCGAGTACAAGTGGATCAACCTGGCCGCCGTCAACGCGAAGGGCCTCGCCGTGTCCGCCGGCTGCCTCGCCCGTGGCACCGCCGCCTCCGCCGCCGGGCAGAAGCCGTTGACCATGGGCCAGGCCCTCGCCGCCGGTCTCCGCGCCGGTCTGCTCGGGGCCAACGTCCCCGTGTGGCTCAACACCCCGCTCGTCGACCTGAACATCGAAGGCGACCGTGTCACCGGTGTTGTGGTCTCCAGCAACGGCGTTCCCGGCCTGGTCCGGGCCCGTCGCGGCGTGATCATCGGTTCCGGCGGCTTCGAGCACAACGCCGAGATGCGGGTGCGGTACCAGCGTCAGCCCATCACCACCTATTGGTCGGTCGGGGCCAAGGAGAACACCGGCGACGGCATCCAGGCCGGTATCCGAGCCGGCGCCGACCTGGGCCTGATGGACGATTCTTGGTGGGGCCCAGCCATTCCGCTGCCCGATGAGCCCTATTTCTGCCTGGCCGAGCGCACCCTGCCCGGCAGTCTCCTCGTCAACCAGGCCGGTCAGCGCTTCGTCAACGAGGCCGCCCCGTACAGCGATGTCGTGCATGTCATGTACGACAAGAACCCCGCCGCGCCCGACATCCCCGCGTGGCTGATCACCGACCAGAACTACCGCAACCGCTACCTGTTCCGCGATGTCCTGCCCGCCCTGGGCTTCCCCGACGCGTGGTACCAGTCCGGCCAGGTGTTCAACGCCTGGTCCATAGAGGACCTGGCCGCCAAGATCAATGTCCCCGCCGCCGCCCTCCGCACCACCGTCAACCGCTTCAACGGCTTCGCCTTCAGCGGCGTCGACTCCGACTTCGGCCGCGGCCGAAGCGCCTACGACCACTACTACACCGACCCCGCCGTGTTCCCCAACTCCTGCCTGGCCCCGTTGTGGGAGGCCCCCTTCTACGCCTTCAAGATCGTCCCCGGCGACCTCGGCACCAATGGCGGCCTGGTCACCGACGCCCGTGCCCGGGTGCTGCGCGACGACGGCTCCGTCATCCCGGGCCTGTGGGCCGCCGGCAACGCCAGCGCCGCCGTCATGGGCCGCAGCTACGCCGGCGCCGGCTCAACGATCGGCCCCGCCATGACCTTCGGCTATGTCGCGGCGAACGACATCGCAGGCGTGGCGTAAGGGCATCGCGTTGGTGGTGGGA
>DATJJB010000677.1:0-4849 GCA_035492655.1 Kutzneria sp. | reverse complement strand
GCGCTGGCGGCTCGAACCGGGCCAGTTGCAACTGTTTGCGGAACGCTCCCGCCAGCTCACGGTCACCGACCCGCAGGGGCGGCTGCTGATGATCAGCTGCGGTGCCGCTCTGCACCACGCCCGCATCGCGTTGGCCGCCGCTGGCTGGTCGGCACACGTGGCCCGGCTCCCCGACGCCGGCCAGCCCGATCTCCTCGCCACACTGACGGTGACCGGCCCGACCGCGGCGACCGAAACCGCGGCCCGTCTCGCCCGGGCAATCCCCGTCCGGCACACCGACCGGCGGCCCGTCAGTGACCAGCCGCTGCCCGCCACCGCCATCGACACCATCGCCGCAGCCGCTCGAGCCGAGGGTCTGCTGCACATCTTCACCCCAGACCAGGCGCTGGCGCTGGCCTCGGCCGCGAGCCGGGCCGCGGCGGTGCGAGCCGGCGACCCCCGCGTCCGGGCCGAACTGGCGTACTGGACCGGCGCGGCGGCGCCGCCCGGCACCGGCCTTCCCGCCGGGGTACTGCCCGATCACCCCGCGCGGACCACAGTGCCGGGTCGCGACTTCGGCCGGAGCGGAACCCTGCCCATCGGTACCGGCCACGACAAGGCCGCGATCTACGCACTGCTGTTCGGCGACGCAGACGAGCCGGTGAACCGGCTGCGTACCGGCGAGGCATTGTCAGCGGCCTGGCTCACCGCCACCACCCTCGGCGTATCAGTCGTGCCGCTGAGCGACGTCATCGAAGTCATCCACACCCGGCAGACGCTGCGACACCTCATCAGCGGCCTCGGCTACCCACACCTGGTGCTGCGGCTCGGAGTCGCTGATCCGGAACCGACCGGACACGTCCACACCCCAAGGCTGGACGGCACGCCGATCGCCGATACCTCGGCCGGGCAACCGCTGTCGAGCATCCGAGAGGAGAGCCAGCATGCCGACTGAGGTCGGTCGGACCGTCCTGCAGGTCACGACGCTGCTGCTGCTCGTACTCGCCACCATCGCGGTCGTGCACGGAATATGGTTCCTGCTCGTACTTGCGGGTCGGAGCGTTGCTGACATCCAGCTTCTACACCCGCCGCTATGTCGATGAGCGTCTCGGTGACGGCGGGCACCCGCGGCATGGCGACCACATGGACTGACCTCTCTTCCGCACCTTGATTGGGTCTACTCCTGGCCTCGTTCTGGCCAGGGTGGTTGACGTTGAGGTGGGAAGCCGACGACCGGCGCGTCGCATCGGAACAGGCAGCCCCAGCAGGGCTGAACGGAGTTGCCGCACCAGCACCGCCACCGCGGATACCCGATGGGTGCGCACCGCATTCGGGCCGATCCGTACCCGGCGACGGGCCGCCTCGGCGTCGTCGGCCAGCCCGGATGCGGCAGTGTCCAGATCGCCGAGGACCGCCGTACCCGACCTGGTGGCTGCCTCAGCGACGGCGATGAACGGCGTCATGCGACCCGCCGCCGGCCGCGATGCAAGCGGTTCGCGCCGGTGACACGTCGAGGAATGTGTCGCCCTTCGGGTGAACACCCGTTGCCTCGGTGGTCGTCGGCTGTGCCGCGGCCGCGCGCAGGCTCTTGCCGGATGGCCACTGGCGTGGCGGCATGACTCACAGGGTCCCGTTCGCGCGCAGCTTGTCCAGCAGCAGATGAAAGTAGACGAGACCTTCGTAGGGATGCCACGGCGAGGTCAACTGCCGAATCTGGTCGTAGGTCGGCTTGTCGGCAAGGTGGAACAGGCGCTGCAGGTTGTTCTGCGCGCCGACGTCGTCGCCCGGAAACGTGTCCAGCCTGCCCAGCCCACGCAGCAGCACATACTCGGCCGACCAACGGCCGATGCCGCGAATACGCGATAGGTCGGCGACGGCTTCCGTGTTGTTCAGGCCCTCCAGCCGTGCCAGGTCCACCGTGGTGTCAGCGACCTGCGTGGAAAGTTCCTGTATCGCCCGTGTCTTCTGGCGGCTGAACCCGAGCTCTCTGATCGCCTCCTCGGGGGCGTCGGCCAGGTCGGCCGGTGTGGGGAACGCGTGCTGCACGGCACCCTGGGTAACCATCGGTGCCCCGAACCGCTCCGACAGCCGGTTCAACAACACGATTCCCAAATCGAGGGTCACCTGTTGGCACGCGATCGAATTGACCAGTCCTTCGAAGACGGTCGGGAACCGGGGTGGTCGCACCCCGCAGAACCGCTCGACCAGCGGGCCGATGACGACGTCGTCGCGGGCACGCTGGTAGAAGGGCTGCAGGTCGACCGCGAGTCCGAGCATCTGCTGCACGCGCAGGCCGGCGTCGTGCGCTGCCCGCGCGCTGATGCGGGTTGCCGATTCCAGGGTAACGGTCAGCGTCGGTCCGAAGCCGGCCGTTGCCTGGATAACAGTCAGCCGCACGGGGCCACCGTCGGCGACGATGACGCGGCTGTATCGGCCGTCATCCCACCGGTCCACGGCGTTCTTCGCTCGCCGTCGCAACGCCCAGACGGTGAGATCCAACCGAAATGGACGGGTCACGGGAAGGACAGCCGTGGCGCGCGCCACATCGGAACTGTATCGCCAGCGCACGGTCGCTCCCTGTCGCGTATCGGTGGTGAACAGCTGGTTCCGCGGTGCGCCGGTCCAGCCCATCGAGGCGCACAGACAGCCACTGCGACCGGTCGCACCCAGCTGGTGAGTGCACGGGCGCCCGCGCGCCGTAGCACCCAGGCCAAAGCGCCGGCGCCGGACCTCGTCCCGGTCGACGATCACACCCCGGCGTGGATTCGGCGACGATCCCGCTCCCACCCTCGCGCCGTGTTCGTCGTGACCGGACCTGGCCCGGAGATGGCGGCGACCGTTGATCCGACCACTTCAGCCCGCATGGATGGCCGGCATCTACCGGTACCGGGGCGTCCCGCCGGCCTGTCGACGTTCGGTCGGAGCATAGGATCACGGCAGTTTGGCAACGGTGAGCAGGACCGCCGAGTCCTCCAACGCCTCCAGATGGTGGCGGGCGTCGGGCACGATGAGCAGGTCTCCGGTACGTGCCTCCCAGGACTGCGCACCCGCGATCATGCGGACCCGGCCGTGGAGTACCTGCACCGTGGCCTCGCCCGGATTCTCGTGCTCCGTCAGGTGCGCGCCCTGGCTCATACCGATGACCGTCTGGCGCAGCACCTTCTCGTGGCCGCCGTAGACGGTATCGGCGGTGTGACGGCCACCGGCACCCGTTGCCCGGTCGATTTGTTGGCGGGCCAGGGCTATGAGCGAGACCTTCTGCATGCCGTCACCGTCCCGGTTCGGCTGCTATCTCGGCCACGCCGAGCGTGCTGCGCGCCTCGCGGATCATCTGGTGGGTGAAGCCCCATTCGTTGTGGTACCAGGCCATCACCTTGACCAGGGTGTCGTCCACGACCCGGGTCAGGTCCAGGTCGACGATGGCGGCGCGTGGGTCGCCGACGATGTCGGCGGAGACCAGCGGATCCTCCGAGACGCCGAGAATCCCTTGATACTGTGCGGATGCCGCCTCCTGCTGGAACGCGTCGTTGACCTCCTGCGCGGTGGTCGGGCGGTCCGCGACGAACACGATGTCGGCGATCGACCCGACCGGGATGGTGGCACGTACCGCGTTCCCATCGAACCTGCCGGCCAGCTCGGTCACGGCGTGTGCCACGGTGGGCACCGTCTCCGACGTCGTCGGCGCGGACAGGATCACGAACGAGGCACCGGCCTGAATGTGTTGCCTGAGGCCGTCCTCGCTCTTGAACACGCCGGTGCAATCCAGCACCAGGTCCACGCCGAGGTCGGCCCACGGCAGGTTCGCCGGATCCCGTTCAGCGAACGCCGCAATCCGCCGTCCGCCGACCAGCAGTGCCCCGTCCGGGGTGTCGACGGCGCGGTGGTAGCGGCCGTAGACGGTGTCGTATCTGAGGAGATAGGCCAGGTTGTCGAGGTCGGCGATGTCGTTGACGGCGACGAGGTCGAGCCCGTCGGCGTCCAGCAGGATCTTCAACGCCGCCCGGCCGATGCGGCCCAGTCCGTTGATGGCCACGTTCGGCATCTCACACCACCGTACTTGTGGATTCCCTCGGGGTTGCGAGTGGCTGCGCAGCAGGTTTCGCAGCCGTCTGTCAAAAGGGTCCAGCCGGAACACCTCACACATCCGGCCGTCGATCGTGAGCCGGTCCCGGGCGCTGAAGCTGTTACCTGCCATGATCGCCTCCGGCTGCTCGGGTACGGCAGTCCGCATGACAGCGCCAGGCGACGCAAGCGCGGATACCCTGGCTTGTCGCGACGAACCCGCTGGTCAGGGGTGACTCGGATGTCGGGCGACCAGTGGGCCACTCCGACCCGGCCGAGCTTGGCGGCCCCGCCCGGGGAGTCCAACGCCGCGGCCGCACCGGGCAGCGCTTCGGTGAAGAACCGGGCGTTGTCGGCGGTGAACGCCGACCTCCTCCGGCTGCAACCCAACGCCAGCTGCGGCCGGAGAATCACGCGGCCTCGGCATCGGCCGGCTGGTCTTCCGGGCACCCTCGGCCACCATCGCCTCGGTGAGGGTGAGCCGAGCACCGCCGACCGCCCAGGTTGTCTCCAGCATTGCGGTGTGCCGCCGGTAGCGGCGCTCGACGGCTGTGGCGGGGCGGCTGTGGCAGGACCTGCCGGTGGTGGTGCGCTCCCGTGACCGCGAGGCGGTCCGTGCCGCGGCGACCGCGGTCCTGCAGGTCGTCGACGACGCTGTCGCGACGCCGGCCGAGGGGTATGCGGTGGCGCGCCGCGACCTGGTCCGTCGGGAGGAGTCGTCGCGCCGCGAACTCATCGACGACCTGCTGCGCGGCGACTCGGATCTCGGTGCCCTGGTGGAGCGGGCCGAGCCGTTCGGACTCGACCT
>DATJJB010000676.1:0-4546 GCA_035492655.1 Kutzneria sp. | reverse complement strand
GGCTGCGCGCTGCTCGGCGGCGAGACCGCCGAGCACCCGGGGCTGATGTCCGACGGCGCGTACGACGTGTCGGCCACCGGCATCGGCGTGGTCGAGGCGGACAAGATCCTCGGGCCGGAGAAGGTCCAGGACGGCGACGTGGTGATCGCCATGGGCTCCACCGGTCTGCACTCCAACGGCTACTCGCTGGCCCGGCACGTGCTGCTGGACATCGCCCGGATGCCGCTGGAGGGCCACGTCGAGGAGTTCGGCCGGACCCTCGGCGAGGAGCTGCTGGAGCCGACCAAGATCTACGCCAAGGACTGCCTTGCGCTGGCCGCCGAGGCCGACGCCCGCACGTTCGCGCACATCACCGGCGGCGGTCTGGTGTCCAACCTGGCCCGTGTCATCCCGGACGGCCTCACCGCCACCCTGGACCGCGGCACCTGGACGCCGGCCCCGGTGTTCGCGCTGATCGCCCAGCGTGGCCGGGTCGAGCGGGACGAGATGGAGAAGGCGTTCAACATGGGCGTCGGCATGGTCGCCGTGGTCTCGGCCGAGGACGCCGACCGCGCGCTGGCCGTGCTCACCGCCCGCCACGTGCCGGCCTGGGTGCTCGGCGAGATCGGCCCGGCCGGCGCCGAGCGCGTCGTGCTGCGGGGCGACCACCCCCGGTTCTGACCGGCTTTTTCGGTGGACGGGCCCCGTAATCTTGGGGCCATGGCCGACGAACTCCTGGTGACGCCGTCGCTGGTGATCGCCGGCACGGAACTGCGCGAACGGTTCTCCCGGTCCTCCGGACCGGGAGGCCAGGGCGTGAACACGACCGACAGCCGCGTTGAGCTGTCCTTCGACGTGGCGGCGTCCCCGTCCATCCCCGAACACCTACGCCCACGGATCTTGGCGCGGCTCTCCAGCCGCCTGGTCGACGGCGTGCTGACCATCGCCGCCAGCGAGTTCCGCTCGCAGCTGGCCAACCGCAACGCCGCCAGGGAACGCCTGGTGACGGTGCTGCGCGCCGCCTCCGCCCCGCCGCCCCCCAAGCGCCGCCCGACCAAGCCCTCTCGCGGGGCCAAGGAGCGGCGCCTGGCGGCCAAGCACCAGCGCAGCGAGGTCAAACGCAACCGCCGCACCAAGTCCGACGACTAGCTGACCCGCGGGTACTGGCCTTCGCGCTGGCCGACGGCCAGCACCTCGATGCGGGCCTCGACGGTGTCCAGCGCGCCGACGACGTAGCCGAAGTGCAGGCCCTCGATGCCGATCTCGGCCACGATCACGTCCGACTCCGGGCCGATCAGGCCGCCGGCGGCGGTGACGAAGTCCCAGGCCGGGTCGGGCTCCAGCTCGAAGGCCTGCTGGATGATCACGCTGAGCTGGTCGAGCGAGGTGGTGGACTCCACCTCGACCTGCTTCTCGGCGTCGGGGAACGCGACCTTCAGCACGTGCGCGGTCTGCTCGACGTCCTCGGGCACCGGCAGCAGGTCGTCGAAGTCGGCCTCCAGGGCCTCCTCGATGTCCCGCAGCGCCACCAGCTCGTCGCTGTCGGCGCGGAACTCGACCAGCTCGGGGTCGTGGTAGGCCTCGGCGAAGCGGGCCAGGATCTCGGGCAGCCGCTCTTCCCACACCACCAGCTGCTCGGGCGTGCAGGTGAAGTGCACCCAGGCGGTGATGGCCTCGGGCAGCAGCGCCAGGTCCTCGTCGGAGATCTCGATGTTGGCCGGCACGCCCACGCTGAGCAGGTAGTCCAGCGAGGCCGGCCCGATCTGGCGGACCCGGCGGCCGTTGGACGAGGCGGAGCTGGCCACCAGCACGGCCCACGACCGGGCCAGCTCGGGGTCGGCGAACGGCCGCGAGGCCAGGAACTCCTCGACCACCGGCTCGAAGTCCTCCAGCTCGGGCAGGTCGTCGGACAGCGTGGCGACCCGGGCCTGCAGCAGCGCGAACTCCATCGCCGGGTTGGTGTCGTCGGCCAGGTCGAGCAGCTCGCCGTGGGCCTCGGGGCCGTCGACCAGGAACAGCCCGAGCGGCCCGTCGATCCGCTCCAGCGCCTCGGCCGGGGTGATCCGCACCGGCTTCGGCGCCGGGTCGATGTTCACGCCGAGCTCCCGGGCCAGCGACTGGGCGTCGGCCTCGGCCCGCTCGACCACGGCGATCTGCGCGATGTGCAGCGCCTGCGCGTGGTCGACCAGCACGCCAAGGACGATGTCGGAGTAGCCGAGGGTGATCAGCTCGACGTCGCCGAACTGGTCGGCCACCGACCAGGCGTCGACCAGCTCCGGCTGCTCCTGCCGGTACCAGTCCGGCGCCGGCACGCCGGCCGAGGTCAGCTCGGTCGCGGCGTCCAGGAAGAAGCCCTGCTCCTCGTCGTAGCCGACGGAGCCCAGCGCCAGCAGCGCCGCCAGGGTGGCCGGGGTGGCCTTCTCCACCAGCGCGTCGACCAGCTGCTCCACCGAGCGGTCCATGGTCTCGTCCGGGTCGCCGTCACGCTGCCAGGCCGACCGCCAGAACCCGCCGATCAGCCCGGCCGCCCACAGCTGCGCCTCGTACAGCGACTTCATGCCGAGCAGATCGTTGGCGGCGACGACCGCCGCGTCCACCGGAGACTGCGGGCGCGGGCGCTGCCCGCCCTTGCGCTTGGGCTTGCGGTTACGGCTGACCGGGCTCATACGGCGAATCGTCGCACGTGACGTCAGGATGCGTTCTCCCGGGCGTTGAGGATCGCGTACCCCGCCAACAGCTCCGACAGCTCCTCGGTCCAGTCGGCGTCGGTGAAGCGGGCCCAGGCGCGAATGGCCTCGGTCAGCGCCGGCACGTCCGCCTCCGGCACGGCCACTTCGCGCGCCAGCTTGAGGATCTGGGCATGGCCGAAGTGCGAGCCGAAGTCGGTGACGGCGCGGCCGGTGTCCTCGGCGCCGTTCACCATGAAGCGCGCCCACCAGCGCGACCACGTCTCATCGGTGGCGTGGTCGGCCATGAACCGCTCGATCACGCTCTCGTCGGCCGGGGCCGGCGGCAGGTCGGTCAGCACCGCCTCCATCAGCGCCGTGCGCCCGATGACCTTCCTGAGCTGGCCGGCGGGCAGTTCGTCCTCGCTGTCGAAGTCCGGCCCCTCGGCCACGAACATGGTCACCGGCCCGAACAGCCGGTACGACACCTCGGCCGGCCCGAGCGCGACGGGTTCCCCGCCGTTGACGACCACCCGCGCCATCTCCCGGACGAACGCGACACCGTCCCCCGGCGCCCGCACCACGACACTGAGCAGGCGCAGCAGGCCGACGTGCTCGACGACCACGCCCAGCATGTGGTCGTGGTACTCCAGGACGATCGCCTCGTAGTCCCGGTCGGCGTCGGTGATCGAGTGGGCGGCGCGCAGCCGCAGCCGCAGGTCGCCGGCGTACCAGGCCGGCATCGACCCCGTGGCCAACGCGAGCTTCTCGCCCAGCGCGGCGAATTCGGCCCGTCGCGTGCGCTGGCCGACCAGGCTCAGCGCGAACGCCGCCGCCGTGCCGGCGGCCCCGCCGACGTCGGCGATCTCGAACCGCAGTTGGCCGATGCCGATGTCCGGGTCGGTGCCGGCATCCCAGGCGACGGCACGGCAGTGGCCGATCAGGTCGGACGCCCACGTCCGGGCCTGCGTCAGGTTCCGGATCTCCAGCGCCTGCGCGATCGTCCCGGCCAGCGGCGACACCCGCGGCGGCCGCGCCCTGCCGGTGCTGTCCTTCTTGGGCTTGCGTTTGCGGCTGGCCGGGCTCATGCCTCGAGGGTGGCACGAAGCCCGGCCGCCGTTGCGCCGATCGCGTCAGCCGTTAGTGGGAAATCCGAGGTCGATGCCGGACTGGCGGGGCCACCGGGCGGTGACGGCCTTGGCCCGGGTGTAGAAGCGGACGCCCTCGGCCCCGTGCACGTGGGTGTCGCCGAACAGCGAGTCCTTCCAGCCGCCGAACGAGTAGTAGGCCATCGGCACCGGGATGGGCACGTTGATGCCGACCATGCCGACGTGCACCCGCCGCTGGTACTCGCGGGCGGCCAGGCCGTCGCCGGTGTAGACGGCGGTGCCGTTGCCGTACGGGTTGGCGTTGACCAGCCGGACGGCGTCCTCGAAGGTCTCCACCCGCACGACCGAAAGCACCGGGCCGAAGATCTCGTCGCGGTAGATCGACATCTCCGGGGTGACGTGGTCGAACAGCGTTGGCGCGACCCAGAAGCCGTTCTCGAAGCCGGCGGGGGCGTAGCCGCGGCCGTCGACGACCAGCGAGGCGCCTTCGGCCACACCGGCGTCCACATAGGACGAAACCTTGTCGCGGTGCGCGCCGGTGACGAGCGGCCCCATCTGCGACGAGGAGTTGTCGCCGGGACCGGTGATCAGCTGCCGGGTGCGCGCGGCGATGGCCTCGACCAGGCGGTCGGCCACGTCGCCGACGGCGACGATCACCGAGATGGCCATGCAGCGCTCGCCGGCGCTGCCGTAGCCGGCGGACACGGCCGCGTCGGCGGCGACGTCGATGTCGGCGTCGGGCAGCACGACCATGTGGTTCTTGGCCCCGCCCAGCGCCTGCACCCGCTTGCC
>DATJJB010000675.1:0-7185 GCA_035492655.1 Kutzneria sp. | reverse complement strand
CGTCACCACCGTGCGCCACGACCGCCGGGTCCGACAGGCCGCCATCCGCCTCACCCGTGCGTCGCTGTTCACCGTCACCGTGCGGGACCAGCACCTCGCCGAGCTCGCCGAGGCCCTCCGTGAGGGCGACAGCCTCGGCGTTCCCTGCCGGCACGCGACGTACGGCGACTGGCTGCTCGGCGTCCATCCCCACCAGTGGTGGGTCAACCCCGCCGCGCCCCGGCTGCCCATGGAGCTCTACCTGCTGCTCCCCGAGGACCAGCAGGCCGTCGTCGTGTTCACCCCCGACGAGGCGGTCGAGCTGACGGAGACGCTGGCGGTAGAAGAGCTGTGCGGGGCGGAGCAGTGAGCACGTGCGCGATCATCGTCGAGCGCGCCGAGGACGGTGGTTACGGTGCTTGGTCTCCCGACCTGCCCGGCTGCGTGGCCGTTGGCGACACACCTGAGGAAACCTTGGCCGAGATGAGGCAGGCCGTGCAGGGCCACCTCGACGTCATGCGCGAGCGCGGGGAACCGCTCCCCCACCCGAGCACCGTGATCGCGACGACGGTCGAAGCCGCCTGAGTCACCGGTCGGGGCCGACGAGGTCGATCAGTGGCAGGGCGGCCAGGTCCGCGGCCGGTAAGGCCCGGGCGGCGGTGAGGACGCGCTGCTGCTGGTCGTTGATCCGCTGGTCGACGAGGCGGGTCAGCTCGTAGGCGAGGGCGCCGGTCTGGCGGACGGTGACGTCGTCGAGCACGGCCTGGTCGACGGAGGTGATGGCGATGCCGCCGACCAGGCCGTCGGCGGCCTCGGCGGCGCCGACCTCGAAGCGGGCGCGGGGGTTGAGGGTCTCGGAGGCGTAGTGCTCACGTAGTTGGCGCAGCAGCGTGTGCCATTCGAGGACGTCGCCCTTGAGCGGCAGGCCGCTGACGTCGTGGTCGGTGAGCCGGCCGTCGGCGAAGCAGCGGGCGTAGGACAGCACGACAGTGGTCCAAACCCCCTCGATGACGACGGTGTCGGCCTCCTCGTCGGCCAGCTCGGCCACCAGCCGCTCGCAGCAGCGGAGCACGGTCTGCAGGTCGTCGAAGACGCCGACCAGGTCGGCGAGCGCCCGCGCGGCCGGGCTGTCGATCCGGCGCACGGTGGTCGGGTGGCTCGACTCGGTGCTCATGCGGCGCTCCTCCTCCGGGCTCGGGCGTCTAGCCTATGACCGGCCAGTACGATCGGACGTCGCAACTTGATACACCGGGGAGAATGGTCGTGACCAGCGAGAACACCGCCAAGCTGGCCGTGCTCATCGACGCGGACAACGCGCAGCCGTCGATCACCGAGGCGCTGCTGGCCGAAGTGGCCAAGTACGGCACCGCGCACGTCAAGCGGGCCTACGGCGACTGGACGGGCACCAACCTGAAGGGCTGGAAGGACCACCTGCTGGCCCAGTCGATCCAGCCGATCCAGCAGTTCGCGTACACCACGGGCAAGAACGCCACCGACGCCGCCATGGTCATCGACGCCATGGACCTGCTGTACTCCGACCGTTTCGACGGGTTCTGCATCGTCTCCAGCGACTCCGACTTCACCCGCCTGGCCGCCCGGCTGCGGGAGTCCGGGCTCACTGTCTACGGCTTCGGCGAACGCAAGACACCCAAGCCGTTCGTCGCGGCGTGCGACAAGTTCATCTACGTCGAGAACCTCGCCTACACCGAGGAGACCACCACCCCAGCCGCGGCCGCCGCCCCGCCGCGCAAGCCCGCCACCCAGCTCAAGGCCGACTCCGCCCTCATCTCGCTGCTGCGCAGCGCCGTCGAGGCCGCCTCCGACGACGACGGCTGGGCCTCGCTGTCCGGCGTCGGCAACATCGTCACCAAGCAGCGGCCCGACTTCGACTCCCGCACCTACGGCTATTCGAAGCTCAGCGACCTGGTCACCGCGACCACGTTGTTCGAGGTCAACCGCCGCAGCTCCGGCGAAGGCAAGTCGTCCACGGTGTACGTCCGCGACAAGCGCCGCAGCTGAGGGTTTTCCCCAAGATCGCGTCTCGCCCGCGCTTCGGCGGCCACCGAGCGTGAGCACCCCTCCTATCGTCGGCGCGTCTTCGTCGACCAACGATTTGAGGAGAAACGCATGCGCGCAACGGTGGCCACGGCGGCAATCGCCGCGCTGGGACTGAGCATCGTCGCCCCGGCGGCCGCGTCCGCCGCACCGGCCGGCGGCGGCGCGCAGCTGTGCGTCGACCGGTTCGCCGACTACGACGCGCTGCTCCAGTGGCCGAACCGGGGCGGCCAGGAGACGTTCGGCATCCGCCCCGGCCAGTGCAGCGCCTGGGGTCCGGGCGACGCCGGCGAGCTGATCATCGTGCTGGCCGTCTACAACGGGGCGACCGTCAACATCGGGCACTTCTTCGCCACCGGCCGCGGCGACAGCGTGGAAGCCGTCGGCCGCTTCAGCAACGGCACCGAGGGCATCAACCTGGGCGTCTGAGCCGGATTCACCGGGTCAGCGTCAGCAGTTCGTCGATCGCCGGTGCTGGGCCGTCGTACGTGAGGTGGGCGATGGCGGTCATCGGGGCGATCACCCTGGCCCAGGCGTGGAGCCGGTCGCCGTCGAGGCCGCAGGCGGTGGCGACGCGGTGGCAGCGGGCGGCGATGCCGTCCTTGCCGGCGGCGTCCAGGACGTAGTCGACGGCGTCGAAGCAGGGATCGCCGATGCAGGCCTTGGGGTCGATGGCGATGAGACCGCGGGACGGGCCGCCGTCGAGGGCGTTGCCGAGGTGCAGGTCGCCGTGGAGGAGAACGACCGGGGACTGGGAGTCGAGCAGCGTCGCGCAGCGGTCTTTGGCCCGTTGCCAAGTGGCGGCGTCGATTCGCGCGGCGATGGTGGGGTCGGTGAGGCGGCGACCGATGCGGGCGAAGGCTTCGTCGAGTCGACCACGGAGGTGCAGCGGCCAGTGCGCGGGTGGGGCGACGGAGTGCAGGGCGGCGAGTAGTTCGCCCCACTGTTGCGGCAGGGAATCCGGCGGGAGGTTCTCGGCTTCGGTGCCGGGGAGGATCTCCTCCAACGCCATGGCGCCGGTGTCCTCGTCGGCCGCGAGAACGGCGGGCACACGGCCGGTCGGCGCGAAGAGGCGGAGCATCTCGGCCTGTTTGGCCAGCAACGGCTGATCGGGACTGAGTTTGAGCACGGCCGGCGTGCCGTCCGGCCACTGGCACCGCATGATCACGGACGATGCCCCGCTCTCGAACAGCTCGCCGGGCGTGAATCCCCACGCGGAAGCCAGTCGTGCGGTGACGGCCGGGATGGTGGCCGGCCAATCCTCGGCTTCGGGACCGAATCGGCTGGTCAGGCGGGCGGTGACGGCTTCCATGTCCAGCGGGATCACCGACCGAGAAGGATCTGGGTGAGCCGCTCCGGCGTACGCAGCGGCAGATAGTGATCGGCCCCGGCCACGATCTCCAGGCGCGCGCCGGGGATGCCGTCGGCGAGGCGTCGAGCGATCACGCCGATCTCCGGGTGGTCATGATCGCCGAAGACGACGGTGGTCGGTGCTGTGATGCGGGCGAGGTGGTCGACGGCAGCGTCCGGAAGGACGAGCACGTGCCCCTTCTCGACGGTCGCGCGCAGCTTGGCGTTCTCGGTGACCATGGTCGTGATGGCCGGGAAGCCGGGTGCCCGGTCGCCGAGCGAGGCCCACAGCGCCAGCTCGATCTCGACCATGCGGTCGGCGTCATCGCCGCGATTCGCCGCCAGATAGTCGTCCAGCTCGGCGGACTGCGGCCAGTCGTGGCCGCTGGCCGATGCCGCGACGAGCGTCAGCGAGCGAACCCGTTCGGGATGCTCCAACGTGAAGTCCAGCGCGACTTCGCCGCCCATGCTCAGCCCGACCAGCGCCGCGCGCTCGATGCCGAAGTGGTCGAGCACGGCCAGTAGGTCGTCCTCGTAGCTGAACGGCGCGGTCGGCGGTGTGGACCGGCCCAGGCCGCGCGCGTCGTACCGAACCACGGTGTGGTGACGGCCGAGTTCGGGGAACACGCCGTCCCACAGGCGGCTGTCCTGGAGCGAACCGTGCAGCAGGACCATCGGCGCTCCGCCGCCGTCGGATTTCTCGGCCCACAGGTGGCCGCCGGGGACGGGGACGTGCTCGATCGCCATACGGCCGATTCGATCACAGGGGGAGGCGGCCACGCAGTTGCATTGCGGTCCGGACACGGGATTCGGCGAGGGAGCGGGCGGCCTGGTGGGGGGTGGTGCCGGCCGAGGAGGCGGCGGAGATAACGGTCTGGGCGTTAGCACGGAGCTTGGTGGAGATGGTGGCGTAGATGTCGGCGGGGTCGGGGCGGAAAGGGGAAAGGCGGGCGTCCATGGCGTACGCGGCGGCGACCACACCGCCGGCGTTGGCGATGAAGTCGGGGAGGACGGGGATGCCCCGAGCGGCAAGGACCTGCTGGGCTTCAAGGGACGTCGGCATGTTGGCGCCCTCTACGACGAAAGAGCACGAGAGGCGAGAAGCCAGGGAGGCGTCGATGACGTCCTGGAGGGCGCAAGGGGCCAGCACGTCGGTGGGGACCAACAATTCAGCGCCGAGTGCCAACTGGGTGCCGCCGGAGTAAGCGGGAACGGCGGAGTCGTCGGGCACCGCGAGGAGGCGGTCGACGTCGAGGCCAGCGGGGTCGTGAACAGCGCCGAGGGCGCTGGACACGGCGACGACAACGGCCCCTAGCTCGACGAAGCGGCGGGCGGCGGCGCGGCCGACGGCGCCGAGGCCCTGGATGACGACGCGACGACCGGACAGGGGGAAGACGGCGTCGGTGGCCTCGGCGACGCCGAAGCCGGTGACACCGAGCTGGTCATAGGGCACGCCGCCGAGCTCGGCCGGGGTGCCGACGGCGGCACCGCGAGAGCGGAGCTCGTCCTGGACGATGGCGGCGTCGCGCTCGGTGAGACCCATGTCGAGACCGACGACGTACTCGGACGGGATCTCGTTGGACAGCAGGCGAACGAAAGCCCGGAGGGCCGCCTCCTTGTCGGGCGACGAAGGATCGAAGCGGATGCCGGCCTTGGCGCCGCCGAAGAACAGGTCGACGCCGGCCCACTTCCAGGTCATGACCCGAGCCAGCCGGGCGACCTCGGCGACCGACAGCGAAGGGCTCATCCGCGTGCCGCCCTTGCCCATGCCACGGGCGGTGTTGTCGATGACCAGCACCCCCCGCATGCCGGTCCGCGAATCGGACACGCAGACGACCTTCTCGGGACCCCACTCGTCCATCAGCTCGAACATGCGCCTCACGCTAGCGACATGCAGGAGGAACAGGGCTTTGGGATCCGAGCGTAAGGGCTGCTGGAGCTAGAACCAATCAGCCCGAGTGCTCACGGAGTTGGCGAAGCGCCGGCCGGTTGGCCAAGGTAGAGGCCATGCAGCACAAGTGCGCCTCCGTCGTGGCCGGCAACCCGCAGGCCGACGGCACCGTCCTTCACTCCCGCAACCCGGCGAACCTCGACGACGTGGTGGCGGAGGTGACGCTGGCCGGTCCGGAGACCTTCGTCCGAGCGGCCGAAGCCGCGAAGAACGCCCAACCGGAGTGGGCGACGATCCCGGCGCCGGTACGGGGCCAGGTGATCGCCCGCCTCGGCCGGCTGGTCGAGGCGAACAAGGAGGCGCTGGCCCGGCTGATCACCCGCGAGATCGGCAAGCCGCTCGCAGAGTCGCTGGGCGAGGTCCAGGAGATCGTCGACACCTGCGACTTCTTCCTCGGCGAGGGCCGCCGCCTGTACGGCCAGACGGTGCCGAGCGAGATGCCGGACAAGCAGCTGTTCACCTTCCGCGTCCCGGTCGGCGTGACCGCGATCATCACGGCGGCGAACTTCCCGGCAGCGGTGCCGTCCTGGTACCTGGTGCCGGCGCTGCTGTGCGGCAACACGGTGGTCTGGAAGCCGGCGGAGCTGTCGGCGGCCGTCGGCCAGGCGCTGGCCGAACTGGCCTGGCGCGCGGGGGTGCCGCGCACCGTGTTGAACCTGGTACAGGCGGACGGCAAGGCGACGTTCGAGGGACTGGACCAGGCCCTCCAGGCCGGCCTGATCGACAAGGTGGGCTTCACCGGTTCGACGGAGGTGGGCCGACAGATCAGCGAGCTGTGCGGCCGCCACCTCCAGTCGCCGTGCCTGGAGCTGGGCGGCAAGAACCCGCTGGTGGTGATGGCCGACGCGAACCTGGACCTGGCGGTGGAGGGCGCCCTGTTCAGCGGGTTCGGCTCGGCCGGCCAGCGCTGCACGTCGCTGGGCACGGTCTTCGTGCAGCGCGAGGTGCACGACGAGTTCCTGAGCCGGTTCACGCAGGCCGTCGAAGAGGCGATCGTCGGCGACCCGAGCCAGGGTGTCCTCTACGGACCGCTGATCGACACCCGCTACGCGGAGCGCTTCGAGGAGTACCTGAAGCTGGTCCAGCCGCACCACACGGTGCACGGCTCGACCGGCACCGGCCGAATCACGGATGCCAATCCCCGCAAGGGTTTCATCGGCAACCCCGAAGACGGCGTCTTCGTGCATCCGACCATTGTGGACGGTGTCACCAAGGAAGACGCCCTGTACCGCGACGAGACCTTCGGCCCGCTGGTCGGCGTCGGCACGTTCGACACCTTCGACGAGGCGGTCGAGCTGGCCAACGGCCACGGTTACGGCCTGTCGGCGGCGATCTACACCACCGATGCCGGCAACGCGTTCCGGTTCCGCGAGCGCTGCCGGGCCGGCATGGTCAGTGTGAACAACTCGACCTCGGGCGCGGAGGCGCACCTGCCGTTCGGCGGCAACGGCCTGTCGGGCAACGGCAGCCGCCAGTCGGGCGTGTGGGTGCTCGACCAGTTCACCCGCTGGCAGTCGATGAACTGGGACTACGCCGGCAAGCTGCAGAAGGCGCAGATGGACATGGTCGAGCTGCCCGAGGCCGACCTCGCCTACCGGCTGGAGGACTGAGATGGATCCCCTTGACCTGCTGGGTGTCGCCGACGGTTTCTCCGACGAGGAACGCCTGATCCGGGACACGGTAAGGCAGTTCGTGGACGCGAAGGTGCGGCCGAACGTGGGCCGCTGGTTCGCCGACGGCACCTTCCCCCGTGAGCTGGCGCCGGAACTGGGCGAGCTGGGCCTGTTCGGCATGCACCTCGACGGTTACGGCTGTGCCGGGGCCAGCGCGACGGCGTACGGCATCGCCTG
>DATJJB010000674.1:0-2147 GCA_035492655.1 Kutzneria sp. | reverse complement strand
GCCTCGGCGACGCGGTGCACCAGTTCCTCGTCCCAGGTCGCGCCGAGCCCCACCGCCTGCGGGAAGACGGTGGCCCGGCCGAGCCAGGAAACACCGTGCAGGGCCTCGGATCCGGTACGGAACGCGGCGAGGCGCAGGCGCGGCACGGCCGGCGAGTACTGGTGCAGCATGGCGAGCCGCTCGTCCGGAGTCAGCCGGTGCAGCAGATCATCGATGCGCTTGTCCAGATCCAGCCTGGGGTCACGGAAAGGCGGCCGCTCGATGGCGGCGTCGGGCAGCGAACTCACGTGGGGAACCCCTCGGGCAGCGGCAGCAGGTGGAGCGCTTCGACCGTCGCACGCAGCCCTGTTGCTGTCAACGAGCCCGGTCAGTGCGGTTTCCGGACTCATCGAAACGCTTGTCGAAGCGGAAACGGAGCCGCTACCGTCGCCGTCAATTCAAGCGCTTCGACACTTCATCGGAGAAGGGCCGCCGCTGCCATGAACGAGTTGAACCGACGACGTTTCCTCGGTACCGCCGCAGCCGCCGCCGGCGCCGTCGCGGCCGCCCCGCTGCTGTCCGCGTGCAGCAGCGGGGCCGCCCCGTCGACCGGCACGAACAGCGCGGCCGGCCTGAAGGACGCGCTGCCGGCCTACGTGCCGAGCACCGCGGTCAAGCCGGACATCCCCTCGGTCGCGGGCGGCCCGGACATGCTGACCGACCCCGGCTTCCTCACCTATCCGGCCGATCCGGTCGCCACCGTCTCCGGCAAGCCGGGCAAGGGCGGCAGCTACACCGCGGTCACGCCGCTCTGGGGCACTGTGCCGACCGCCGACAACTCCTTCTACCAGGCCATGAACGCCGCGCTGGGCCTGACCCTCACGATGAAGCCGGCCGACGGCAACAACTACAACACGATCGTGCCGACGATGACCGCGGCCCGGAAACTGCCCGACTGGATCCAGTTACCGAGCTGGTGGAACGCCAACTTCAACGTCGGCGAGCTGGCCGGCACGCAGCTGGCCGACCTGACGCCGTACCTGGCCGGCGACAAGATCAAGAAGTACCCGAACCTCGCGGCCATCCCCACCGCCGCGTGGCGGGCCGGGGCCTGGGGCGACAAGCTCTACGGCATTCCCTCCTTCTCCACCGGCTTCTCGCTCATCGGGGCGCTGTTCTACCGCCGTGACATCTTCGACGCCCGCGGCATCACCGCCGACCAGGTCAAGTCCGCCGACGACCTGATGAACCTGGGCAAGGAGCTGACCGACGCCAAGCGCAACGTGTGGGCGTTCGGCGACCTGTGGACCTACCTGTTCCCGTCCTGGGACCTGCCGCTGAAGTGGACGGTGCAGGACGGCAAGCTGGTGCACAAGTACGAGCTGCCGCAGTTCCTGGACGCCATGCAGTGGCACTACCAGCTGGCCAACTCGGGCTACCTGCACCCGGACGCGATCTCCAACAGCAACGCCGGCGGCAACACCCGCTTCTACGCCGGCCAGATGCTGATCAAGGGCGACGGCACCGGCGCCTGGAACCTCGGCGACTACCAGTCCGGCACCGCGGCGACCCCGAGCTACCGGCGCGGCGCGCTCAACCCGTTGTCCGCCGACGGCAAGTCCGCGCCACGGATGTGGGTCGACGCCTCCGCCCGGGCGCTGAGCTACCTCAACGCCAATCTGAAGCCCGCGCAGATCGAGGAGCTGTTGTCGGTCGCGAACTACCTGGCCGCCCCGTACGGCACAGCCGAGTACACGATGGCCAACTTCGGCGTCGAGGGCACCCACTACACCCGCCAGAACGGTGTGCCGACCGCGACCGACGAGGGCAAGAAGGACGTGCAGGCGACGACCTACCCCTTCCTGGCCGGCCCGCCCTCGGTGATCAGCAATCCCGGCGCCGACGTGGTCACCAAGGACTACACGGCCTGGCAGGCGGCCAACGTCAAGACACTGGCCAAGCCGGTGTTCTGGAGCATGAACATCAGCATGCCGCAGTGGGCGGCCACCGCCGACGCCGCGCAGGCGGTCGAGGACACGGTCAAGGACTGCTACCACGGCAAGAAGAAGGTCTCCGACGTGCAGGCGGCGATCGCCAGCTGGAAGTCCAATGGGGGTGACCGGCTCACCCAGTGGATGACCGACAACGTGCTGAACAAGTACGGCACC
>DATJJB010000673.1:0-12117 GCA_035492655.1 Kutzneria sp. | reverse complement strand
CGCCAACTACGTCTTCCCGGACATCGCCGAGAAGGTGGTGGACGTCTTGCGGCGCAACGACTACGACCACCTCGCGGACGTCGACGAGTTCGCCGCGGCGGTGACCGCCGACCTCCAGTCGGTCAACGGCGACAAGCACCTGCGGCTGCTGCACGAGGAGCCCAAGCCGCGCGCGGAGAGCGACCACCACGGCTTCGACCGGGTGGAGATCCTCGACGGCAACATCGGCTACCTCGAGAACACGCGGCTGCGTGACGTCGACACCCACGGCGACCTCGCCGCCGCCGCGATGACGCTGATCGCCGGCACCGACGCGTTGATCATCGACCTGCGCCGGTGCCGCGGCGGCGACCCGGCGATGGTGGTCTTCCTCTGCGGCTACCTGTTCGACGAGCCCGTGCACGTCAACAACATCTATCGCCGGGCCGAGGACCGCACCGACCAGTTCTGGACGCCGGCCTACGTGCCGGGGCGGAAGTTCGGCGGCAAGAAGCCGATCTGGGTGCTGACCAGCTCGTTCACCTTCTCCGGCGGCGAGGAGCTGGCCTACGACCTGCAGCAGACCGGCCGGGCGGTCATCGTGGGCGAGACCACCCGCGGCGGCGCGCACCCCACCGGCTGGCACGAGATCGCCGAGCACCTCTACGTCACGGTGCCGGAGGCCCGGTCGATCAACCCCCGCTCCGGCACCAACTGGGAGGCCGTCGGCGTCACGCCGGACCTCGCCGTTCCCGCTGATCAAGCGCTGGACCACGCCGTCGAACTGGCTCGAAACTTCCTCGCCGACCAGGGCAACTGATCCGCCTGCCGCGGCGTCCTCGGTGTGACGGAATACCCCTTTTGTCGGGAGAGGCCATGAACAGAACCAAGTCGCTGGCCGCACTGGTCATCGCCCTGCTGGCGATGCTCGCGCTCGTGCCGTCGGCCGGCGCCGCGCCCAGCGACACCACCGCGTACCTGACCAACATCCGCGTCGGCGCCCACGACACGTACGACCGTGTCGTGCTCGACGTGACGAACCTGCCCAGCAGCTACACCTACACGCCGCAGGACAAGCTGTACTACGACCCGAGCGGCAAGCCGGTGAACATCCCCGGCTGCACCTTCGGCGCCCTGGCCATGCAGGGGAGCACCGAGCACACCGACAGCGGCCAGCTCACCTACCCGGGCCCGCAGACCTTCACCACGCCGCAGCTGACCAACGTGCAGGCGGTCGCGGTCATCGGCGACTTCGAGAAGGTGCTGACCATCGGCCTCGGCCTCCGGCACGCCGCGTCCGTGCACGTCTTCACCCTCACCGCGCCGAACCGCGTGGTGATCGACGTGAACCACTGAACCCGCCACCCCGTCGCTCAGCACCTCCGCGCGGTCGGCAGCACCGGCGACTTCGAGCGGGTGCTGAGCCTCGGCATCGGCCTCGATCACTCCGCCGCGAGCCACGTTTCCCCCCTCACGGGACCGAATCGCCTGGTAATCGACGTGGACCACTGATCGCTGGCAGTGATCGCCGCACCACTCCTTTGACCGATGACCCCGCCGCCGCCAGCCCGTAAGTTGGGGCGGGTCAGGGTCCCCTAACTGGGAGGTTTGTCGATGGAGAGCGGCCTGCTGATCAGCGTCGAGTCCCTGGACGCCGCGGTCGACCGGGGCAAGGCCAACGGCGCCGTGGCCGACAACGACGGCAACGACTGAGTGACCGGCATTCCTCAACTGGCTGACCTCGTCGCACCGATCGAGGTCAGCCAGTTCTTTGCCACGGTGCAGGGCCGGACGCACCGGCGGTTCGCCGGACACGCCGGCCGGTTCGCCCGGCTGCTGCCGTGGGCGGACCTCAACCGCGCGCTGCGCCAGCACCGCCTCGACTTCCCCCGGCTGCGGCTGGCGCTGGACGGCGCGGTCGTGCCGGTGCACACGTACACCGAGATGGTCGACACTCGCCGCAACGGGCAGGTGCCGCGGCTGCTCAACGCGCCGCTGTCCGAGCAGCTGCGGGCCGGCGCGACCCTGGTGCTCGACTCCGTGCAGGAGATGTTCGAGCCGGTCGGCGACCTGGCCGCCGGGCTGGAGCACGACCTGCGGGAGAAGATCCAGGTCAACCTGTACGCCGGCTGGGGCACCACGCACGGCTTCGACGTGCACTGGGACGACCACGACGCGTTCATCATCCAGATCGCCGGCCGCAAACGCTGGCGCATCCACGGCGTCAGCCGCCCCTTCCCGCTGATGCGCGACACCGAGCTGCCGCAGCGGCCCGAGGGCGAGCCGATCGACGACTTCATGATGGAAGACGGCGACGTGCTGTACCTGCCCCGCGGCCACTGGCACGACGTGTCGGCGGTGGGGGAGCAGTCGCTGCACCTGACCATCGGCTTCAACCGGGCGACCGGCGTGGACCTGGTGGCCTGGCTGGCCGACCAGCTGCGGGTGGAGCAGGTGTTCCGCGAGGACCTGCCGCGGTTCGGCACCGCCGAGGACCGCTTGAGCAGGGCAAAGGCGCTGCGTGAGCAGATCATCGCGCGCCTCACCGACGACGTCGTGGACCGGTTCCTGACCGATCGCGACGCCCAGGCGCCCGCGCACAGCCGGCTCGGCCTGCCGTTCACGGCGACCCCGGACCTGCTGCCCGAGGGCGACGAAGCCGAGGTGCTGCTGGTCGTGCCACGTGCCGTTCTGGAGTACGGGAACGGCACGGTCGCGCTTGCTGCGGCGGGAAAACGCCTGGTCTTCGCCGCTGCGGCGGGGCCGGTGCTGGCGGCTTTGCTGCCGGCGCAGCCGTTGTCCGTCAAGACGTTGGTCGAGTTGGCCGCCCCGGCACTCGATCGGCGGACCGTCCGGGCCTTGTTGGGCGAGTTGGTCACACACGGGGTGCTGTCGCCGCGGTGACTGTGTAAGATTAGGTATGCCTAAGGTAACTTCCGAGGATGCCACACGAGGCTGTGCCTTCGTGACCAGGCTGCTCGGTGGCAACCCGGCCGGGACCGCGGCCCTGATGACCTCGTGGCTGCTCATCGAGCAGCCCGGGCCGTGGCCGGCCGACGCGCTGGAGAACGTGCTGACCGAGGCGTTCCCGGACGGGCGGATGGAGCAGCTGCGGGCCCGTGGCCTGCGCCCGCTGCTCATCCGCACGCCGGGACGCCACCAGCGCGACCAGCAGGCATCGCGAACAGTTTTCGTCGCGAGCGGCGTGCCCGGAGCTCGCTGGCTGGAGCGCCTGACGATCTCCGACCTCTCGGAGCTGGCTGCGGTTGATCTCGAAGCCGTCGTGGACGGGCGTTCCGGACACGGCGAGCCGGTGGCCGGGCCGCTGTTCCTCGCGTGCACCCACGGGGCCAAGGACATGTGCTGCGCCGTGCTCGGCCGGCCCGTCGCCGCCGCGCTGGCCGAGAACCACCCCGGCCTGTCGTGGGAGGTCAGCCACGTCGGCGGCGACCGCTGGGCCGGCAACCTGCTGGTCGTGCCGGACGGCTTCCTGCACGGGCAGCTCACCCCGGCCGAGGCCGTGCTGGTCGCCAAGGACGCCTTGAAGGGCCAGGTGCAGTTGGAGCAGCTGCGCGGCCGGACCGCCTCGCCGACCCAGTGGACCCAGTACGCCGAGATCGTCGTCCGCCGGCACGCCGGCCTGCGCGGCCTCGACGATGCGGTGGCCACCGGTGAGCGGCTGAACGCCGACGACACCCGCACGGTGACAGTTCGCTGCCCGTTCGGGGTGTATGAGGTGACGGTCGGTCGCGAGGCGGCGGACCGCGCCGGCACCAGCCGCTGCGCGGGCAAGGTCGCCCCCACCGGCTTCCACGCCACCACCCCGAAGCTGCTTGCCACGGTCTGAATTCGATACCTGGGTTCGCGAGGCCGCGCCACTGCTTTGCCCGGTTGCTGGATTTCGGACGCCGCTACCGAAGTGCCCCACGATCGATTCGATGCGGCGTTCGAAATCCAGCAAGGGCAAGGCAGTGGTCACGAGCGGCCGAGCCCCGCGCGGAACGCGCGGCATAGGCACAGTCGGCGCGGGTGGTGAAAACGGCGGGCGGTAGCCTGAGCGCCACCCCACGTCTCGCCTAGGAGGATCGGTGTCACCGGAGTGGATCACCGCGCTGGAGGTGGCCGCCCTCGTCGTCGTGTTGGCGGTGGTGGTCGTGTTGCTGATCGTGATGGTCAAGCTCGGGCGCACGCTGGACGAGGCGACCAAGGCGATCCGCAAGGCGCACGAGGGCAGCGAGCCGCTGTTCGTCGAGGCCAACACCACGCTGACCCACGTCAACACCCAGCTGGAACGGGTGGACGGCATCACCGCGAACGCCAAGGCGGTCAGCGGCAACGTCTCCGCGCTCACGTCGCTGTTCACCGCGACCCTGGGCGGCCCGCTGGTGAAAGCGGCTGCGCTTTCCTACGGGATCAGCAAAGCTGTGAAGGCCCGCCGCGCGAAGACGGCGGCCAGGGAGAACCGGCGACCCAAGCGCGGGAGGCGATGATGAAGCGGCTGTTCTGGCTGGGCCTCGGCGTCGCCGCCGGCGTCGTCGCGACGCGTAAAATCGCTGGTATGACCTTCAAGGCCACCCCCGCCGGCGTCGCCGAGAACCTCGGTGACGCCATGCGCGAGATGGCCGGCGCCATCGGCACCTTCGGGGCCGACGTGCGGGCCGGCATGAGCGAGCGCGAGGACGAGCTGGCCCGCGAGGTGCAGGAGAAGACCGGCTACAGCTACTCGCGTAGCGCCGAGGCGCGAGCGCGCAGGGCGGGCGGCAACTAGTTCCCGCCCGCCGTGCCCGTGCCCACCTTCACCTGAACCCGCAAGGAACACTGCCGTGCAGACCCACGAGATCATCAAGCGCTTCCGCGAGCACTTCGAGCGCAACGGCCACACCGTCGTGCCCAGTGCCTCGCTCATCCTCGACGACCCGACGCTGCTGTTCGTCAACGCCGGCATGGTGCCGTTCAAGCCGTACTTCCTCGGCGAGGCCCCGGCCCCGTACAAGCGCGCCACCAGCGTGCAGAAGGTCGTCCGCACGCCGGACATCGACGAGGTCGGCAAGACCACCCGGCACAACACGTTCTTCCAGATGGCCGGCAACTTCTCCTTCGGCGACTACTTCAAGGAAGGCGCCATCACGCTGGCCTGGGAGCTGATCACCAAGTCCCAGGACGACGGCGGCTACGGCTTCGACCCGAACCGCATCTGGGTCACCGTGTACCAGGACGACGACGAGGCCATCGAGCTCTGGCAGAAGATCGCCGGCCTGCCGCCGGAGCGCATCCAGCGCCGCGACGGCCTGGACAACTACTGGGACATGGGCGTGCCCGGCCCCGGCGGCCCCTGCTCGGAGATCTACTACGACCGCGGCCCCGAGCACGGCAAGGACGGCGGCCCGGTCGCCGACGAGGACCGGTACCTTGAGATCTGGAACCTGGTCTTCATGCAGGACATCCGCGGCGAGCAGAGCCCCAAGTACGGGCACAAGCCGATCGGCGAGCTGCCGGCCAAGAACATCGACACCGGCATGGGCGTCGAGCGGGTGGCCATGCTGCTGCAGAACGTCGAGAACGTCTACGAGACCGACCTGATCCGGGCCGTGATCACCAAGGCCGAGCAGCTGTCCGGCAAGCGCTACGGCGACAACGACGTCGACGACGTGCGGTTCCGCGTCATCGCCGACCACGCCCGCAGCGGCACGATGATCGTCAACGACGGCGTCAGCCCGGGCAACGAGGGCCGTGGCTACGTGCTGCGCCGCCTGCTGCGCCGCATCGTGCGCTCCTCCCGCCTGCTCGGCATCACCGAGCCGGTGCTGGGCACCTTCGCCGCCGTGGTGCGCGACGAGATGGGCGAGTCCTACCCCGACCTGGTGACCAGCTTCGAGCGGGTGGACGCCGTGGTGCGGGCCGAGGAGGACGCCTTCCTCACCACGCTGACCACCGGCTCCAAGATGTTCGAGACGGCCGCCGACGAGACCCGGTCGGCCGGCGGCGCCACGCTGTCCGGCGACAAGGCCTTCCAGCTGCACGACACGTACGGCTTCCCGATCGACCTGACCCTGGAGATGGCCGCCGAGCAGGGCCTCAAGGTCGACGAGGACGGCTTCCGGCGGCTGATGGCCGAGCAGCGGCAGCGGGCCAAGGCCGACGCCGCCGCCCGCAAGACCGGCCACGGCGACGCCTCGGCCTACCGGGCCGTGCTCGAGGGCCACGGGCGCACCGACTTCCTGGGCTACAACCAGCTGGGCAGCGAGGCCCGCGTGGTCGGCCTGCTGGTCGGCGGCGTGTCCGTGCCGGCCGCCCCGGCCGGCGCCGAGGTCGAGGTCGTGCTGGACCGCACCCCGTTCTACGCCGAGGGCGGCGGCCAGCAGGCCGACTCCGGCCGGATCGTCTCCGACGGCGCCGTGCTCGAGGTGCACGACGTGCAGACGCCGGTGCCGGGCCTGACCGTGCACCGGGCCAAGGTCGTCTCCGGCGAGATCCTGCTCGACGCCGCCGTGCAGGCCGACGTGGACGTCACCCGGCGCACCGCCATCGCCCGCTCGCACTCGGCCACCCACCTGGTGCACGCCGGCGTGCGCAAGGCCATCGGCGAGACGGCCGCCCAGGCCGGCTCGCTCAACGCCCCCGGGCGGCTGCGCTTCGACTTCACCTCGCCCGGCGGGGCCGTGCCGGCCAGCGTGCTGGCCGACGTCGAGGACGAGGTCAACGACGTGCTGCTGCACGACTACGACGTGCAGGCCGAGATCATGACCATGGACGCCGCCCGCAAGTCCGGCGCCATGGCCCTGTTCGGCGAGAAGTACGGCGACCAGGTCCGGGTGGTCACCATCGGCGACTACTCCAAGGAGCTGTGCGGCGGCACCCACGTCGGCCGCTCCGGCGAGATCGGCGTGATCAAGCTGCTGTCCGAGGCCTCCATCGGCTCCGGCGTGCGGCGGGTCGAGGCCCTGGTCGGCCTGGACGCCTACCGGTTCCTGGCCCGTGAGCACGTGCTGGTGTCGCAGCTGGCCGAGCAGTTCAAGGCCCGCCCGGAGGAGCTGCCCGAGCGCATCGGGCAGACCGTCGAGCGGCTGCGGGCCGCCGAGAAGGAGCTGGAGAAGCTGCGCGGCGCCCAGCTGCTGTCCTCGGGCGGCGCCCTGGCCGACGGCGCCGAGAACCTGGGCGGCATGTTCCTGGTGGCCGCCGCCGCTCCCGACGGCGTCGCCGGCAACGACCTGCGGGCCCTGGCCATGGACGTGCGCGGCCGCCTCGGCGACAAGCCGGGCGTGGTCGCCCTGTTCTCGGCCGACGGCGACAAGGTCAGCTTCGTGGTCGCCACCACGGCCGCCGGCCGGGACAAGGGCCTGGCCGCCGGCAAGCTCGTGCCGGTGTTCGGCCCGGCCATCGGCGGCCGCGGCGGCGGCAAGCCCGACCTGGCCCAGGGCGGTGGCACCCAGCCGGGTGGTATCCCGGAGGCCATTGCCGCCCTGCGGACCGAGATCCAGCGTGGTGCGTAGCAAGGACAAGCGGCGGCCGGTCCCGGAGTTCCTGCCGGGGCCGGGCCGCCGTCTCGGCGTCGACGTCGGCTCGGTTCGGGTCGGCGTCGCGTTGAGCGACCCGTCGCCGATGCTGGCGTCTCCGCTGGTCACGCTGCCGCGCGAGGGCAGCGTGGACGCGCTGGTGGCGTTGGTGCGGGAGCACGAGGTCGTGGAGTTGGTCGTCGGCCTGCCGCGGACGCTGGCCGGCAAGCACGGCACGGCCGCCGAGATCGCCACCGAGTTCGCCGGCCAGTTGGCTGAACGGCTCGACATGCCGGTGCGTCTTGCCGATGAGAGGCTGACCACGGTCACCGCGACCAGGGTGCTCGCCGATGCCGGCGTGCGTGGTCGGCGGCAGCGTGCCGTCGTCGACCAGGCCGCCGCCGTGGAGATCCTCCAGGCGTGGCTGGACGCGCGGGCCGCCGCACTCGTCAGGGAGGGCCGGTCGTGAACGACGTGAACGACGTCGAGCAGCACGAGGACAGCGATCTCGACCTGTTCGACAGCGGCGAGGAGACCGGAAGGAAGCGGCCCAAACCGCGGCGCAAGCTGGTGCTGCTGGCCATCCTGCTGGTCGTGCTGATCGGCGGCGGCTGGGGCGTCTACTACGGGGCCGGCGTGTACCTCGGCGTCGGCGGCTACGGCAACTACAGCGGCGACGGCGACTCCGACGTGCTGGTCCAGGTGGACAACGGCGCCACCATCACCGACATCGCCGAGACGCTCAAGTCCATGGACGTGGTGCGGACCGTGCGGGCGTTCCTCAACGCCTCCGCCGGCAACGCCGAGGTCGGCAATGTGCAGCCCGGCTTCTACGTGATGAAGACGCACATGTCCGGCGAGGCCGCCGCGACCCGGATCGTGTCGGCGGCCAGCCGTGTCGGCAACGTGCAGATCAAGGCCGGCACGCAGCTCGACGACACCAAGAACCCCGACAACACGACGAAGCCGGGCATCCTGTCCCAGCTGGCCGCGGCCAGCTGTGTGACGCTGAACGGCACCAAGAACTGCGTGTCGGCCGACGACGTGAAGAAGGCCGTGCAGACCGCCGACCCGACCAAGCTGGGTATCCCCAGCTGGGCCGCGCCGGCCGTGGCCAAGGCCGACCCGGTGCACCGGCTGGAGGGCCTGATCGTCTCCGGTGTGTACGACGTCAAGCCCGGCACCGACGCCGTCACGCTGCTGCGGTCCATTCTGACGCAGTCCGGGGCCAAGCTGGCCACGCTGCCGCAGACCTCGCAGGACACCGGCATGTCGCCGTACCAGATCCTGATCATCGCCTCGCTCATCGAGCGCGAGGCCATCACCTCGGACTTCACCAAGGTGTCGCGGGTGATCTACAACCGGCTGGCCCAGGGCATCCCGATGGGCGACGACTCGACCATCAACTACGTGCTCGACCAGCCGCTGATCCGGACGTCCGACGAGAACCGGGCCAAGCCGGGGCCGTACAACACCTACCTGAACACCGGGCTCATGCCGACGCCGATCTCCTCGCCGAGCCCGGAGGCGATCGCCGCCGCGCAGAAACCGGCCGACGGTCCGTGGCTGTTCTTCGTCAAGTGCGACAAGGCCGGCAACTCCTGCTTCGCCGTCACCCAGGCCGAGCAGGACGAGAACGCCCACAAGGCCCAATTGGCGGGAGTGTTCTAGGTGGGGGGACGTCAGGCGGCGGTCTTGGGCTCGCCGATCGAGCATTCGCTGTCGCCGGTGCTGCACGGCGCGGCGTACCGGGAGCTGGGACTGGGCGACTGGACGTTCTCGCGGGTGCTGTGCACCGCCGAGGAGCTGCCCGGGTTCGTGGACGGGCTCGGGCCGGAGTGGGCCGGGCTGGCCGTGACCATGCCCGGCAAGCGGGCCGCGCTGGCGTACGCCGACGAGCGCACCCGGGTCGCCGAGCTCGTCGGTGCCGCCAACACCCTGGTGCCTCGTGCTTCCGGTGGCTGGCTGGCCGACTGCACGGATGTCGAGGGCATCGTCGGGTCGCTGACCGCCGCCGGGGGAGTGCCGGACGGTGGCCGGGCCGTGGTGCTCGGGGCCGGTGGGACCGCGACCGCCGCGCTGACCGCGTTGGAGGCCTTCAAGATCCCCGCCGCCACGATCGTCGTGCGGGACCCCGCTCGGGCCGATGAGGCGTTGGCCTGCGCCGCGCGTATTGGGCTCGAGGTCGACCTGATCCGCTGGGACACCGCCGATTTCGCCTCGCTGTGCGCCTCGGCCGATCTCGTGGTCAGCACCGTGCCGACCGGGGCCGTTGAGGTAGTGGCCGCAGACGTCGTCCGTGCCGGCTGCGTTTTCGACGTCATCTACCACCCGTGGCCGACGCCGCTGGCCGCTGCCGCGCAGCAGCAGGGCACCCGGCTCGTCACCGGCCTGGACATGCTGCTGCACCAGGCTTTCGCCCAGGTCCGCTGGTTCACCGGCCAGGAAGCCCCGCGCGAGGCCATGCGTTCGGCGCTGCGGTCCGCCACCGGCACCGAGCTCCCGCTTCCCGTGTAGTCGCACATGCGCTTCCTATGTGGCAGCAGATGCCACATAGGAAGCGCATGTGGCTTTCCGCCGGGGCGTTTGTGGACAGACACGGGTAGTCATCCCCTGTATCGCTTTCCGTGACGGAATATGCAGTCACTTGGGCAACTCCCTTGGGACGGTTGGCTTCCGACCCATGCGGCCTCTTGACTTGCGTGATCGCCGGGCGGAGGGTGTGGCCACCAATTGGTGTAGACCAACCAGGGAGCTGGACATGCCCCGCACCAGAGGCAGGGTCGCCGTCGCGGCGGCCGTGATCGCGATGGCCGGCCCGTTGCTGGCGGTTCCGGCCGTGGCCGCGACTGCCAACCACCACCCCCGGCAGGACGACGGCCGCGTCGTGTCGGCCTACTTCGCCGACTGGGACGTCTATGGACGTGGCTACAACGTCAAGGACATCCCGGCCGACAAGCTGAACGTCATCCAGTACGCCTTCGGCGCGCCCACGTTCGACCAGGCCACCGGCGCCGTCGGGTGCTCGATCCTGGACCCGTGGGCCGACTACCAGCGGCCGCTCGACGCGTCCCTGGCCGTCGACGGCGTCGGCGACGTCGCCGGGCAGCCGCTGTTCGGCAACTTCAACCAGATCCTCAAGCTGAAGAAGGCCCACCCCGGTCTCCGGGTGGAGATCTCCCTCGGCGGCTGGACGAAGTCCACGTACTTCAGCGACGTCGCGGCGACCGCGCAGCGCCGGCAGGACTTCGTGAAATCCTGTGTGGACACCTTCATCAACGGCAACATCCCCGGCCTGGCCCCCGGCGCCGCCAAGGGCGTGTTCGACGGCATCGACATCGACTGGGAGTACCCGACCCAGTTCGCCGGCGGCAACCCCGACGCCGGGCCCGCCGACAAGCACAACGCCACGCTGCTCATGCAGGAGTTCCGTCGCCAGCTCGGCCCGGACCACCTGCTCACCGCGGCGTTCCCGGCCACCTCCAAGGCCGGCGACTACTGGGAGCTCACCGCGGCGATCGCGCCGATGAACTGGGTCAACATCATGACCTACGACTACAACATCCCCAGTGGCGGCGTGGCCGCGCCCGACACCCTGTTCACGCACAGCTTCCGCGACCCCAACGCCGCGGACCCGTCCTGGAACACCGTCGGCACGGTCCAGTACTACCTGGCCAACGGCGTGCCACCCAACAAGGTCGTCGTCGGCGTTCCCTTCTACGGCAACCAGTACCTGCGCGCCTCCGGTCTGTGGGCGAAGTCCGACAACAGCGGCCTCGACCCCAACAGCCTGGTGCCCGACCAGAAGCCGCAGCCCACGTACCACGACCTCGTCGACACCGCCAAGATCGTCGGCACCGGTGGCTACACGGCGAACTGGGACGCCCAGTCCGGCGAGCCCTGGCTGTTCAACCCGGCCGGCGTGCACAACCTGTGCTCGGCTTTCAACGCCGACGGCACCTGCGCCACCCCTTACGTGGCAACGGTTCCCACCGTGATCGCCTACTCCGACCCCAAGTCCGTCGCCGAGCGCACCACGCTCATCAAGGGCTGGGGGCTGCGCGGCGCGATGGCCTGGGAGATCAGCCAGGACTCCGACAGCCACGCCCTCATCTCGGCACTGTCCCCGCTGTTGAAGTGATGCTTGCTTAGCAAGTCCGTTGCCCCGCCCGGAAGTTCCCCGGGCGGGGCTTCTTTTATGATGGGTTCGTTGGGTTTTGGTGCCTGCGCCGCCTTCTTCCTCTCCTCCTCTTGGTCCGCTCCCCGAATCCAAAACTGTTGTGGCGAAGGGGAATCGCGAGTCGTGCGGGTGGTGGAGGTGGTTGGTGCGGCGCGGGTTGGGTGGGGTGTGCGTTTACTGCGGCCTGGACAGGGCGGGGGCTGCCGTTGTGGTTGTGGTGCGTTGGGCGGGTGGTTCGGCTGGGAAAGCGCTTTCCTAAAGTGGGTTTCAGGGCACGCCACGATCGTGTATGTGTTGGTGCGCAAGGGAAGTTGATGTCCATGTGGGGGTAAGATGGTGCTATGTCGGAGAACCCGGGAATGCCGCGTGAAGCGTGGCAGTGGCAGCTGAAGGAGCTGTGGGGCTTCGTCGAGGAATCCGGTGAGCGTCGTCGGGCGGAGTACGCCCGGCTGGTCGGGGTGGTCG
>DATJJB010000672.1:0-4073 GCA_035492655.1 Kutzneria sp. | reverse complement strand
ATCCCCAGGATGCGACTTCGACCAAGGTCGAGGTCAACCCATGTGGGGATGGACGTCGTTGCGCTCCAGCACGGCGGCGGCCTCCAGCAGCATCCAGGCGGAGAGCTGCACGGAGAGGTCGCGCTCGGCCCGGCGGCGGCCACGGGCGGCGGGCATGACCCACTCGGGGCCGAACAACGGACCGCTGCCCAGTTCCAGACGGTTGCGCCAGGCGGAGTCGGCGGAGAGGTAGACGATCTGGGCGGCGTCCTTGTCGTCGAGGACGATGGCGGCGTGGGCGAGGTAGCGGGCGAGGATGCCGGCGAACAGGCCACCGTCGCCACCGCCGTTGCCGGGGAGCACGCCGCCTTCGCCGACCATGTGCTCGGCGACGGCGAGCACGGTGCGCCGGGCGAGGGTGGCCCAGGTGTGGTTGCCGGTGGCGAGGAAGAGCTCGACGCACGCCCCGAGGTAAACGCCTTGGCAGTAGGTGAAAACCCACTCGACGACGCCGGAGACCTCGCCGGCGGGATCGACGCGCAGGCCGTCGAGCACGAGACCGGTGTCGGGGTCGACCAGCCACTCGTCGATCCAGTCCACAATGGACATAGCCCGGTGGAGGTCGGTGCGGTCGCCGAGGCGGGTGAAGAGCATGGCGGCCGGGCCGTTGGCCGGCACGTTCTTGAGATTGTCCTTGGTACGCCACCAGATCCCGCCGCCGCCATGGTCGGTCCAGCCGTCACGCAGGCGCTGCCGGATCTCGTCGAGAGCCGACGGCCGCCGGACGTCCAGCTCCTCGCCGGCCCGCCACAGGGCCAGCCCGAGCCAGGCGATGTCGTCGTAGTAGCGGTTGAGCCACCGCCGCCGGTTGCGCAGCCGAACGGTGTCGATCAGCCGCGAGATGTCACGCAGCCGATCCGGCGACGGCGACCGGAGCTGGGCGTCGACGAGGCAGTCGAGCAGGTGCGCCTGCCACCAGTAGTGCCAGGGCACGTGCAGCCGACGGCTGCCGGCCGGCCAGCCGGTGACGGCGATGAGGGTGCGGGGCAGGCCCCACAGCCGGCGCAGATGTCTGGTCCGCACAGCCCGCTCGGCCATGGCTGCCCGGGCGGCCCACAACGCGGGGGAGTCCGTCACCGATCCATGGTGCGCGCTTGATCGATTCCGCAGACACCGTGATCACCAGGACGTATGAAGGTCGGCGTGTTGCGCCACCCAGGTGTGCATCACGATGCCGGCGGCCACGCCGGCGTTGATCGACCGGGTGGACCCGAACTGGGCGATCGACACGACCATGTCGGCGGCGGCCTGCGCGGCGGTGGAGAGCCCTGGCCCTTCCTGCCCGAACAGCAGCACACAGTCCTTGGGCAGTGCGGTGTTCTCGATCCGCACCGAGCCGGGAGTGTTGTCGACGGCCACGATCTCCAGCCCGGCCGACCGCGCGAAGGCCACCAGCGACTCGACGTCCTCATGGTGGTGCAGATGCTGGTACCGATCGGTGACCATGGCCCCGCGCCGGTTCCACCGCCGCCGCCCGACGATGTGCACGGCGCGAGCGGCGAAGGCGTTGGCGGTGCGCACGACGGTGCCGATGTTGTGGTCGTGCTGGAAGTTCTCGATGGCGACGTGGAACGGGTGCCGCCGCCGGTCCAGGTCGGCGACGATCTCCTCGCGCCGCCAGTACCGGTAGTGGTCGACCACGTTGCGCCGGTCGCCCTCGGCCAGCAGCTCGGGGTCGTAGCGCGGGTCGTCGGGCCATGGTCCCGGCCACGGCCCGACGCCGACCTCGTACCCGGCCGCGACCCACTCCGTCGGGCCGAGCTCGTCCTGGGGCAAGGACTCCTCGCTCACCGGGTCCGACCGCCCGGCAGGAAGTACTGCCCGCGGGCCACCTTGCCCACGGCGGCCACGATGTTGCTGGGGAACGCGACGATCCGGCGGTTCAGCGCGTGCACGCTGTCGTTGTAGTCACGGGATTCCGCTGCCACCCGTTCGTCGCTCTCGCCCATCTGCTCCCACAGCAGCCCGAAGTCCCGCCCCTCGCGCACCGCCGCCGGCACGCCGGCCAGGAAGCCGGTCAGCTCCTCGTGCAGCAGCTGCTCGGCAAGGCTCTGCGCGACCGGCCCGGCGCCGCGGCTGGACATGGCCATCGACCGCGCCTGCACGATCTGGCTCACGTTCACGCCGCCGGCCTTGGTCACCGCGACGATGCCGCCGATCAGGTCGTGCCGGCGTTGCAGCTCGGCGTCCACCCGCCGCCACATCCGTTCGACCGTCCCGCGCTGCACGGTGAATCTGTGGTGGCTCAACGTGATCCCGAGCGCGACCAACAGCAGCACGACCACGACGGACAGGACAGCGACCAAAGGACGACTCCTACAGACCGAGATCCGAGAGATCGAGAAGGTACCGGTACTCCAACCCGGCCTCCGCGATGGCTTCCCGTACCCCGGTGTCGCGGTCGACAACCGTCGCCACGCCGACCACGATCGCGCCGGCCTCGCGCAGCGCGTCGACGGCGGTGAGCACGCTGCCGCCGGTGGTGGACGTGTCCTCGACGGCGAGCACCCGCTGCCCGGCGACCTCGATGCCCTCGATCCGCCGCTGCATGCCGTGCGCCTTCGCCTCCTTGCGCACCACGAACGCGTCGAGCACCTCGCCGTCGGCCGCGGCGGCGTGCATCATCGCGCAGGCCACCGGGTCGGCGCCGAGCGTGAGGCCGCCGGCGGCGACGTAGTCCCAGTCGGCGGTGAGCTGCCGCAGCAGCTTGCCGATCAGCGGGGCCGCCGCGTGCTGCAGCGTGGCGCGCCGCAGGTCGATGTAGTAGTCGGCCTCCTTGCCGGAGGACAGGGTGACGCGGCCGTGCACGACGGCTAGTTCGGAGACAAGACGGGCCAGTTCGGACTTCGCCGGAGATTCCACTCGCACGGGTTCACACCTTCTCACGTCCGGCCGCGGCCGGCGGCGACGCGCCCGGCGATCCTCCTCACCAATCCGCGCGGCACCAGCCGCGACAGGCCGACGACCGCCTTGTACTGGAGGCCGGGAATGCTGACCGTCTTGCCGTGCCCCAGATCGGCGAGGCACTCGCGGACGACCTGGTCGGCGTCCAGCCACCACAGCTCGGACGTCTTGGCCATGTCGATGCCGGCCCGCTCGTGGAACTCGGTGTGCACGAAGCCGGGGGCCAGCGCGAGCAGTCGCACGCCGGTGCCGGCCAGGGCGATGGACAGCCCTTCGGTGAACGACGTGACATACGCCTTGCTGGCCGAGTAGGTGGAGCCGCGGCCGGGCATGAAGCCGGCGACGCTGGACACGTTGATGATCACGCCGGCGCCGCGCGGCACCATCGTTTCCAGGGCAGCGTGGGTCAACCGCATCACCGCCGTGACGTTGACGTCCAGCTGCTGCTGCATGTCCTCCACCGGCGAGGTCCAGAACTCGCCGGAGGTGCCGAAACCGGCGTTGTTGACCACGACGTCGACCGGCCGGGAGGCGTCGCGCAGCCGGGCTTCCACGGCCGCCCGCCCCTCGACGCTCGAAAGATCGGCCGGCAGCACCTCCGCGTCCACGCCGAACCGGCGCTTGAGCTCCTCGGCCTGCTCGACGAGCCGGGCTTCGGTGCGGGCGACGAGCACGAGGCGGTCGCCGTCGGAGGCGAACCGGCGCACGAAGGCGGCGCCGATGCCGGAGGTTGCGCCGGTGACGAGACAGGTGGCCATGGCGCGAGACGTTACCGGCCGATCAGCGCCGAAAACACACCTCAGGCCGGGTTGCGGCCACCGAAGGACGGCCGGTAGACCTCGCCGCCGTTGTCGTCGGAGGCGGGCTCGTCACTGGGCGTGTCGGCCTCGAAAGGGTCGACCACATCGGCCAGTTCGCCGACGTCGCGCAGCAGCCGCTCCAGGCGGGCCGGGCTGGCTCCGGGCGGCGCGGCCGCGAGCACCCAGTCGTCCTCCAGCCAGACCACGGTGACGTCGCCGCCGATCTCCTCGGCCGCCTCGACCAGGTCGGGCGTGATGAGCATGCGGGCGGCGGTCAGGTCGGACACGAAGGCGTAGCGCTGGCCGACCGGGCCGAGCAGGTCGGGCATC